>PKUI01000055.1 GCA_002869605.1 Desulfuromonas sp. | reverse complement strand
TAACGCTCGAGCTTCCCTTTATCCTTGGCGTCCTTCTGACGCCACACATACAGTGTCAGATTCATGGTTCCGCTCATTATTTGTAACTCCTCACGGCCAGATGGACGTTTTCGAATTTGAGAGGCTCTTTGTGGAGCTCAGGCTCTTTGTCCGTGCCTTTGAACTCCCAGGCGCCGACATAGGTGAAGTTCTCGTCATCACGCATCGCTTCGCCGTCATCGGTCTGATGCTCAGTGCGGAAGTGACCACCGCAGGATTCTTCGCGGTGCAGGGCGTCTTTGGCGAGGACTTCGGCAAATTCGAGGAAGTCGGCCAGGCGACCAGCGTTTTCGAGCTGCTGGTTGGTTTCGCCGGGGCCACCGGTAACGTTAACGTTGTTCCAGAACTCGTCGCGGATCTCGGGGATCCGCTTGAGGGCTTCGGTGAGGCTCTCCTTGGAGCGTGCCATGCCGACGTTCTCCCACATGACTTTGCCGAGTTCGCGGTGCAGTTCGGAGACGGTCTTCTTGCCGTTGATGTTAAGGAGCTTGTCGAGCTTGCCCTGAACTTCGTCGGCCGACTGCTTGAAGGCAGCGTGGTCTTCCTTGACTTCGCCGGGCTTTACGGTCGCCAGGTAGCCGGCGATGGTGTAGGGGATGACGAAGTAACCGTCAGCCAGACCCTGCATCAGTGCCGAAGCGCCGAGTCGGTTGGCGCCGTGGACCGAGAAGTTGGCCTCACCGAGAACGAACAGACCCGGGATGTTGCTCATGCAATTGTAGTCGACCCACAGGCCGCCCATCGAGTAGTGGGGGGCCGGGTAGATACGCATCGGGCGCTTGTAGGCGTTCTCGTCGGTGATTTTCTCATACATCTGGAAGAGGTTGCCGTAACGCTCGGCAATGGTGGCCTCGCTGACGCGGTCGATGGCGGTTTGGAAGTCGAGGTAGACACCACGCTTGCCGGGGCCGACGCCACGCTCGTCGTCGCACTGCTCCTTGGCGGCACGCGACGCGATGTCACGCGGAGCCAGGTTGCCGAACGACGGGTACTTACGCTCGAGGTAGTAGTCGCGATCCTCCTCGGCGACATCGCCCGGAGCCTTATCGCAGTCTTCCTTCTTCTTCGGCACCCAGCAGCGACCGTCGTTACGCAGCGACTCGGACATCAGGGTCAGCTTCGACTGATGATCGCCTGTCTGCGGAATGCAGGTCGGGTGGATCTGGGTGTAGCAGGGGTTTGCCATGTAGGCGCCCTTCTGGGCAGCTTTCCAGGCGGCGGTGACGCTGCAGCCCATGGCGTTGGTCGAGAGGTAGAAGACGTTGACGTAACCACCGGTGGCCAGAATGACGGCGTCACCCCAGTAGCTCTCGATGGTGCCGTCGACCATGTTGCGGCAGGTGATACCTTTGGCAACACCGTCAACCACCACCAGGTCGAGCATTTCACGACGCTCGAACAGTTTGACGGTGCCGGCCTTGACCTGGCGGGCAAGCGCCTGGTAGGCACCGATCAGCAGCTGCTGACCCGTTTGGCCACGTGCGTAGAAGGTACGTGAAACCTGTGCGCCACCGAAGGAGCGGTTGTCGAGGTAACCGGCGTAGTCGCGGGCAAACGGAACGCCCTGCGCGACGCACTGGTCGATGATGTTGTTGGACACCTGAGCCAGACGCCAGACGTCAGCTTCACGGGCGCGGAAGTCGCCACCCTTGATGGTGTCGTAGAAGAGGCGATAGATGCTGTCGCCGTCGCTCGGGTAGTTCTTGGCCGCGTTGATGCCGCCCTGGGCAGCAATCGAGTGCGCACGGCGCGAGCTGTCCTGGTAGCAGAAGGCTTCGACGTTGTAGCCGAGTTCGCCGAGCGAAGCAGCTGCAGCGCCACCGGCAAGGCCGGTACCAACAACCAGGATCTTGTATTTACGTTTATTGGCGGGATTGACCAGCTTCAGGTCGAAGCGGTGGCGATCCCACGAAGTCTGAATCGGTCCAGTAGGACATTTACCGTCGAGTATCACGATTATTCCCCCTAATGCTTAATGTACGATGCCGAAAAGCACGGAAAGCGGCACGGCGGCAAAGCCGACGAGCAGGACAAATGCGAGCGCCTTTCCTGCCATCTCGATGATGGGCTGTACCTTGTCATTGTTCAAGCCGAGCGACTGGAGAGTACTCGCGATGCCGTGGCTCAGGTGCAGCAGCAAGATGATCATGGCGACCACGTAGACGACTACGGCGAACGAGTGTCCGAAGCCGGTGGTGACCATCTGGTACACGTCCATGCCGTGACCGTCAGCAAGCAGCATCTTTGCATAGCTGGAGTCGATGACCCTTACGGTGTAGTGGAGCAGGTGGTAAATGATGAAGGCTGCAAGCAGCAGACCGGTGTAGATCATGGTCGTTGCCGAGAACCCGGTTTTCAGGTTCTGTTTCTGCTTGTAGCCAACCGGGCGGGCGCTGCTGTTTTCAAAGGTCAGCGAAACCCCCTGCCAGATGTGGAGAACCACGGCGCCGAGCATAACGGCGCGAAAGAGCCACAGACCAGGTCCAAGTGAATGGAGCTTGCCTGCATAGGCGTTAATGGCATCGGCACCTGCAAAGATTGCAAAGTTACCGAGCATGTGGACAACAGCGAACCCGACCATGATCAGGCCCGATATTGCCATGACGATCTTCCTACCAACTGATGTTTGATACCATCGCATGCCAACATCCCTCTTTGAAAGAATTTTGGAAAAAAACCGGGCGTCATAATAGCCAGCTCAGCCCGATTTGACAACCCCTATTTTGTATACAGCATACATTTTGAAGATATCGTATACGGATTAAAACCCGGTTTTGGGTGCGGGTACAACTTGTATCATAAAACCGATGTGAATGGCTACCCGCTGGTGGTTGTTTGACGGGTAATCAGGCGGTCTCAGGTTTCCCGTGCGCGACGCAGGGTGATCGATTCTCCGCCGACGCCGTAATTGTCGGTGTCGACTTCCTCGATCACGACCACGGTGGTCGATGGGCCGCGGTTGATGACCTTCTTGAGCAGGTCGGTGGCTCCGGCGATGAGTGCCTGTTTCTGTTCCCGGGTGATCGGTTCGTTTTCACGCGTGATACAGATCTTGACGAAGGGCATCTAGGCTTCTCCTTTATCAGTGGTTTATTGCTTGGCCTTTATCGTGCAGAGCTCCCCACGCCAGGCACAGGGCTCCGAGAATGATCACCAGCGCTGCGACGTAGAGGGCGGGAGTAAAACTTTGAGTGCGGGATGCGATCAGCCCAGCGATCGCCGGGCCGAGGATCTGTCCTGCACCAAAGGCGGCGGTCAGTATACCGATGGTGCGATGCGGGCTCTCCGGTGTGAGCGTGCGTCCGCAATGCATGCTCAGAGTCACGATCCCCATGAAGGTCCCCCCGTAGCAGGCCGCGCCAAGCAGGTTTCCGGTGAGCGAAGCCGAAAGTACAGGGAGGGTGATGCCGAGCGCCTGGACGATGTAGGCGGCGATCAGGGCTTTAACCGCTCCGAATCGTAGCCCCAGTTTCATCCACAGGATGCTGGAGGGGGCCGCGGCAAGGCCTACGATCAACCAGGCGAGAGTGGATGAGTTCTCGAGTCCGGGCATCCGTTTCAGCATGGTAACCAGGAAGGTCCCGGTGATGATGTAGCCGAAGCCGGCGCAGAAATAGGCCGCCGTTAGCCAGGGGAGCATGTGGCGGCCCCGAGGTTTGTCAGCGGCATGATCCGCGGCTGTCGGGGGTGGGTGGTGCGGCTCAAGCCAATGGTAAGCCGGGTAGGCGAGCAAGAAGGAGAGCAGGGCGAGGCTGAACCAGCTTACGCGCCAGCCGAAAAGACTCCCCAGTGGCGGGACAACAATGGCGGAGAGAATGATACCGATGCCGATTGCCGAGTAGAGCCATCCGGACCAGGACTGGCGTTGATGGAGGGCCAGGTGCTGAAGGACCACGCCGGAGGCGAGCACGAAGATCATGGCGCTGCTGAAGCCGCCGACAAAACGCAGTGCGCTCCAGAGTGGATAGCTGCTGGTTAGCCCCATGCACAGGGTCGAGGCGATATTCAGGAGCAGCTGCTGGCGTAGCGGTGTTGTTGCCTGGTTGCCCGGTGGTCGCCAGATTAACCAGAGGGCTCCGAGCAGGTATCCCGCGTAGTTGATCGACGCGAGGTAGCCGGCCAATTCGTCTGTGAGCCCAGCATCGCTCTGCATAATTGGCAACAGCGGTGTATAGGCGAAGCGACTTATACCCATGGCGATGACCAGGGCGGTCAGCCCGCCGATGAGGACCTTCAGCGATTGTCGCGGATTACAGCTCATACCTGCCTGCGGATGGAGGGTGGCGTATGGGGCACGGTGGGGGGTGCCGATGCGGGCCATCATGTGTCATTTTTCGTCTATAGACTTATAACTATATTCGTTGTGAGATGAAAGCTTGCCCCTTGGTGGCGGTGTCGATATAATGCCCCGCTTATGCATAATAGGTAGCAGGCAAACAGCCTGATTGCAGGGAGAAGGCCTGTCGCTAGGAGATATTTGGATGTTTCGTGAGGAAAAAGAACAGCTGGCCTCTTTAGATGAAAAGCTCACCGAGCTGAGGAGGTATCTTTGACATTGAGGCCAAGAAAGAGCGTGTCGGGGAGTTGGAGGCGGAAATAGCCCGCCCCGATTTCTGGGACCAGGGGGACCTTTCCCAGGAACGTCTCCGCGAGAGAACCTCGTTGCAAAAGATCGTCGAGGACTGGGAGGGGGCCGCCAAGCAGCTTGAAGACCTGCAGGTGCTGGTCGAACTCGGTGAAGAAGCCGAGGATGAAGACTCCCGCCAGGAGGTGCAGGACGCCTTGCCGGAGCTGGAGCGCAGCGTCGGCAAGATGGAGTTTGCGCGCATGCTCTCGGGCGAATACGATTCCAGCGATGCGATCGTGAGTATCAACGCCGGCGCCGGAGGGACCGAGGCTCAGGATTGGGCCGATATGCTGCTGCGCATGTACCTGCGTTTCTGTGAAAAAAAGGGCTACAAGACCGAATTCACTGATTACCAACCGGGTGACGAGGCGGGCCTCAAGGGCGCGACCTTTACCGTGCAGGGCGATTTTGCATACGGTTGGCTGCGCGCCGAAATGGGCATTCACCGTCTGGTGCGGATTTCCCCCTTCGACTCCAATGCCAAGCGTCACACCTCGTTTTCCTCGGTATTCGTGTTTCCCGAGCTGCCCGACGACATTGAGGTCGAGATCAACGATAAAGACCTCAAGATTGATACCTACCGTGCCAGCGGTGCCGGTGGCCAGCATATCAACAAAACCGATTCGGCGATCCGCATCACCCATATCCCGACCGGGACCGTGGTCGCCTGTCAGAACGAGCGGTCTCAACACAAGAACAAGGCCGTGGCCATGAAGCAACTCAAGGCCCGCCTCTATGAGCTGGAGCGCCAGAAGAAGGACGAGGAGGCCGCCAATATTGGTGGCGACAAGAAGGAAATCGGTTGGGGGTCGCAGATCCGCTCCTACGTGCTGCATCCCTACCGCATGGTCAAGGATCACCGTACCGGCTACGAGGTCGGCAATGCCGATGCGGTTCTCGATGGCGACCTGGATGGTTTCATCGAGGCTTACCTGCTCAGCCAGTCCTAGGATCTGTTTACACGTTCAATCGACGCTGGAGATATTTAGTATGGATTCAAGACGAGTTTTTTTTCACCTCAGGCTGACCTGTTTGCTGGTGATGTTGGTTGCGCTGTCGATTTTGTCGGGGTGCGGAGACGAACAGGGGGATATTGTTGCCCCGCAGATCAATGTCAGCGCCGGTAGTGTCTTCTTTTTTACCAGTGATACCGCGACGCTCAAGGTTGATACCGATGTCGGTGCTACGATCGAGATCGCAGTGGCCGATGATCTGACAGCGAGTACTCCGCTCCTTGCGGGAACAAGTGCCACCGGAGATACCTGGAGTTTCGAGATCAGCGGCCTGCAGCCTGGAGGCAATGCCGTTGCGGTGACGGCCAGTGACGCCAAGGGCAACCAGCAGACCCTGTTCCTGACCATCTACTATGACTTCCTGGCTATCGACCAGGTTTTTAGCCCGGTGATGACCGTGTCGGATTTTAGTGATTACCAGATCATGGGAACCGTGGCCGATGGTGGCCTGCCGACGGTGACGGTGACCCAGGTTGCCGATGAGATATCGCTTCCCGTAGTCGTTGCCAATGACCCTGTTTACGCCAGGCGCTGGATCGCCACCTTTGATCTTCCGGCGGTTCTATCGGCGGAGGAGGATGATCTCTACCTGGTCGAGGTGAGCTACGACAACGGTACGCATTCAAGCTCCCTGACCTATAACATCACCGGAACAGGCGTCGTCTATCCGGTTGCCGGTATCGATCCGCAACCGTTTGAGGTGGTCGAGTCGGGAACGAACCCCGAGGATCCGGCCAATCGCCTCGATGATGCCATCACGCTGAGCGGGACCTGCGAGGCGGGAGCGGCAGTGTCGTTGCTGTTCAATAATCAGGACCAGGCGCTGGTGTCTCCCTGTGAAGGTGGGGTCTGGAGCAAGGATGTCACCCTGAATCCGGGCAAGAATTTTGTGACCCTGACCGTGACGGACGGGACGACGACGTTGGCAACGATGGCCTATGACGCGATCTGGTATCTGCTCCCATAGCGGACGGTGTGCGTTTCTACACTTCTGACTGCGAAAATGGCGCTTGACCGCTCGAAGGTGCGAACGGTATGGTGCGCCGCGACTAACCTAAGGATTTGACAAGAAAAAATGGACGATCTCAGTAACTTGGAAAAGCAGCGTCGCGAAAAGCTGCAGGAATTGCGGGCCCAGGGGCTCAATCCTTTCCCGAACGATTTTAAGACCACCCATGTGCTCGGGGATGTTGCCGCAGCTCACGCTGAGGACGATAAGGAGGCTCTCGAGGGTGGTGAACAGGTCTATACCGTGGCCGGGCGGATTATGGCGCGCCGCGATTTCGGCAAGGCGGCCTTCATCCAGCTCCAGGATCGCAGCGGACGTCTGCAGGTTTACGTCGGTAAGGACAAGATTGGCGATGAGGCCTTCGCGCTGTTCGGCACCCTCGATCTAGGTGACATTGTTGGTCTCAGTGGACAGCCATTTCGCACCAAGACCGGTGAACTCTCCCTGCGCGCCACCTCCCTGCGCCTACTGACCAAGTCTCTGCGGCCGTTGCCGGAGAAATGGCACGGGCTGACAGACGTCGAGACCCGCTACCGCCAGCGCTATCTCGACATGATCGTCAATCCCGAGGTACGTGAGACCTTCCAGGCGCGCAGTCGTATTATCCGCCTGCTGCGCAGCTACATGGAGGAGCACGGCTACCTCGAGGTTGAGACCCCGATGATGCAGCCGATCGCCGGTGGAGCGACTGCCAAGCCGTTCATTACCCACCACAACACCCTGAAGATGGACCTGTTTTTGCGCATCGCTCCGGAACTCTACCTGAAGCGTCTGGTGGTCGGCGGTTTTGAGCGGGTCTTTGAGATCAACCGCAACTTCCGCAACGAGGGGATCTCGATTCAGCATAACCCCGAGTTCACCATGATGGAGTTCTACCGCGCCTACGCCACCTACCATGACCTGATGGACTTCACCGAGGAGTTGATCTGCCATGTCGCGCAGGAAGTCTGCGGCGGGCTGAAGATTCCGTATGGCGGCAAAGAAGTTGACCTGACGGCACCCTGGGATCGCCTGACGGTGCGTGAGGCGGTGGCCAAGTATGGCGACATTTCGCTGGAAGATATCGAGGATCGCGACAAGCTGTTCGCTTATGCCGAGAAGCTCGGTCTTGAGCTCGACAAGAACATCGGCTACGGCAAGCTGCTCACCGAGGTTTTTGACGAGGTCGCCGAGCCGAAGCTCTGGAATCCGACCTTCATCACCGAGTACCCGACCGAGGTCTCACCGCTGTCAAGAATGAACGACGACAACTCCGAGATCGTTGATCGCTTCGAGCTGTTCATTGTTGGCCGCGAGCTGGCCAACGCCTTCTCCGAGCTCAACGACCCGGATGACCAGAAGCAGCGTTTTGTTAAACAGCTCGAGGAGAAGGAAGCAGGTGATGAGGAGGCCCACGCCATGGACGAGGATTACATCCGGGCGCTGGAGTACGGCCTGCCGCCGACAGCCGGCGAGGGGATCGGTATCGACCGTTTGGTGATGCTGCTCACCGATTCGGCCTCGATCCGCGACGTGATTCTGTTCCCGCAGCTGCGCCCCGAAAATAAGGGGTGATGAAACGCAACCATTTGCGGCGTTCCCCTTGCCCTCGACGCTGCGACGTAGCTTGCGCTACGCCTCGCTGCTCGGGCGACGGACGCCTTGCATCTGGTCACGTTTGATCAACCCGGAGTTTCTGCAGAGGGCTGTGATGGGCACCTTTAAATTGAACGACATTTTCCCTTAGGACGACTATGGGCTACGAATGGTTTGTCGGCCTGCGCTATCTGCGGGCCAAACGTAAACAGACCTTTATATCGGTGATCTCCTTCATCTCCATCGCTGGGGTGACGCTCGGTGTTGCCGCGTTGATCGTGGTGCTGGCGGTGATGACCGGCTTTCACGACGGGGTGCGTAAGCAGATCCTCGGCAATGTTCCGCACGTGTTGGTCCAGCGCTATGGGGAAAGTCTCGAGGACTACCATAAGATGGTCGAGGCGGCACGTGCGCTGCCGTCGGTGAAGGAGGCTTCTCCCTTCGTTTCGCGTGAGGCGATGCTGCTTTCCAAGCGCAATGTCACCGCGGTGAGCGTCAAGGGGGTCGAGCGTGGCCACAAGGCGTTTGCGCAGGAGATAGCGACCCTTGAGGGGTTAACCGCTGAAGAGCTGGTGTTCGACGGGGAGCGCAAGCTGCCGGGCATCATCATCCCCCTCGATGCGGCCAGTACCCTCGGTGTCACCGTCGGTGACCGCGTCAACGTCATTCCCCCGCTGTTCACGCTTTCACCTTTCGGTATGGTGCCGAAGATGAAGCCGTTCCAGGTTGTCGGCGTGATTCATCAGCGCAGCTCCCTGATGGATACCTTCTACGCCTATACCTCCCTGGCAACCGCGCAGAGCTTCTTCGAGGAGCAGGGTCGGGTCAGCGGCATCGACATCGAGGTGGTTTCCTACGATCAGGCGCAGCCGGTTGCACTGCAACTGCAGGAAAAGTTCGCCTTTCCGACCGTGGTCCGTTCCTGGGAGGACCTGTTCGGTTCATTCCTTTCCGCGTTGCGCTTGGAAAAGCTTGGCCTGTTTATCGTCCTGACCATCATCGTGCTGGTCGCAGCCTTCAATATTGCCACCACCCTGATCATGGTGGTGATGGAAAAGCACAAGGATATCGCTATCTTGCGCGCCATGGGGGCGACCTCGCGCAGCATCACGCAGATTTTCGTGCTCGAAGGTCTGGTTATCGGCGTGGTCGGTACCGGTCTCGGTACCTTGATCGGGCTTTTGCTCGCCTGGAACGCTGACCCGCTGATCAAGGGGCTCGAGAACCTGCTGCAGGTGAAGATTTTTGATCAGGCAGTCTATGGGCTCGCGACCTTCCCCTCAACCGTTGAAGGCGGCGATGTGCTGGCGGTGGTGGCGGTATCTCTCGGTATCTGCCTGCTGGCGACGGTTTATCCAGCCCGGCGTGCGGCCAAGATGGATCCCGCCGAAGCGTTGCGCTACGAGTAGGGGACGGCATGATCCGAATCGAAGGTTTGAGCAAACAGTTCACCACCTCCTCGGAGGTTGTCGATGTCCTCAGGGATATCGACCTTGCGGTCCCGGCGGGTGACCGGGTTGCGGTCGTCGGTGCATCGGGAGCAGGCAAGACAACCTTCCTGCACCTGCTCGGAGGCCTCGATTGTCCTTCGAGCGGCCGTGTCTCGATTGACGGGGAAGACATCTATACCCTGCAGGGGCAGGCGCTGGACCGTTTTCGCAATCGCAAGGTTGGCTTTGTGTTCCAGTTTCATCAGCTGCTGCCCGAGTTCAGTGCGCTGGAGAACGTGATGATGCCGGCCCTGATTGGTGGTGCTGGGCGCGATGAGGCGTCACAGCGCGCTCGCGAGCTGCTTGCACAAGTCTCGTTGGACCATCGTTTCGATCATCGCCCGGGCCAGTTGTCGGGCGGGGAACAGCAACGGGTTGCTATTGCCCGCGCCTTGATGCAGTCTCCACGACTGCTGTTGGCTGATGAACCGACGGGAAATCTCGACAGCAGAACCTCGCGGGGGATTTTCGATCTGCTCGACAAGCTGCATGTCGAGCATGGTTTGACCATGGTGGTCGTGACACACAACGAGGAATTCGCTGGCCGTCTTGATCGTATGCTGCATATGCGTGATGGTCGGCTGGAGGCTTGAGCGTTTACAGCCGCGAAGTGATCAGGCTATAATTCGCAACTTATTTTCATGACAGGACGGGTTTTGCGCATTATGCGATTCATATTGATTGGGACGACCTTACTGCTGCTCATGGCGCAGATCGCCATGGCGGGTGACGTGCAGGTTGATGAGGTTTTGTTGCGTGGTACGCAGCGGGTCGATCGCGCGGCGGTCGCGGCAGCTGTTACGGCGCAACCGGGAACGGTTACTGAGAAGGCCGTTGAAAAAGATATTCGGGCCATCTTCGCCCTCGGTCAGTTCAGCGATGTCCGCGCTGAATTCAACGAGGAAGAAGGGAAGAAGATCCTTACTTACCTGGTCGTGGAGCGACCGCTGGTGCGCAGAATCAAGTTCGAGGGGAACGAGGAGCTCGAAGATAGCAAGTTAAGACCATTGCTCGCCATCAAGACCCCGAGCATTTACGATCCGGGCAAAACGCGCGAGGGGATCGAGGCGATCCGCAAGGCCTATGTCGAAGAAGGTTACTACGCGGCGGAGATTGTTCCGGAGCTCGACAACAACGATCGCAACGAGGCGACCCTGTTGTTCAAGATTGAAGAAGGGGCCAAGGTTCTGGTCGACGAGATCTTTATCGAAGGGAACACGGTGCTCGATGAGGATGATCTCAAGGATATCATGCAGACCAAGGAACGCTGGTTCCTCTCCTGGTTGACCGATCGCGGGACTTTTCAGCAGGAGGTTCTTGATACCGACGTCGAAATTATCAAGGATGCCTATTTTAACCAGGGCTACGTCAGGGTCGACGTCAAGGAACCGTTGGTTACCCTGAGTGATGACCGTGAATCTCTGAATATTTTCATCGAAATCTCCGAGGGGGAGCAGTTTCGTACCGGGGAGGTGGACCTCAAGGGGGAATACGAAGGGGACAAGTCCGAGCTGCTGACCATGACCAAGCTCAAGGAAGGCGATATATTCAGCCGTGAACAGCTGCGCGAGAGCGTTTTCGCGCTGAACGATCACTTCGGCGACCTCGGCTACGCCTACGTCAACGTGGCGCCCCTGACGCGTATCGATCCGGAAGAAAAGATCGTCCATCTGGCTTACGAGGTCGAGCAGGGCGTCAAGGTGTACGTGAACCACATCCGCATCAATGGCAACACCAAGACCCGCGACAAGGTTATCCGGCGTGAAATGAAGCTCGCCGAAGGAGATCTTTACAGCATCAGCCAGATCAAGCGGAGTCGCCAACGGGTTAACAACCTCGGCTTCTTCGAGGAGGTTGATGTCACCCAGGAAAAACTCGACGACCCGGGACTGATCGATCTCGACGTGAAGGTCAAGGAGGGGCCGACCGGCACCTTCAGCGCCGGTGCGGGGTATTCCTCGGTGGATGGTGTGATCGGACAACTCTCGGTGGAGGAGAAGAATTTCCTCGGACGTGGGATGACCCTGTCCGTCTCCGGAGCATTCAGCAAGGACAGCACCACCTACAACCTCGGCTTGACCGAACCGTACTTCCTCGACACGAACATGACCCTCGGCGGCGATATCTATAATACCGAGCGCGAGTACGATGAATATTCCAAGAAGGCGCTCGGTGGTGACGTCAAGATCGGCTTCCCGACCGGTGAATACAGCAAGGCCTACTTTATTTACCGCTATGAACAGAAGGAAATTTACGATGTTGACGACGACGCCTCGCTGACCATCCGGAGTCAGGAAGGGGACTCGGTGCTGTCGTCCATCTACGGTTCATGGACCTACGACAAGACCGATTTTCGGCTCGATCCGAGCTCGGGCTACGTGGGGATGGTTTCGGCCGAATTTGCCGGCATCGGCGGGACCGAAAACTTTGCCAAATACATTACGGATTACCGCCATTTCTGGCCGCTGTTCTGGGGGACCGTGTTTTCCGTACATGGACAGGCCGGCTATGTTCAGGAGGTCAACGGCGAGCCGATTCCGATCGACGAACGCTTCTACCTTGGAGGGATCAGGACCCTCAGGGGATTTGAAAGTCGCAGCGTTGGGCCGCGGATTGCTACTGACTCGATCTCTGTCGACCCGATCAGCGGAGAGACAATAACCACCACCGATTATGAAAAGATTGGTGGCGTGAAGCAGGCCTTTACCAACCTCGAGTTTACCTTTCCACTGGTCGAAGAGGCAAAGCTCAAAGGGCTTCTGTTCTTTGATATGGGAAATGCATGGGGGGAGGATGAAGATATGTTCTCCAGTGCGCGGCGCAGTGCCGGTTTCGGCATCCGTTGGATGAGTCCGATGGGGCCATTGCGCCTGGAGTGGGGCTGGAATCTGGACCAACGTGACGATGAGGACAAGATGCGTTTCGAGTTTACCATTGGACGCTTCTACTAGCACCTTTTCGAGACTTAAAGAATTTACAGCATAACTAAACTGCCTTAAGGAGGCTTGAAGATGAAAAAACTGATCCTGTTGATTGCTGCACTGCTGTTCGTAGCTACGCCCGCCCTGGCCCAGAAGATTGGCTTTGTCGACCTGCAGAAAGCTTTGAATATGTCGACGGCCGGTCAGAAGGCCAAGGATGAAATCTCTGCGAAGTTCAAGGGCTACCAGGATGAAATCAACAAACGCCAGGATGAACTGAAGAAACTCAAGGAGGACCTTGAGAAGCAGGCGATCCTGCTCTCCGAAGACGCACGTGCCCAGAAGGAACGTGACTTCCAGCGCAAGGTGAAGGACTTCCAACGCTTCGCCAAGGACGTCGAGGAGGAGTTGCAGCAGAAGGACGCTTACCATACGCGCCAGATTCTCGAAGAGCTCGGTGGGATCATCGCCGATCTCGGTAAAAAGGGTGGCTATACTATGATCCTGGAGAAGACCGAGAGCTCTGTATTGTACGGTGATGCGAGCGTCGATCTGACCGATCAGGTCATCGAGGTCCTCAACGCCAAGAAATAACGTAACGGATACGGGGAGTCGTTTATGGCGACGCTCAAAGAGTTGGCCGATCTGGTCGGTGGTGCGGTTGTCGGTGAAGATTCGCTCGAGATCAAGCGGCTGGCGACGATCGAGCATGCTGTCCCCGGTGAGATTACCTTTCTGGGTAATGCCAAGTACCTTGCTTACCTGAAGGATTGTCGCGCCAGCGCAGTTATTGCACCGCCTGGCGTCGAAGCGGGAGGGATGAGCGTGCTGACTTGTGCTAACCCGTATCTCGCGGTGGCCAAAGTTCAGGCTCATTTACATGTTAAACGGCCGGAGCCGTTAGGCGTATTGGACGGGGCCTTTGTACATCCCGAGGCGCAGTTGGGGGAGGGGGTTACCGTGCACCCCGGTTGTGTCGTTGAGCGAGGGGCGCGCATCGGTGCCGGGACGATTCTCTATCCGGGGGTGATCGTCTATAGCGACGCCGAGATCGGCCGTGACTGTGTGCTGCATGCGCACAGTGTAGTGCGCGAGGGGTGTCTTCTCGGCCAGCGGGTCATTTTACAGCCGGGTGCCGTCATCGGTGCAGACGGTTTTGGCTATGCTCCCGACGGTGAACGCTACGTTGCGATTCCGCAGGTCGGGACCGTGGTGCTTGAAGACGATGTCGAGATCGGTGCCAATGCCTGCATCGATCGGGGTGCGATTGGCGAAACCCGTATTGGTCGGGGCTCCAAGATCGATAACTTGGTGATGATTGCCCATAACGTTGAAATTGAAGAAAACTGCATCCTGGTATCCCAGGTCGGCGTTGCCGGGAGTACCAAAATCGGTAAACATTGTACGTTTGGTGGGCAAGCCGGCGTGGCAGGGCACCTCAAGGTTGGTGCAAATACCACTGTCGGCGCACGCGGGGCGGTGATGAGCAGCTATGCCGGTGATGGAGTTATTTCCGGAACTCCGGCCATCCCGCACAAGGAGTGGCTTAAATCCGCGAAGGTCTACACCCGCCTGCCTGAAATGCGGCGTGAGATTCAGCGGCTGAAGAAGGAAGTTGCCGCACTACAGGATCAGAAAGCTAAGGAGAACTAGAGCGACATGGAACTCGATATCAACCAGATTCTCAAACTGTTGCCGCACCGATACCCCTTTTTGTTGGTCGATCGCATTGAGGTGATCGAAAAAGGGAAGCGTTGCGACGGCTTCAAGAACGTCACCATCAATGAGCCGTTTTTCCAGGGGCACTTCCCTGGGCATCCGATCATGCCGGGAGTTTTAATCATTGAGTCGATGGCCCAGGTGGCTGGTGCCTTCATCCGTCACAGCGAAGGTGAGGACCAGGAGTTGGTGACCTACTTCACCGGGATTGACAAGGCACGCTTCCGTAAGCCGGTACTCCCGGGGGATACCCTGCGGATCAATATCGAGATGACCAACTGTCGCCGTGGTATTTACTGCTTTACCGGTAAAGCCTATGTCGGTGAGACCCTGGTGGCCGAAGGGGACCTCAAAGCAACCTTCGTAAAAATGTAAAGGGGGTGGCCCATGATCCATGCCACGGCAATTATTCACGAGAGTGCTCAGCTTGATCCATCTGTCGAGGTCGGTCCTTATGCGGTTATCGGTGAGGGGGTGTCGATTGGTGCCGGCACGACGGTCGGACCCCATGTGGTGATCGACGCCTGGACCGAAATCGGATGCGACAATCGCATTTTCCAGTTTGCTTCTGTCGGAGCGGCTCCCCAGGATCTGAAATTCGCCGGGGAGAAGACCGTTTTGAAGATCGGGGACCGCAACCAGATTCGCGAGTTCGTGACCCTGCATCGCGGGACCGGGGACGGGGGCGGTGAGACCGTGATCGGCAACGACAACCTGTTTATGGCATATTCGCACGTGGCTCACGATTGTAGGGTGGGAAACCAGGTGATTCTGGCCAACGCCGCGACGCTTGCCGGGCACGTTATCGTCGATGATGCCGCCATTCTCGGTGGTTTGAGTGCGGTACATCAATTCAGCCGCATCGGTTGCCACGTGATGCTCAGTGGGGGGTCGATGGTTGCGCAGGATATTCCCCCTTACACCCTGGCACAGGGGGACCGGGCCAAGACCATCGGGCTGAACCTGGTGGGGCTCAAGCGCCGTGGCTTCTCACGTGAGGCGCTTTCCGCGATTAAGGGGGCGTATAAGCTGGTATTCCGTGCCAACCTCAAGCAGGAAGAGGCGCTTGCACGTATTGATGCAGAGTACGGAAATGTTCCAGAGGTGATGGTGTTTGCAGACTTTATTCGCGGTAGTGAGCGAGGAGTGGCCCGCTAAGGGCCATTTTCTGGACGACTGTCGGCGCAGGATAGCCCCTGTGCGAACTCTGTCGGGATAGTAATGATCAAGCACAGTGATCAGCGCCACGTACTTGTGGTCGCCGGTGAAGCCTCCGGTGACCTGCACGGTGCCAATCTCATCCGGGCGGCCCGCGAGGTCGATCCCGGTCTTGTTTTTTCTGGCGTAGCCGGCAAGCGCATGGCCGCCGAAGGGTGCGAAGTCCTCATTCCGGCGGAAGAACTGGCCGTGATGGGGCTGGTTGAAGTCGCCCTCCATATGCCGACAATCTTGCGTGCATTCCGCACACTCAAGCAGGCTCTTTACGGTGAGCGCAGGCCCGATCTGGTGATACTGATCGACTACCCCGGCTTCAACCTCCGTTTTGCACGGGTCGCCAAGCGGGCAGGGATACCGGTGCTCTACTACATCAGTCCCAAGGTCTGGGCGTGGCGTAGCGGTAGGGCCAAGCAACTCGCGGAGCGGGTTGACCACCTGGCGACGATCTTCCCCTTCGAAGACGAGTGCTATGCCGATTACGCGTTGCCGGTCAGCTACGTCGGAAATCCTCTGATGGATGGCTTTCGTGTCAACAAGACGCGCGAGACGTTCTGTGCAGAGCATGGACTGGATGCCGAAAAACCGCTGATCGGGCTGTTTCCGGGGAGCCGGCGAAGCGAAATCCGCTACAGCTTCGAAAAGATCGTTGCCGCGGCCGAGCTGATCCGCGCAGCGATGCCCGAGGCGCAGTTCGTCATGTCTATGGCAGACAGCCTCGACCGAACCGTTATCGAGGGACGTCTTAAGGATTTCGCCGTGCCGATCATCGCCGTCGGCGAAGAGGTGTATAACATCGCTTCCGCCTGTGACGCGGCGATCGCGGTTTCGGGGACGGTGACCCTGCAGATTGCACTCACCGGGACTCCGATGGTCATTACCTACAGCGCGGCGCCGCTGTCGTTTTTCATCGGACGGCGCCTGGTCACGCTGCCACAGGTCAGCTTGGCCAATATTGTCGCTGGGCGCGAGGTTGTCCCTGAGCGTCTTCAGGCCGATGCGACTCCTCAGTCGTTGGCGGAGGATATTTTGCGCATTCTAAACGATGACGTCTATCGAGAGGCGATGATCTCTGGACTCGACGAGGTCCGCGAGCTCATGGGCGAGCCCGGCTGCTCGGCCAGGGTTGCGCAGATTGCTTCGCAGCTGGCACGTGGCCGGCGGGATACAAGAGAGAACTGATGGCACAAATCGATTGGCATATTTATCGTCGCCTTCTCAACTACGTGCGCCCCTATCGTGGGCGTCTGATCCTGTCTGTGATTGCCTCGGTCGGGGTGGCTGGCAGTGATGCGGTGGCGGCCAAACTGGTGCAACCGTTTATCGACTGGATCGTGGTGGAGGTTCGCGCAGACCTGATCAAGTGGGTGCCGCTGATGGTGATTGGCCTGGCCCTGTTCAAGGGGGGCGCCCGTTACTTCCAGGAATACTTTATCCGCACCGTTGGGCAGCTGGTGATGCGCGACATCCGTGACGAGGTGTTTGGGCATACCCTGTCGCTTTCGATGCGGTATTTCTCGCGTAGCTCCACCGGCTCGATCATGTCGCGTGTTACCAACGATGTCACCATTATGCAGTCGGCGGTCGCGGAGGTTTTGGTCGGTCTGCTCAAGGAGGGAATGACCCTGGTGGCCCTGACCGGGGTGGCTTTTTACACCGACTGGAAACTGGCGGCTATCGCCTTCGTCATCCTGCCGTTGGCAGGTGGTCCGGCGTCGGCGATCGGGAAGCGGATCAAGGGCTATTCACGGCGCGGGCAGGCGGCTATGGGTGATGTGACCATGGTTCTCGAACAGGCCCTTTCCGGAATCAAGGTCATTAAATCGTTTGGAACCGAAGAGGACGAAGACCGCAAGTTCCGCCGGCAGAACAACGCCTATTACAGTTTCATCAGCAAGGTGATCCAGTATGACGCCGCATCGTCTCCGGCGATGGAATTTTTCGGGGCGCTCGGGGGTGCCGGCGTTGCCTGGTACGGTCTGCATCGGGTGTTCGTCGGGACCCTGACCCAGGGGGAGTTCTTCTCGGTCATCGCTGCGGTGATTTTCATGTACACCCCGGCCAAGAAACTCTCCAAGCTCTACAACCGGGTGCAGCAGGCGCTCGGCGCTGCCGAAAGGGTATTCGAATTACGTTCCGAACCGCTGGAAATCCAGGACCGGCAGGACGCCATTGAAATGCCCAGGGTACGGGGTGAGGTGGTGTTTGACCGGGTCGGCTTCGCCTATGACGACGAAGCTGTACTCGAGGATATTTCTTTCACGGCGGCTCCCGGCGAGGTTGTTGCTCTGGTCGGTTCAAGCGGCGCCGGGAAAACCACGGTTGTTGGTCTGCTCAACCGTTTCTACGATGTCTCATTCGGATCGATTCGTATCGATGGGCAGGACATTCGAGAGGTCTCTCTCGACAGCTTGCGCGCCAACCTGGCCTTGGTCGACCAGGAGACCTTCCTGTTCAACGATTCGGTGGCCGGGAATATTGCCTACGGACGTGACGAAGTTTGCGAGAAGGACGTTGCAGAGGCTGCTCGGCAGGCGTATGCCGACGATTTCATTCGCCAGCTACCCGAGGGCTACGCAACCGTGATCGGCGATCGTGGCGTGCGCCTTTCCGGCGGCCAGAGACAACGTGTTTGTATCGCCCGGGCGATTTTGCGCGATGCACCGATCTTGATTCTGGATGAAGCGACCAGTGCACTCGACACCGAAAGCGAGGCGATGGTGCAACAGGCCCTGCATAACCTGATGCAGAATCGCACTACTCTGGTTATTGCCCATCGACTCTCGACCATCATGCATGCCGATAAGATCCTGGTGCTGGACAAGGGACATATCGTCGAGCATGGACGGCATCAGGAGCTGTTACAAAACGGCGGGATTTACAAGCGCCTCTATGATATGCAGTTTAAGGATTAGGGGATGGCAGAAGTACGCAAAAACTGGGTGGTGTTCACCCTTCTGCCATGGCTGGCTGCCGGCCTGATCCGCTTGATCCACATGCTGGTGCGCAGTGAAACCATCGGCCTGGATAGTGTCAAGCCGATCTGGAAGAAGGGCGAATCGGTGATTATCAGTTTCTGGCATGACCAGCTACTGTTGATGGCGTCGGGCTACCAGGGACCCGGGACCCGTATCCTGATCAGCCGTTCCAAGGACGGGGAGTTGATTGCGCGGACCATGGAGTTTCTCGGCCAGGGCGCAGTGCGCGGTTCGTCGAGCCGCGGTGGCCCTCGTGCACTGCGTGAAATGGTGCGCCTGGCCAAGACCCCGTACGATCTTGCGATTACCCCCGATGGCCCCAAGGGGCCACGGCACGAAGCCAAGGAGGGGGTCGCGCAGCTGGCCAAATTGACCCGGCGTGCGATTGTGCCGATGGCCTTTGTCGCCAGTCGAGGGCATCGTTTTGCGTCCTGGGATCGTTTTTTGCTTCCCTATCCGTTTTGCCGGGCCGTCTACGCCTATGGAGAACCGCTTTACTGTGGCGAAAATGAGACCTTCGAGGATTTCCACGTGCGGGTGCAAAAGGCCCTTGATCTGAACACCCAACGTGCCATTGATCAGCTGGAGAGACATGGTGTATCGGCTGTATGACCTCATCATGACCCTGGCTGCCGCGATTCTCTTCCCCTATGCCCTTTACAAGGGGGCACGTTACGGGCGCTTGTGGGAAGGGGTCTGCGAGCGGTTGGCCATCTATGCGCCGCAGCGTCTGCAGCCTTTTGCCGGGAAGCGCCTGCTGTGGGTGCACGCGGTGTCTGTCGGTGAAGTCCGTGCCTGCCTGCCGCTGCTCAAGGAAATGCGCCAGGCGAACCCGGATGCGGTGCTGCTGCTCTCATGCATGACCTTTACCGGTAAAGAGATCGGGCAGTCTCTCGAAGAAGTCGACCTGTGCATTTTCCTGCCGTTCGATATCTCGTTCCTGGTGAAACGGGCCCTGCGTCAACTCCAGCCGCAGGCCGTGTTGCTGGTCGAGACCGAAATATGGCCCAATCTGGTACGCCTGGTGTCGCAACGGGGGATTCCGCTGTTGATGGTTAACGGCAGGATCTCCGATCGTTCTTTCCCGCGCTACCTGATGGTCAAGCGGTTTCTGGCCCCCTTGCTGGGGAACTTCACCCACTTCTGCATGCAGAGCCGGATGGATGCACTTAGAATCGTGCGTCTCGGCGCAGCCTCGGAAGCCATCGAGGTCACCGGCAACATGAAGTTTGATCTGCCGGCGCCGGATTTTTCCAGTGCCGAAGTCAATCGGATCTGCAGCGACCTGGCTTTGCCTGAGGCGCGCCTGATCTGGGTTGCGGGGAGCACCCGACAGGGGGAAGAACAGTTAGTCCTGGAAGCGTTTACGACTCTGCTTGCCAAGGGACAGGCATGTAACCTGGTACTGGTGCCCCGTTACCCGGAGCGGGCGGACAGTGTCGCCGAGTTGGTTGTGGCCGCCGGGTTGGAGCCGATACTGCGCAGCAGCGTTACCGGGGAGCGCTCCTCGCTGAGCCCCGAGCAGGTGTTGATCGTTGATACCCTGGGCGAGATGCTCAAACTCTATGCCTGTGCCGATGTGGTCTTCGTCGGGGGCAGCCTGGTGCCGATCGGAGGGCACAACGTCCTGGAGGCGAGTATGCTCGGCAAGCCGGTGTTGTTCGGGCCGCACACCCAGAACATCAAACAGATCGCGGGGTTGTTGCTCGAAGCCGAGGGTGGTGTGCGCGTGGTAGCCGCAAATCTCGCCGGTGAGGTTGAACGGCTGCTGCTGGATAAAGACCTCCGTGAGCGGATCGGGCAGCATGGAGCCGCAGTCTACGCTGAGCACGCCGGTGCCGCGCGGCGGACGTTCGAGGCCTTGCGCAACAGTCTGGGGGCGTCATGAATCTTCGCGCGTCCTGCGAACGATGGCATCGCCGTCTTGTCGACCACGGCCCCGTTACGCCTTTGGAAAAGGTGGGGTTCGGTCCTTTGCTGGCCTTGTCGCTGCTCTATGGGAGTCTGCTCTGGCTGCGCGAACGGTTTTTTCTTGGGGGGCTGGCGCGACGTTACCGTGCGCCGGTGCCGGTGGTTTCAGTCGGCAACCTGACGGTTGGCGGCACCGGCAAGACCCCGGTGACGGATCTGCTGGTCAAGCGTCTGTTGGCTTTGGGGGTGACCCCGGCAGTGGTGAGCCGCGGTTACGGTCGCCACGTGAAGGCGCCGGTTGAAGTCGTCAGTCACGGGGCCGGGACGTTGCTCTCCCCCCGCCAGGCTGGTGATGAACCGTATCTGCTGGCGTGTCGCAACCCGCAGGCTATCGTGGTGGTTGCCGCACGCAGGGCCGATGGTGTTGAGCGGGCGCTGCAACTCGGTGCGGAGGTCGTGGTGCTCGATGATGGTTTTCAGCACCTGGCCGTGGTTCGGGACCTGGATCTGGTGCTGCTCGATGCGCAATCCCCGCTCGGCAACGGCCTGCCGCTTCCGGCGGGGATAATGCGCGAGTTTCCGGCGGCGCTGCAACGTGCATCGGCGGTGATGCTGACCCGCTGTACAGAGCTACCGCAAGCGACCTCTTTGCACGGCAAGCCGTTGCTGGCCTCCGAACACCGGATTGCCGGACAGGGGTGGAGTCTTGAGGGGGGAACCTTGAGTTTTGCGGACATGCAAGGCATGTCGATCGCCGCATTTTGCGGCATTGCCCATCCGGACTCCTTTTTCGACGCACTCTCCTCCCGCGGGGTAGAGATTGCTCAGCGGTTAGCGTTTCCGGACCACAGCGCCTACGGGGAGACAGAGATTGCGCGCCTGCGCGAGCTGGCATCCGGGGTAGAGCTGCTGGTCACCACCGAAAAGGATGCGGTCAAGTTACTCGATGTCGAGCTTCCCTGCCCCTGCGTCGCCCTCCCTCTGGAGGTGCATGTCACGCAAGGTGTCGAAACGCTCGACAGACTTTTGCAGCAGTATTTGCACTTTAAGGATGAACAAGCCATGACACTTTCCAAGGAGCTTCTCGATATCCTGGCCTGCCCGGCATGTAAGGGGGAGGTCGACTATCGACAAGCAGAGCAACAGATCATTTGCCCGGCCTGCAAGCTGGCCTACCCGGTGCGGGATGAAATCCCGGTGATGCTGATAGACGAGGCGACGCCTCTCGACCAGGCGTAGCAACGGCTTACCTCCTCGGGCATAGTGTCACAGGGGAAGGCCGACAAGGTATTCATGAACATCCTGATCGTTACAGATTCCACCAGCTCGTTTAACAGCATCCGCCCCGAGGGGGAAATGTTTATCGAGTTTGCCCGGCGCGGGCACTTGGTAACCATTCTCACTCAAGCCAACAGCGAGTACGGCAGGCGTTATGAGGAAGAAGGGCTGCGGGTTGTCGACGTGAACGTGCGTAAGAAACTGTCGCTGCACGCGATCGGGACGATACGCCGGGAGCTGCAGGCGCGGCGCTACGATATTCTTTACGCCACCAACTCCAAGGCGATACCCAACAGCGCATTCGCGGCCTTAGGGAACCGGGTCAAGCTGGTGACCTACCGTGGCACGACCGGTGGCCTGTATCGACACGACCCCTCTGCTTATCTCACCCATCTCCATCCGCGGGTTGACGGCGTCGCGTGCGTCTCCGAAGCGGTGCGTGAGGATGTGGCGAGCCGGGTCTGGAGCCATCCGGAACGGGTTGTGGCTATTCATAAGGGACACAGACTGGAGTGGTACCAGGTCAAGGCCGCCGATCTTGCGGAGTTTGGCATCTCCGGATCCGCATTCGTGGTGATCTGCGCGGTCAACGCCCGCCCGAGCAAGGGGATCCCGGTCATGCTCGAAGCAGCTGAACTTCTAGCCTATTTGCCGGATCTGCACCTTCTCCTGGTGGGGAAAAATATGGATAGCTACCAGGAGCAGATAAACGGCAGCCAGATGCGTGAGAGGATTCACGTGACCGGCTATCGACACGATGTGCCGAGCCTGATTACAGCCGCCGATGTTCTTGTTCAGCCTTCGATCAGTGGCGAGGGACTGCCGCGTGCGGTTATGGAGGCGATGGGTTGCGGAACACCACAGGTGATTACCACTGCCGGCGGCGGAAAAGAGGTGGTCCTGGAAGGGGGCACCGGCTTCGTGGTGCCGACCCAGCGCGCGGATTTGATTGCCGAGCGGATTCGCAAGCTTTACCATGATCGCTCCCTGCTGAAGGAGATGTCTGTGAAGGGACGACAACGGATGGCCGAGGAATTTTCCTGCGCCCGCAGTGCCGAACGCTATCTCGAGTTTTTTCAGCAGCTGTGCACGGCATGACGCTGTTTGTTCGACCCATTTCGGAGAACAGAGGGAAAGCATGAGTCAAAACAGCCATCTGCAGGGGAAAAGACCGCAGAGCCTCTCGGTGACCGTGATTACCAAGAACGAGGAGGATCGCCTGCCGCTGTGTCTCGAGTCTGTCAAGGAACTGGCCGACGAGATCATCGTCCTCGATAGCGGCAGTGAGGACGCGACCCTCGAGGTGGCGCGACGTTACACCTCCCTGGTGTTCGAGACCGACTGGCCCGGGTATGGAAAACAGAAACAGCGCGCTCTCGAGAAGGCTCGTGGGGACTGGGTTCTGGCGATCGACGCCGACGAGGCCCTGACTCCCGAGCTGCAACGCGAGATCGGCGCGATGCTCGAGGCCGGAGAGGTAAACGAGGTCGCCTTTTGTCTCCCCTGGGCGGTGACGATTCTCGGTAAACGTCTCGACCACGGGCGCAGTGCACGTGCGCCGCTGAGGCTGTTTCGACGAGAAGGTTCCCGCTTTACCGACGCCCAGGTGCACGAGACCGTGGAGCTGCCGACCGGCGAGGTCGGGACCATGCGGGGGCGGCTGCTGCATTTTACCCATCGCGATTTCGGACACGCGCTCTACAAAAATGCCGATTACGCCTGGCTCGGAGCCCGTCAGCGCTTCGCCAAGGGACGCAAAGGGAGCCTGCTTGGTGCCACGGCACGCGGCATCTTGGTGTTCTTGCAGGTCTACATTCTGCGTGGTGGTTTTCTAGATGGCTCGGTCGGTTTTGTCATGGCGGTCATGTATAGCCAGGTGGCCTTCAATAAATACGCGGGGCTCTGGGCCCTGCAGCGGCAGCAGCGCCTTGAGGGTGAGCGCCCGGGGACAGGGCGGTGAAACACCTGTTCTACGTTTCGCAGCTCTATTCGCTGTCGATTCTGCGGCCCATACAGGCCGCGGCGAGGAGCAGGGGGGATAGCTGCGCGTGGTTTTTCGACCAGCCGGGAGCAGGGGCGGACCACCTGTTCGAGGACGAGCAGCTGCTTGTCGATGCTGCTGCCGTCAAAGTTTTTAATCCTGACGCAGTTTATGTCCCCGGCAACGTGGTGCCTGATTTCTTTTCCGGAGTGAAGGTCCAGGTTTTTCATGGCCTCGCCACCGATGATACCGGCAAGAAGGGGCATTACCGCATTCGCGGTTTCTTTGACCTCTACTGCACGCGCGGGGACGCTGAGACCCACAAGTTTCAGGCTCTCGCAGAGCAGCACGGTCATTTTCGCGTTGCCCAGACCGGCTGGCCGAAGCTCGACCCGCTCTATACTGCAGGTGCGGGGCGCGATCTGCGTGCCGAGCTCGGCATCGACGCTCAACGCCCGGTAATTCTGTTCGGTTCAACCTTCAGCCCTTCGCTGACGGCCGCGCCACATCTATACACGACGATCCGCGAGCTCGCGCAACGCGGGGATTGGTTCTGGCTGGTTACGCTGCACCCGAAAACCGACCTGCAGCTGGTCGCGAAATACCGGGCGCTGGAAGGGGACCATCTGAAGTTTTTCGAGGCGCACGAAGAGGTGCTGCCTCTTCAGCAGACGGCCGACGCCATGCTGTGCGACACCTCGTCGATCGCCATCGAGTTTCAGCTGCTCGGTAAGCCGCTGGTGACCTTCCGCGGCAAGTGCCCCGGGCCGCAGCAGCTCGATGTCAGTTCTGTCGAGGAGGTCGCTCCCGCCTTGGAGCGCGCCCTGCAACGCCCGCCGGAACTGATCGGCGCGACGCGCAGATTCGCGGAGGGGATTCATCCGTTTGCAGACGGTTGTTCGAGCCAGCGTGTGCTCGAGGCGGTCGACGCATTTCTGGCAGCGGGCAGGGATGGGCTCAGGCCCAAACCGCTCAACCTGTGGCGCAGGTTGAAGCTGAGACGCAAGCTGGGCTACTATCACGTTCGTTAGCACTGACATGTGCATCCATAAGGAGACCAACATGCTCAATGGTAAGTCGATTCTGGTGACCGGTGGCACCGGCTCCTTCGGCAAGAAGTTTATCGAAACCATCCTGACCAGCTATCCGGAGATCGAGCGGGTGGTGGTTTTCTCGCGTGACGAACTCAAGCAGTTCGAGATGGCCCAGGAATTCCCCGCCAGCAAGTATCCTCAGATCCGCTACTTCATCGGCGATGTCCGTGATGCGGACCGGCTGCTGAGGGCCTTCGAGGGGGTCGATATCGTGATACATGCTGCCGCCCTCAAACAGGTTCCTGCGGCCGAATACAACCCCTTCGAGTGTATCAAGACCAACATCATGGGGGCCCAGAATGTTATCGACGCCTGCCTGTCGAGCAAGGTCAAGCAGGTGGTGGCCCTGAGCACCGATAAGGCGGCGGCGCCGATTAACCTCTATGGTGCGACCAAGCTCTGTTCCGACAAGCTGTTTGTCGCTGCGAACAACATGCGAGGTGCACGCGACCTGAAGCTTTCGGTCGTGCGTTATGGCAACGTCATGGGGAGCCGCGGCAGCGTGGTGCCATTTTTCCTCAACAAGCGCAGCGAAGGGGTGTTGCCGATCACCGACGAGGCGATGACCCGTTTCAATATCTCCCTCGAGGACGGGGTGAAGTTGGTGCTCAAGGCGCTCGAGATCATGTGGGGTGGGGAGATCTTCGTTCCCAAGATTCCCAGCTACAGGATTACCGACGTGGCTGAGGCGATCGGCCCGGAATGTCGTCGCGAGCTCGTCGGCATCCGCCCTGGCGAAAAGCTACACGAAGAGATGGTCACCGAGACCGATGCCATCAACACGGTCGAGTTCAAGGATTACTTCGTGATTCTTCCCTCCATGCAGCTTTGGGACGTGGAAAAATTCATAGCGGCTTTCGATGGCAAGCGGTGCGAGTACGGTTTCGCCTATAACAGTGGAACCAACACCGACTGGTTGAGTGTCGAGCAGCTGCGTGAGCTGATCCGCGAGCACGTCGCCCCCAACTTCCAGGCCTGAGCATTTATGAGTGCACAACGTTTCATCCCCTATGGAAGACAGCAGATCAGCGAAGAGGACATTGCCGCGGTCGTCGAGGTGCTGCGTTCCGACTGGCTGACTCAGGGCCCGGCGGTCGAGCGCTTTGAGCAGGCCGTGGCCGCGTACTGCGGAGCCCGGTTTGCGGTGGCGGTAGCCAACGGCACCGCCGCCCTGCATCTCGCGGCGCTGGCCGCCGGATTCGGCCCGGGGGATGAGGTGATCACCACGCCGATCACGTTTGTCGCTTCGGCCAACTGTGTGGCTTACGCCGGGGGCACCCCGGTGTTCGCCGACATCGATTCGAAGAGTTACTGCATCGACCCGGAGCAGATCCGAAAGCGTCTGACCAGCGCCACGCGCGGGCTGATACCTGTCCACTTCACCGGCCAGCCGTGCGACATGCAGCAGATTGCCGCGATTGCCCGCGAGCGTGATCTGAAGGTCATCGAAGACGCGGCTCATGCCATCGGGGCCAGTTACCAGGTCGATGGCGAGACCTTCAAGGTCGGCTGCTGCGAACACAGCGACATGACCATCTTCTCCTTCCACCCGGTCAAGCATATGACCACCGGCGAAGGGGGGATGATTACCACCAATGACCCGCAGCTGTATCAAAAGCTCCAGCTTCTGCGTACCCACGGCATCACTAAGGACCCCCAGGCGCTGAAGCGTAACGACGGTCCCTGGTACTACGAGCAGCAGGCGCTCGGTTACAACTACCGCATCACCGACATACAGTGCGCGCTCGGACTCTCGCAGCTGCAGCGTCTTGATGGTTTTGTCGAACGGCGCCGCGAGATCGTGGAAGCCTACAACCGCGCCTTTGCCGGGCATGCGTCGCTGGTCACACCCTACGAAGCACCCGGTAGCCAATCGTCGTGGCATCTCTACATGCTCGGGGTACGTGGCGTCGAGCGCAAGGCGGTGTTTAACCAGTTGCGTGCCGTGGGTCTGGGAGTCAACGTGCACTACATTCCGGTTCATCTCCAGCCTTACTACATGGAGCAGTACGGAACCGCGCAGGGTGACTGTCCGGAAGCCGAGGCTTACTATGTGGGTGCCATTACCCTGCCGCTCTATCCGTCGATGACCCCGGAGGATATCGACTACGTTACTGCTGCAGTGTTCGCGGCGATCGAACAGGTACGGACGTGAAGATCGTGGCGATTATTCAGGCGCGCATGGGTTCGAAGCGCCTCCCCGGCAAGGTGTTGATGCCGATTCTTCACACGCCCTTGCTCGGACGACTGGTCGAACGTGTCAAGCGCGCGCGATTGATCGATCAGATCGTGGTCGCAACCTCCGATTTGCCTCAGGACGACGCCATTGCCGATTTCGTTGCGCAAACTCCGGAAGTTTTCCTGTTTCGCGGAGATGAACTCGATGTCCTCAAGCGCTTTGCCGGTGCGATACAGGCGAGTGATGCCGCGGTGGTGATGCGGATTACCGCCGATAATCCCTTTTTCGACTGGGTGCTCGCAGACGAGGCGCTCCAGGGGTTTGTCGACGGGGAGATCGACTACCTCTCCACGCCGGATTACCCTTATGGTATCGCCATGGAGGTTTTCAGCGCTAAGGCCCTGCTTGAGGTGGATCGTGAGGCCCGTGATCCGTATGACCGGGAGCACGTAACGGCCTTTTTCTACCGGAATCCTGAGCGGTTTAAAATCGGTGAGCAACGTTCTCCACAGGTGTTGTCGCATGTGCGTCTGACCGTAGATACCCGCGAAGATCTGACACGTGCCCAGCAGCTTTTCGAGCGGTTCGGCGACAATGTTACGTTCAGAGAGGTCGTGGATGCCGAAGGCTGAGCTGGTACTGGGCGCCGCCCAACTCGGGATGGCGTATGGCGTCGCGAACCGGCGCGGCAAGATGCCGCGTGAGGAGGCGCTGGAGTTTCTTGCCGCGGTCTCTGCTTCAGGGGTGAACTGGATTGACACCTCGCCGGCCTACGGCGAGAGCGAGGCGTTGATCGGCGAGTTTCTTCGACTGGGGGGGCGTGCGCTGAAACTGGTGACCAAGCTGCCGGCACTCGGTTTAAGCTCTCCTGCCACTTTTGCCGAACTGTTGCCGCGGGTGCGCGAGGCTCTCGAGGGGTCGCTTCAGCGTCTGGGGCGGACTTTCGTCGACGACTACCTGATACACGCCGAGGGGGATCTTGGCCTGCACGGAGAGGCGCTGGTCGAAGCGCTTCTACGCTGTCGCGATGAGGGTTTGTGCGGGCGCTGCGGCGTTTCGATTTATACGCAGACCATGGCTGAGCGGGCGCTCGCCTTAGGGCTCGAGGCGGTTCAGGTGCCGTGCAATGTCCTGGATCGGCGTCTGGATGACATCGATTTCTTTGCGCGGTCAAAGGAACAAGGGTTCAAGGTTTCGGTTCGCAGTCTTTATCTGCAAGGGGTCCTGCTGTTGCCGGTTGCCGATATTGTGAGCTGGCTTCCCGGGGCAAAGCCGCATCTATTGCGTTTCCATCAGCTTGCCGAGCAGTCCGGCCGGACGGCTGCTGAGCTGGCATTTGTCTACCTGCGCGATAAAGTGGGGGTGGACAACCTGGTTGTTGGCATGGAAAGTGAGAACCAGTTGAGTGAAAACCTGGGGTTGATGAAGGCTGAGGCACTTTCCTCTGAGCAGAGATGTGCCGTAGAGAACGCCTTTGCCCAGGTTCCGGAAGCGGTCCTCAACCCGTCCTTATGGAGGAGAGCATGAGTCTGCAACTGTTCGATCTGTCAGGGAAAGTGGTCCTGGTCACCGGAGCCTGCGGTCACCTCGGAAGGGCTATGGTCGAAGGGTTGGCTGAGGCTGGTGCGACTCTGGCGCTCTGCTCGACGTCGCTGGGAAAAGCACAAGGGTTCGCGGCGGAGATCGCAGATCGTTTCAAGGTGACGGCACACGGATTCTGTCTGGATCTCAGACAGGTCGAAGAGCTTAAGGCGGGGGTAGATAAGATCGCCTCCCACTTTGGACGACTAGACTGCCTGGTCAACAATGGTTGCTTTGTCAACTTCAACGATCTGGAAAGCATGACCCCCCAGGAGTGGAATGAAGGGATGCAGGGCGGGGCTGGCAGCCCCTTTTTCCTCATGCAGGCTTGTATCTCCCATCTCGAAAAGACGCGGGGAAATGTCATCAATATCGCTTCCATGTACGGCGTGGTGGCTCCCAAACCCCAGAACTACACTGATACACCTTTCAGCAGTGCGGTGAACTACGGAGCTTCCAAGGCGGCGCTACTTCAATTGACCCGCTATGCTTCGGCATATCTTGGCCCGAAGGGGATGCGGGTCAATGCAATCAGCCCCGGGCCCTTCCCAACTCCTGAGGTGCAGAAAAACGACCTTTTTGCCGGGAGGTTGGCAGTCGATACCATGCTGGGCCGTCTCGGGCATCCGGACGAGCTTAAAGGGGCGGTGGTGTTTCTGGCGTCGAATGCAGCCTCGTATATTACGGGGCATAATCTGGTTGTCGATGGCGGCTGGACGAGCTGGTAGAGTATGTCAGGGATAACGGCAAAAAGATTTGTGGTAAGGGTTGATTCCTCCGAGCAAATAGGCAGCGGGCATGTCATGCGTTGTCTGACGCTGGCAAATGCATTGAGCACACTGGGAGGGGAGGTTCTTTTTCTCTGTCGTGATTTGCAGGGGAATCTCATCGATTTAATTGCCCAGCAAGGGTACGAGGTGATTCGTCTGTCTGTGCCGTCGGCAAAAAGCATAGATTTTACATGGTGTCAGCATGCAAACTGGCTCGAAGTCGATTGGGAGCTTGACGCTCGAGAAACCAGGCAGATCTTGCAACAGCGCGGTGGCTGTGACTGGCTGATTGTCGATCACTATGCGCTCGGCCGTTCCTGGGAGACGTCACTCAAGGGGAGCTATGGGCAGCTGATGGTTGTCGACGATCTCGCTGACCGTCCGCACGACTGTGACCTGCTTCTCGACCAGAACCTCTATGCGAACATGCAGGAGAGGTATGAAGGGTTAGTCCCTAAGGGGTGTAGACAACTGCTGGGGCCGAAATACGCGCTGCTCAGGGAAGAATTCTCCCGAGCACGCAAGCGGCTTCCTTCTCCACCGGATGAGGTTCGACGGCTGCTGGTGTTTTTTGGCAACGCCGATCCGGGGGACGAGACCGGCAAGGTTTTGCAGGTTCTAAGTCTCCCCCGTTACTCACATCTGACCGTCGATGTCGTAGTCGGTGCCATGAATCCTCGACGGGACAGGATTCGTGATCTCTGTGCCGGCCATGAGCATCTGAAGTTTCACTGCCAGGTGAACAATCTGGCAGAGCTTATGGTTTCCGCTGACCTAGCGGTTGCGGCTGGGGGGGCAACTACCTGGGAACGATGTTGTCTGGGATTGCCAAGTTTGGTGGTCTCGGTTGCACTGAACCAGCAGGAGTTGAGTCGCCATGGTGCAGAATCAGGTCTTTTCCATTACTTGGGGGGGGCGGAAGAGGTTTCCTGTGAGGATTATGCTGCCGCCCTCGCAACGTTCACCTCTAAGGCAGAAAACCTGCGCGGTTTCTCGACACGGGGCAAGGAACTGGTCGACGGCCAGGGGGCGAGTCGTGTCTGTGTGGCAATGTCGCCACCCGCAATTCAATTACGTCCGGCAGTTGAAGGGGATTGCGAGGCAATTTACACTTGGCGCAATGCCGAGGACACGCGTCGCTATATCTTCGATGCTCGGCCCATTCCTCTGGAAACGCATCGTCAGTGGTACCAGCGGGCGATGGAAAACCCGGACCGAATTTTATTGATTGGAGAACTCGACGGCAAAGCTGTTGGGGTCCTGCGTTACGATGTCACGGGAGATGAAGCTATGGTTTCGATTTTTCTGGTTCCCGGTACCTCGGGGAAAGGTGTCGGGACCCAGCTTATCCGTGCCGGGAGTACCTGGCTCGCAAAGCATCGTTCAGAAGTTTTTATCATCAACGCCGAAATCCTTGGTGAGAACCTCGCCTCGCAAATTGCATTTGCACGGGCAGGATATCGGTTGCACTACCTGACATATCGGGAGGAACGATCATGACTGGATATAGCCATGAACAGGCTACTGGGTTTACGCTTGGCTCGCGTGCGATTGGGCTGAATGCTCCTCCATTTATTATCGCCGAAATGTCCGGTAATCATAACCACTCCCTCGAACGTGCTCTCGAGATTGTTGATGCCGCCGCTGCCTCCGGCGCGCATGCGCTCAAGTTACAGACCTATACGGCAGAGACCATGACGCTTGACCTGAAGGAGCGTGAGTTCCTGATCTCAGACCCGGGTAGCCTCTGGTGTGGGCGTAATCTTTACGAACTTTATCGGGATGCGCACACCCCGTGGGAGTGGCACGCGCCGATCATGAGACGTTGCAAAGAGCGCGGCCTGATCTTTTTTAGTACGCCATTCGATGCAACCTCGGTTGATTTTCTTGAGGAGCTTGACGTCCCGGTATACAAGATTTCCTCGTTTGAAAATATTGACCTGCCGCTGATCCGGAAGGTCTCCGCCACGGGGAAGCCAATTATCATGTCGACTGGGATGGCGAGTCTTGCAGAACTCGATGAAGCGGTCACGGCAGCGCGTGAGGAAGGATGTTGCAAGCTGGTGTTGCTCAAGTGCACCAGTACTTATCCGGCCAATCCCGAAAACACCAATATCGTCACCATCCCTCACCTGCGCGATCTTTTCAGCTGTGAAGTGGGACTATCCGATCACACCATGGGGGTTGGGGTTTCTGTGGCAAGCGTTGCGTTGGGGGCTACGGTAATTGAAAAGCACTTTACGCTGGCACGTGCTGATGGCGGAGTTGACTCCACATTTTCTCTCGAGCCTCAGGAAATGCAGGCGTTGGTTGTTGAAACAGAGCGAGCCTGGCAGTCGTTGGGGCAGGTTTCCTATGGTCCGACGTCGGCAGAGAAAAAATCGCTAGTTTTCAGACGATCGCTTTATGTCTCCCGTGACATGAAAGCCGGAGAAACATTCAATGGGGAGAATGTGCGTGCGATACGGCCCGGTTTCGGGCTCGCGCCGAAGTACCTTGAGACTGTTCTTGGTCGCAAGGCGGCCAGAGAAGTGAAACGCGGGACCCCACTTGCCTGGGACCTGCTGGTCTGAGTGATGTCGAATTCTGTGAATATCCGTGGTGTAGCCCTCGTCAAGTCGCCCCTGCAGTTTCTCAATGCCCTGGAGGCCTGTCACCATTTCGGGCTTTCTCCCCAAGAGTGTCTGCTGGTGCTGATGGCTGACCGCAAGAGTCTTCCGCAGCTTCAGGCTCTTTTGACGTTGTCGCCCCCTTGGGGTGGTGTCGTGCCGCTGGTTTCTTCCGGTCTGAATCCAGGGATAGAACCCTATGATGTAGGTAGGTTCAAGCGTCACCCCTTGTGGGGAAACGATATCTTCGGGATCGTCAAACTCGCTAATCTGGCCTCAAGGCTTGTCTCCCTGGAGGTGGTACTGATAGGGGATCTGGAGAATGCGCTGATGCGTCATTTTGCCCAGCGCGCCAGGGCCGACAAGGTGGTCGTCATGGATGATGGTGTGGCAACGTTACGTTATGCGGCATGGCGTGTCGATGGGGCACGTGCAGGCCGGCCGCGACTGAGCAAGCGTGTTGGGTCTGCTCTGAAGCACTGGGTGTTCGGGCTTCGGGATACCTACCCTTCGCAGCTGACTTTTTTCAGTGTCTATGATGTGACGCTCCCTGAGCAGGACTGCTTGGAGAAGAATGACTACGGCTATTTGCGCAAGAGTATCCAGGAGGTCCCGGTCGACGATGTGATTTATGTGCTGGGGGGGCCATTGGTTGAAGCCGAAATACTCACGGAATCGGAGTATCTGTGGCACCTTGAGGCGATGGCCAGGGAACTGGATGGCCAGCGGGTAGTTTATGTGGCGCATCGCCGTGAAAGTCCGGAGCGCGTTTCACAACTTGGGAAGCATCTCGGCTGGCAGACATGTCTTTTTGATTATCCGATTGAGTTTCAACTTGCCGTGGTCGGTCCCAGACCCAGGATTCTGGTTTCGTTGCTGTCGTCGGCTTTGGAGAACTGTTCCAGGCTTTTTGGTGAGCAGCTCCCTATCAGATCTTATCGGCTGAGCAGGGATCATTTTGCCGCACATGGGACACCGCGAGGTGCCGAAATCAAGGCGCTTTATGCACATTATACGGACTTGCAGACCACTCACTTCAAGGTGTGTGACCTGGAAGCCTAACCGAGAGCTTTTTCCAGTGCGCTGGTTACATCGTCCCTGGTGATTTGTTCCATGGCGTGCCGGTTCCTTACGCGTTTTCCCCACCTCAGTTCGTCCACCTTTTTGTGGTACTCCTGTTCAATTGCCTGAGGATATTTGTTGATTGTTAGTTCGCGGTGGCAATAGGGGCCGGTCCGCTCTGGGTTAGAGGTCGCATACAGGCCGATGACCTTCTTCCCCAGGGCGTTAGCTATATGGGCTGGCCCGGTGTCGGGGGCGATCACGGCGGCCGCCTGTTCAAGTACCGCGAGCATCTGTTTGAGGTTGGTGCGCCCCACCAGGTTGACCGGCTTGTGCTTAGCTGCAGCGATGATCGCCTCGGCGTAGCCCTTTTCGTTGGCAGCAGGCCCTCCGGTCAGGACCGTAAACAGTCCGTACTTTTCAAAAGCGTAGTCGATCACTGAAGCGTATGATTCAACGCTCCAATTGCGCCAGTTGCGCGCCCTGACGCTCGAGCAGGGGTTGATCACCAGCACCGGGTCGGTTGTCGGAATCAGTTCGTCAACCGCCTGCTGGGCCTCCTGCGGAACCGGGATGTCCCAGCGCAGATCTGTCTCATTTAGACCCAAGACCTTGGGGAACTCAAGGAAGCTATCGAGGACATGCTGTCTCCCCGTGGGGGCAATGCGCGCATTGGTAAACAGACCCTGGAGATTGCACGCTCGAGCCTTGTCGAAGCCAAGGCGCAGGTCGGCTTTAATCAGCAGGCTCGCAAGGCTGGCGCGTAGCGCAGCCTGCATGTGCAGTAGCACGTCGAAACGGCGTCCGCGAAGTTGTTGTGCCAGGTCGCGATAGGCCGCCAGCCCACGACTCTTGTCAAAGACCAGGAACTCGACCTTGGGGATATCGCCCACCAGTGCGGCTTCGGTCTTGCCAATGACCCAGGTGATGTGACATTGTGGCCAGTGTTTTTGCAGGGTTCGCAGGGTTGGCAGGACGTGGGTCACGTCACCCAATGCGGATAGTCTTAGGATGCAGAGCGACTGCGGGGGCTCTGGAAGGGGAAGTTTCATTGCAGATTCAACCTCAATGTCATGATTGTGGATGCAGCCGGATCCTGTTTGATCCAGACCTGGTTACTGACCCATCGCCGGCTCTGTTTCTCCCGAGTAACTATTTGCAATCTGGAGCGGTTGATACAGAAGAAGGGCGCGGTTCAAATTATTTCGTTCGCCATGGCGAATCCGCCTGGGTTTTGCGTCATTATCGCCGGGGTGGGCTCGTCGGTAAAGTCATTCATGATCGCTATTTTAAAACCGGGACGCAGAACAGCCGCCCCTGGAGAGAGTGGCACCTGCTGGCGCTACTGCATGCTGAAGGCTTTCCGGTCCCGCGGCCAGTGGCCGCGCATTACCTGCCCGGGCTATTGACCTATCGTGCGGATTTGATTACCGAGGAGATCCGGGGTGTTACAACCCTCTCGGGCTTGCTCTCGCAAGGAGGCCTGGGGGCCGCTACATGGTTGGAACTCGGCCAGTTGTTGAGGCGTTTTCATCGGCGTGGGGTTTTTCACGCAGACCTCAATGCGCACAATATCCTCGTTGATCATCTGGGGTCGTTTTTTCTGCTCGACTTCGATCGTGGTGAGCTTCGCTCGCCGGGGCGTTGGCGTGAATCCAATCTGGAGCGGTTGCACCGCTCATTACTTAAGCTTAAAGGCCAGCGTCAGGGCTTCTCTTTCGAGACCAGCAACTGGCTCGAGTTGCTTCACGGATACCAACAATTCCCAGCTTAACTTGTTTTTTTCCTTTGGGGTTTTGCTGTCACCGTTCTGGCTGATGATCTTGGTGCTTGTTTCGAGGGCTTGTCCCTCTCGATTAAGGCTCGAATCATAGGCGAGAGCCCGGGTGCTGTCAATTGCTTCCCGCTGATAAGGTTGTAAATCGTTCAGTGATTTCCTGATTGCCTGAAAGTTTATTTTTTCATATGATAGAGGGATTTTTGAAGGATAAAGGGGTGTTTTCATGGGTGAGGTGTCTGGCCTCGAACTAAAAGACAAAATGTTTGACAAGGCAGGGTCTGTTATCATTTGGCTGCTGGCTGTTTTTCCTCTTGGAATAGCAGTTGTCAAAAGTTGGGCCTCTGCGTCATTCGTGATAATTGCCTTAGGCTGTGTTTTTCTGATACGCCGCAAAAAGGCGATTCCCTCGACGGTTTTACTGCGTGGTTTCAAATTGGGGTTGTTGCTTCTGCTTGTTGCTACGCTGCTGAGTTGGGTCCATGTGGATGATTTTTCCTACAGCCGCGTGCGCTTTGAAAAAATTGCTACTTTGAATGTCGCTTTCCTTCTGATCCCGGGTTTTCTGCGGCTTCCAGGCGAATGGTATCGCAAATTGTGGTGGGGCTTTGTCTGTTCCGGACCACTTATGTTGGTTGTCGCCATGCATGCGGTCTGGATACGCCATCTTCCGCGTGCGCAGGGCTACTACCATCCGATTATTTTCGGCGACCTGGCTATGTATGTGGCCCTGATCCTGCTTGGGGGGCTGGTTTCTGGAATGGTGGGGAAGGGGAACTGCAAAGAGCCTTGGCTTGTGGTCGCCAGTATGGTCAGTGCTTTTGTGGCAGCCACTCTGTCCCAGACACGTGGAGCCTGGGCTGCGTTTCCCCTAGTGATGTTTCTTCTGCTCTGGCTTTATCGCCGTAAGCTCAAGCTGAGAATGCTTGTGGTCGCCGGCGGTGTTTTTCTGGTTGTGGTGCTCGGTTTGCCTCAGCTCTTTCCCCAAAGCATAGGAAGGCAGGCTGAGCGAACGTTGCAGAGTGTCGAAAGCTATCTTGATGGGTCGCAGCCAAATACGTCACTTGGGCAGCGTTTCATGTTGTGGGAGATTGCTTTTGATGTCTGGAAGCATCACCCGCTTGTGGGGACAGGTCTGGGAGATTTCCCCCTTGAAGTCGAGTCGAGAATGCGTTCCGGGGAGACGGAGTTGGATTATGCATGGACACATGCGCACAGCATTTTTGCCGAGGCATTGGCGGTTATGGGTGGTTTAGGGCTCGTGACGATGTTGCTGGCGGTGTTCTACTTCCCGTTCCGTTTTTTTGTAAAGGGGTTCAATCTCTTGGCAGAGAGCGGCGGCATAGAGCGGTTTGTCCCCGTGGCCGGTTTGATCACCGTTGTTGCGTTCTTTGCTTTTGGACTTTCTGAGGCTTGGTTGGCTCGTTCTGTTTTCGTGCACAGCTATCTTATCTTTCTGAGCGTATTTATTGCGGCAACACTCCTGTTGCTGGAGCAACAGCAAACCACAACAGATGGAGAAGACCCAAGGTGAAGATAACGATCTACGGTTCAGGGTATGTCGGTCTGGTGACCGGTGCCTGCTTTGCTGATGTCGGCAACGACGTTCTGTGCATTGATATTGATCAGGACAAAATCGCGCGCTTGCAGCGCGGTGAGATACCTATTTTCGAGCCCGGCCTTGCCGAGATGATCAAAGAGAACGCTATGGCGGGGCGTCTGCGTTTTTCCTGCGATCCTGACGCAGGTGTGGCTCATGGTCTTTTTCAGTTCATAGCCGTCGGTACTCCACCTGACGAGGATGGCAGCGCCGACCTGCAGCATGTGTTGGCGGTCGCACGCAGTATCGGGACGCGCATGTCGGATTATCGGATTGTTGTGGACAAGTCGACGGTTCCGGTCGGGACCGCCGACATGGTACGAGAGACAATCAGCGATGAACTCATGCGCAGGGGAGAATCGGTCGATTTCGATGTGGTCTCCAATCCGGAATTTCTCAAGGAAGGGGCTGCCCTCAAGGACTTCACCAAGCCGGACCGGATTGTCGTCGGTACGGACAATTCGCGTACTGCCGAGCTGCTCAAGGAGTTGTATGCCCCCTACAATCGCAATCATGAGCGCATGGTGGTGATGGATGTGCGCTCTGCCGAACTGACCAAGTATGCTGCCAACGCCATGCTGGCGACCAAGATCAGCTTCATGAACGAGCTGGCCAATATTGCTGAGCGGGTCGGGGCAGATATCGAGATGGTACGCCAGGGGATAGGCTCCGATTCACGTATCGGATATTCCTTCATCTATCCGGGGGCCGGCTACGGTGGATCCTGCTTTCCCAAGGATGTGAAGGCCCTGGAGTATGTGGCGCGTCAGCATGATTTCAACGCCAGGATTTTGACAGCGGTTGAAGAGGTGAATGCCAACCAGAAGAGTCTGTTGTTTCGCAAGGTCGAGTCGTTTTTCGATCGTGATCTGGCGGGCAAGACCATCGCCCTGTGGGGGCTCGCTTTTAAACCCGAGACCGACGATATGCGCGAGGCACCCAGCCGTGTTCTGATGGAGACTCTGTGGCGTGCCGGGGCGAGGGTCAAAGCCTACGATCCGGAAGCGATGCTCGAGGCTCAGCGTATTTATGGAGAACGTGACGATCTTGTGCTGTGTGAGTCACGTGACCAGGCCCTGGAGGGGGCCGATGCCCTGGTGGTGCTCACCGAGTGGAAGGTGTTCCGCAGTCCCGATTTCGAACAGATTGCTCGCGAACTAAAGACTCCGGTTATTTTTGATGGACGCAATATCTTCGATCCGCAGCGGGTTGAAGAAGCCGGTATCGCCTACTACGGCATCGGCCGCGGGCGGAGCATCGAAGGGAGTAAGGGGGGCAGCTGATGCAGGGTGTTATCGGAGACTACTTTGAAGGGCATCGGCGGATGCTGGATGTCGCGGCGGAACAGCTTCCCCTGGAGATTGAACAAGTCGCCAAGGTGCTGATTGATGCCCTGGTGGATGGGCGCAAGGTGCTGATTATGGGCAACGGCGGCTCCGCGGCGGACGCACAACATTTTGCCGCCGAGCTGGTTGGACGTTTTTTGCACCAGCGCCAGGGGCTTCCGGCGCTGGCGTTGACCACCGACAGCTCGATCCTGACTGCGGTGGGTAACGATTATGGCTTCAGGGAGCTGTTTGCCCGTCAAGTTGAGGCGCTGGCGGCTTCGGGCGATGTAGTGGTCGGAATCTCGACCAGTGGCAATTCGGAGAATGTGCTGCGTGGTTTTGAGGTTGCCAAGCAGCGTGCGTGCCGCACCGTGGCCCTTCTGGGGCGCGATGGCGGAGATATCCATGGGCAGGTGGAGCTGGCTTTAACCGTTGCGGTAGATCAGACGCCGCATATTCAGGAGGGGCACGCGGTGATTATCCACCTGCTCTGCCTGCTGATCGACAAGGCCTTCTCTTCACGTCAGGGCGAGAAAGGGTAAACCGTTGTGTTGAAACGTACCCACGTCAAGTTGCTGCTGGAAAAAATCGCAGCACTTAAAGTGCTGGTCATCGGCGACCTGATGCTCGATGAGTACCTGTGGGGCTCGGTCGAGCGGATTTCCCCCGAGGCTCCGGTCCAGGTGCTCGATCTCAAGCGCAGTGACGTACGCCTGGGCGGGGCCGGCAATGTCGTTAATAATCTGATCGCTCTCGGATGCAGGGTCTCTGTTGCCAGCGTGATCGGTGACGACGAGAACGCCGTGCTTCTGAAGAAGCGTCTCGAGGTGCGTGGGTTGTCGGATGAGGGAATCGTCACTCAGCCGGGGAGGATCACCAGCCGCAAGACCCGGGTGCTGGCGAGCAACCAGCAGATTGTGCGTATCGACCACGAGAGCCGCGAGGCGATCAGTGCCGAAGCGGAACAGCGGTTGCTTGATTATCTCTCGATGCAAACGGGTGAGAGCGACCTGGTCCTGGTTTCGGACTATCTCAAGGGGGTGCTCTCGGAGCGTGTTCTGCAGGAGGTGATCCAGAGTGCCAGAAAACAGGGAGTACCGGTTATTATCGATCCGAAAGGGAGTGAGTTCGGCAAGTATCGGGGGGCGACCCTGCTCACGCCCAATCGAAAGGAACTGCAAGTGGTTGCTGGCCTCGAGCGTGCGGACGATGCATCTCTGCGCGATGCCGGCTTTACCTTGCTGAAAGATTTGGAACTCGATGCTCTGGCGCTGACGCGCAGCGAAGAGGGGATCAGCCTCTTTTTCCCCGACGGACGGGAGGAGCGACTTCCTGCCGAGGCACGTGAGGTTTTCGACGTTACGGGCGCCGGGGACACGGTGCTGACCGTGCTTGGTACGGCCTTCACTGCCGGGGCACCTCTGGAGCAGGCGGCCTGGTTGGCCAACGTCGCGGCCGGGCTAGTTGTCGCCAAGGTTGGCGCTTCTACGGCCGATGCCGAGGAGATTCTGGCGGCATTGTCGCACAGCCATTTTGACAGTGAGCTTAAAATCACGAGTTGCGTCGGTGTTGATGAAGCCCTCGCGCCGCATAGGGGAGCAGGAAAGAAGATTGTCTTTACCAACGGCTGCTTTGACCTGTTGCATGTCGGGCATGTTAAATATCTGCAGAAAGCCAGGCAGCTCGGCGACCTGCTTGTCCTTGGTTTGAACAGCGACGCATCGATCCGTCGTCTCAAAGGGGCAAAACGTCCTCTGATCGGCGAGGAAGAGCGTGCACATATCTTGGCTGCACTTGACTGTATTGATTATGTGGTGGTGTTCAATGAAGATACCCCACTGCAACTGATCGAGATCGTAAAGCCCGATATCCTCGTCAAAGGGGGGGACTACTCTCCGAAAGAGGTTGTGGGCAGGGAATTCGTTGAAAGCTGCGGTGGGCGTGTTGAGCTGATCCAGTTTGTTGATGGTAAATCGACCACTAACATTATCGAAAAAGTTCTCCAGCAGTATAGCGATGAACAGTAGCCGTAAAGACACTACGTCGCGCCCGGCGGTGTTCCTCGACCGTGATGGCACCATCAACGTCGAAAAGGACTACCTCTACAAGGTTGAGGACTTCGAGTTTATTCCGGGCGCGCCCGAGGCGATCAAGCGTCTTAAAGACGCCGGTTACCTGGTGGTTGTGGTAACCAATCAGTCCGGAGTGGCACGGGGGTACTATACCCTCGCGGATGTTGACCGGCTGCATGACCACCTCTCGGCTAGTTTGTTGTCGTATCAGACCTCCGTGGATGGCTTTTACGTTTGCCCTCATCACCCGAATGCCGGTGACAGCGAGTTGACGGGAGACTGTTCCTGCCGTAAGCCGAGCCCGGGGATGCTGCTGGCTGCCGCCTGTGATCTTAACGTGGATCTGGCTCGCTCCTGGATGGTCGGAGACAAGCTCGCGGACATTGAGGCCGGCCTGCAGGCCGGTGTGCGGCCGTTGATGGTGGCAACCGGTTATGGAGAGAAGGCTCGTGTTGCCATGCGTTACGATAGTGTTCAAGCTTTTCCCAGCATCGTCGAGGCGGTCGAGCATATTCTTGATTTGGACGATTAAGGTTTTGATGTTGGGTTAATTCTAGGGAATTTCCCTAGAGATTTTTTTTTTTGAATATGATAACTAAATGGGTTTGCGAAAAAAACACTTCAGGAGTAGCAATGAAAACGGTTTTAGTAACTGGCGGTTGTGGTTTTATTGGGGCAAATTTTGTCAAACATGTGCATGCTGAAAGGCCAGATTGGCGTGTCATCAACCTTGATAAACTGACTTATGCAGGGAACCTTGAAACGCTCTCGGAGTTAGACGGCGCTGAGAATTATCGTTTTGTCAAAGGGGATATCTGCGATCGAGAGGTTGTTGAACATATTTTTAGTGAAGAGAAGATCGACAGCGTTGTTCATTTTGCTGCCGAATCACATGTTGACAGGAGTATCGAGGGTCCTGAGGCCTTTATCACTACAAACGTTATGGGGACTTTTACCCTGCTGGATGTTGCTCGCAAAGCATGGCTTGTTGATGGTGAGTCTAAGGGGAGGAGATTCCTCCATGTCAGTACGGACGAAGTTTACGGGTCCCTCGGGGACACGGGTCTTTTTCGTGAGGATACCCCTTACGATCCACGCTCCCCCTACTCGGCGAGTAAGGCCTCCTCGGATCATCTCGCCAGTGCCTACTTCCATACCTACGGTCTTCCCGTTCTAATTACCAATTGCTCTAACAACTATGGTCCGTTCCAATTCCCAGAAAAACTGATCCCTCTGATCATCAACAACGCACATAACGGCAAAAGTCTCCCTGTTTATGGTGACGGTAAAAACGTACGTGATTGGCTTTACGTGGTTGATCACTGCACTGCGATTTTACGGGTGTTGGAGCAGGGAGAGGTGGGCGAGACCTACAACGTCGGCGGCAATAGTGAGAAGCAGAACATTGAGGTGGTCAAGACGATCTGCGATCTTCTCGATGAACTGGTGGGGCTCTTGCCGAATGGAAAGCCGCGACAGGACCTCATCACGTTTGTTAAAGATCGCGCCGGGCATGATCGCCGCTATGCTATCGATGCCTCTAAGATCAAACGCGATCTAGGTTGGGAGCCTTCAGTGACATTTGAGTCAGGCATTCGCTCAACGATCTCGTGGTTTTTAGAGAACGATGAGTGGATGAAGGGCGTTCTCGACGGTTCCTACCAGAATTATTATGCCAAGATGTATGGTGAGCGATAGTGATGGACCTCATAGGGAAGCGTGTCGCGCTGGTTGGTTCAAAGGGGATGTTAGCGTTTGCGTTCAAGGAGGCTTTGCCGGATTCGATTGAACTACTAGAGCTTGATTTGCCCGAGTTTGACCTGACGGATCGTCGGCAGGTTGTTGATACCTTGGTGGGTTTTGGTGCTGATGTTGTGATCAATTGCGCCGCCTATACCAATGTCGATGGATGTGAGAGCGAGGAAGAGCTCGCTGTCCGGGTCAATGGAGAGGGTGTTGCTAATCTTGCCGAGGCGACTCGTCAGTGTGGCGGGGTGCTTGCGCATGTTTCAACCGACTACGTTTTTGCAGGGGATAAGCAGGAACCTTACGTTGAAGCAGATATGACAGGCCCCGTGTCGGCTTACGGGCGCTCCAAGCTTCTTGGTGAGGAAAGTCTTCGCAGTAGTGGTCTTGATGCGTATTTCATTGTACGGACCAGCTGGCTGTATGGTCCGGGTGGCAAGAATTTTGTTGAGACGGTTCGACGTTTGGCTACCGAAAAACAGGAGATGCGGATTGTGGCTGACCAAATAGGAACACCAACCTACACGGTGGACCTTGCTCAAGCCATTTTTAATCTGCTTCAGACAGAAGCGTATGGTCTTTACCATTTTTCCAATGACGGCCAGTGTAGCTGGTTTGATTTTTCATCTGAGATTGTAAATCAGCTTCGTGCTCTCGGTGGCAAGCTTGCCGTGGAGAAGGTTCTTCCGATTCGCACCGAAGACTATCCGCTGCCGGCAACGCGGCCAGCATATTCAGTCTTTTCCAAAGAAAAATATATCTCTGTCACAGGGGCTGATGTGCCGGGATGGCGAGAGTCTTTGACTTGTTACTTGAAACGGCAGGGGCAATAAAGGAGTTATTATGTCTGGTATAAAAAAGGGAATTGTTCTCGCTGGAGGAGCCGGTACTCGTCTCTATCCATTAACTCTTGTGGCGAGTAAACAGCTACAGCCTGTCTACGATAAGCCGATGATCTACTACCCGCTTTCGACACTGATGAGGGCCGGAGTGCAAGATGTCCTGATCATTTCGACGCCGCACGACACCCCCCGCTTTGAACAGCTTCTTGGTGACGGTTCTCGTTTTGGCATCAAGATTAGCTATGCCGTTCAGCCCGAACCGAAAGGGATTGCCCAGGCGTTTCTGGTTGGCGAGGAGTTCATTGGCGATGATGCCGTCAGTCTGATTCTCGGTGATAACATTTTCTATGGGAAGATGGATTTATCCAGGGTTTTCTCTGAGTTTGATAGTGGTGCCAAGGTTTTTGGCTATCCGGTTCATGACCCAGAGCGCTATGGAGTCGTTGAGTTTGATGCTAGCGGAAAAGCTATTGGCATTGAGGAAAAACCGACGAAGCCGAAGTCTCATTATGCCGTGCCGGGTCTCTATCTGTATGATAATCAGGTTGTAGAGATCACCAAAAAAATGAAACCCTCGGATCGCGGGGAGCTTGAAATTACGGATGTCAATGTCGAATATCTGAATCGTGAGCAACTCCATGTCGAAAAACTCGAACGAGGGATTGCTTGGCTCGACACAGGAACCCATATGAGTCTACTTGAAGCGAGCCATTTTATCGGCACTCTTGAAGCGAGGCAGGGGTTGAAAATTGCGTGCCTTGAAGAGGTTGCCTACCGTAAGGGCTACTTAAGCAGGGACGAGATGGCCAAAGTGATCTATGACACTCCGAAGTCGAGTTATCGCGAATACCTATAGATGATTTTTAATGATGGGGCTGATAAGTGAAGGTTATAGCTACTGAAATTCCAGAAGTTCTCATAATCGAGCCAAAAGTCTTCGGGGATGATCGAGGTTTCTTTCTCGAGAGCTTTAACCAGAAGATGTGGGAAGAAATGACCGGGCTACAAACACAATTTGTGCAGGACAACCATTCGCGCTCGACCAAGGGGGTTCTCCGAGGTTTGCATTATCAGCTTGAGCAAGCTCAGGGGAAGCTTGTCCGCTGTGTTGCCGGAGAAGTGTTTGACGTAGCAGTTGATGTTCGTCGTAATTCAAAAACCTTCGGGAAGTGGGTGGGGATACACCTTTCCGCTGAGAACAAACGTCAGTTCTGGGTGCCGGAAGGTTTCGCTCATGGATTTCAAGTGTTGAGTGAGTCTGCAGACTTCCTTTATAAAGCCACAAACTATTATGCGCCAGAGCATGAACGCTGTATACGCTGGAATGATTCAGATTTAGCTATTGATTGGCCGTTAATGGATTCTCCAATCCTTTCTGGCAAGGATGCAGAGGCTCCACTATTCTCTAATGCAGAAGTGTATGGTTAGTTCCAGTTTTCTTGGCACCCTGAGGGCGTGGGGAACTTTGAGTGTTTTATAGAGAGTTAAGGCTTTCTACTTGTGTATTGGGGATAAGCTTCGTTCTTCTTTTGAAAGTTGAATGGATTTAAAAAGTTATCAGGTGTATGAAAGTTGCAATCATTCATGATTGGTTAGTTGTCAATGCAGGGGCCGAAAGAGTTCTTGAACAGTTAATTAAGGTGTTCCCAGGGGCAACCATTTATTCAACTGTAGACTTTATGGCTCAAGGAGAAAGAGGTTTCTTGCAGGGTTGCCGTGTCGTAACTTCTTTCATTCAAAGCCTTCCTTTTGCAAAAACAAAATATCGCAGCTATCTTCCTTTTATGCCTTTGGCTGTTGAGCAGTTTGACTTGTCCGGGTATGACTTGGTGATCTCAAGTTCGCATGCAGTTGCCAAGGGCGTACTAACGGGGCCTGATCAGCGCCATGTTTGTGTCTGCTATTCACCGATCCGTTATGCATGGGACTTACAGCATCAGTATTTAAGTGAGTCAGGACTCAATAAGGGGGTTAAGGGGTGGTTAGCTAAGTGGATGCTGCACAAACTACGTATCTGGGATGTTCGAACTTCTTACGGAGTGGATGAGTTTGTAGCAATATCCGATTTTATAGCGCGGAGGATCAAAAAGGTATACGGTCGCGAATCAAGGGTTATTTATCCCCCTGTGAATGTAGATTTTTTTACGCCAATAGAGATGAAAGAGGATTTCTACTTAACTGCATCTCGTATGGTTCCCTACAAAAAAATTGGGCTTATTGTCGACGCTTTTGCAGAGATGCCAGAGAAAAAGTTGTGCGTAATAGGGGATGGCCCCGATTTCGAAAAAATAAAGGCTAGGGCGAGCACGAATATTACATTTCTTGGCTACCAGCCCAAAGATGTATTGAGAGATTATTTACAAAGAGCCAGGGCTTTTGTTTTTGCGGCCGAGGAAGACTTTGGCATAGCTCCTCTAGAGGCTCAGGCTTGCGGTACCCCTGTGATTGCTTATGGTAAAGGGGGGGCCTTGGAAACCATTCGGGGTGAAGGTGGCGCTGGACGGACGGGAGTCTTTTTTGATGAGCAAACGGTACCCTCTCTACGAACGGCCGTTACCTGCTTTGAAGAGCTAGAGCCTTCCATTTCTGCACAAAGTTGTGTTGTCAATGCGCAGCGCTTTTCCCCCGAGAGGTTTCGGGACGAGTTCCGGGCGCTCCTTGAAGAAAACTAGCGGGGCTATAGATATATCGATGCATAGCGGCCAAGCGACGCAGTAGAGCTTGGCCGTGTATTCGTAGATAGGTGAGTAAGGCAAGGGAAATCTGATGTTTAGTCGATTTATTGGTTTTTTGGCAGCTTTCTACGAAGGGCGTAGACTGATTCTTCAGTTGACTGTCAGTGATTTCAAGTCTCGTTATCTTGGTTCTTACCTTGGATTGATCTGGGCGTTTGTGCAGCCTTTGGTAACCATAGTGATCCTGTGGTTTGTTTTTGAGGTTGGTTTTAAGTCTGCTCCGGTTGGTGATTTGCCCTTTGCGTTGTGGTTGATATCAGGGATAGTTCCCTGGTTTTTTGTAGCAGACACATTGGTTAGTGGCTCGGGGTCTATTGTAGATAACAGTTATTTGGTTAAAAAAATTGTTTTTAGGGTTAGTTTTTTGCCAATTGTTAAATTGTTTTCGGCGCTTATTGTACATGTCACCTTTGTCTTTGTTATATTTATTGTTTTTTATCTATATGGCAGGTATCCGACAATTTATGGGATTCAGGTTGTCTATTACAGTTTCTCATCTATAGCGCTACTCTTTGGGCTGACACTACTTTCTTCTTCCTTAATGGTTTTCCTTAAAGATATGAGGGAAATTGTGTCCATACTTGTACAGTTTGGGTTTTGGCTTACACCAATTTTTTGGTCTTTGACCATAGTTCCAGAAAAATATCATAAAATTTTAAAACTTAATCCTGTCTATTATATTATTGAGGGATATAGAGATAGTTTGATTAATAATCGTTGGTTTTGGGAGCATCCAACCTACACGCTTTATTTCTGGGGCTTTACCTTGTTTGTCTTTCTCTTGGGGTCGGTTGTGTTTATTCGCCTTAGACCCCATTTTGCGGATGTTTTATAATGAGCGACATTGTAATCAAGGCTGAAAACCTAACAAAGGTTTATAACTTATATGAAGATCCTCTTGATCGTATGAAAGAGGCACTTCACCCTTTGCGCAAAAAGTATCATCGGGACTTCTATGCCCTCAATAACGTGAACTTTGAAATTAAAAAAGGTGAGACGGTTGGCCTTATAGGAAAAAATGGTGCAGGGAAGTCGACCTTATTGAAGGTGTTGACAGGTGTGTTGAACCCAACCGCGGGACATGTTTGTGTGCAAGGGCGGGTCTTGGCACTTTTAGAGCTTGGTGCCGGTTTTAATCCTGAGCTCACTGGAATTGAGAATATTTATTTTAATGGGGCTCTTTTTGGAGCATCACGGGACGAGATTAACCGTAAACTCGAGAGCATACTTGAGTTTGCGGATATTGGGGATTTTGTTCATCAACCGATAAAAACCTATTCAAGCGGCATGGTCGTTCGTCTTGCTTTTGCCATCATCGCCAACATGGAGCCGGAAGTCCTGATTGTTGATGAAGCTCTTGCTGTGGGAGATGTTTTTTTTGCTCAGAAGTGTATGCGTTTTTTGCGCAAGTTCGTAGAAAACGGGACATTGCTCTTTGTGAGTCATGACATGGGGGCCGTACTTAGTTTGTGTTCGAGGGCTCTTTGGTTAAATGATGGCGAAATAAAGATTGATGGCTCTCCTAAGGAAATATCAGAAGCCTATTTAGAGGATTTGTATGCAGGGCAGCAGTTGATGTCCGGGGATAATCACTCATCTGAAGATATGTATCCCTCTCAAGATCAAGAAAAAACATATTATGACATGCGGATGGAGTTTGTTAATACAACGTCTTTACGTAATGATATTGAGGTGTTTTGTTTTGAAGAACCTAGTGCGGATTTTGGGCATGGTTCGGCACAAATATCCGAGGTTTACTTTGAGGATGATAGTGGCAAACCTCTTTCTTGGGTCGTCGGTGGCGAGTTCGTTCATTTAGTAATTAGTTCGCAGGTGTTAGAGAGTTTTGATTGTCCAATCGTTGGTTTTTTGGTCAAGAACCATTTGGGGCAAATTGTTTTTGGAGACAATACCTTCCTGACATATGTTCAGAAACCGTTGAGCGCTCAAGAGGGGCAGCGCTTGGAGGCGACTTTCAAGTTTCAAATGCCAGTTATGCCAGCAGGTGATTATAGTATATCGGTTGCCATTGCTGAAGGGACACAACAAGAACATGTTCAACATCATTGGATTCATGATGCCTTGTTTTTCAAGGTTCATGCGTCACATGTATGTCATGGCCTTATTGGTGTTGCCATGAACGAAATTGATTTGAGGGCCTTGTGAACAATATAGAGAAATGTCCAATATGTAGTGGTGCCAGTTTTTCTTTCCAAGAAGTTTTGTGGAAAGATTTGATTGATGAGTGGGGATTGTTGCCCGAAGAGGTTGATTATGTGAATCGACAGCAGGGGTTTTCCTGCGACGAGTGCGGCAATAATCTTCGCTCCATGGTTTTAGCCCAGACAATAGTAAGGGTCTGTGGACGACAGGGTTCTCTTAAGGATTTCTGTTTGGATCCTCCTCAAGGGATCAAGATTCTAGAGATAAATTCAGCCGGGAACCTCACCTGTTTTTTGAAGGATATCCCAGGGCATAATTTGATTAACTTTCCTGATTATGACCTGATGAATTTGCCCGAGAGTTTGAGTGGTTACGACCTTGTTATCCATTCTGACACCTTAGAGCATGTAGAACTTCCCAATCTTGCGCTATCTGAGTGTCGACGGGTTTTGAATCCAGGGGGCAGGTGCTTGTTTACGGTTCCTTTGGTCGTCGGAAGACTTTCACGCTCCCGCGAGGGCCTTCCACATAGTCATCATGGGACATGTGAAACTTCTAGTAATGATTATGTTGTACATACAGAGTTTGGTGCGGATGTTTGGTTGAATGTTTTTCAGGCGGGTTTCGCAAGCTGTACATTCCACTGCCTAGAGTACCCTGCAGCGTTTGCAATAGAAGCCGTGGCTTGAAATAAAGAGGGATACATATGGCAGAATTAAATTTCACGGGAGAACGGTTTACTCCGGAGACGAGTGGGCCGATTTTGGTAGAGCATTTACATCGGTATTCGGCTGTTCGTAACTTGTGTTACGAAAAGGCGGTCCTGGATATTGCATGTGGTGAGGGGTATGGCTCTAATTTATTAGCAACAGTAGCTGCCAGCGTAGTAGGTGTCGATATATCAGATGATGCTATAAAGCATGCGTGTGAAAGGTATCGGCGGTCTAATTTGGAGTTTCTCCACGGAGAGTGTGCCTGTATCCCATTGGATGATTCCTGTGTTGATGTCGTTATCAGTTTTGAAACCATCGAGCATCATAAACAGCATCAGGAAATGATGGCAGAGATCAAGCGTGTGCTTAAGCCCAAAGGGCTTCTCGTTATTTCTAGTCCAGATAAGCATGAGCACTCAATTGTCCCTGGATATGAGAGTGAGTTTCATGTAAAGGAGCTTTTCCGACAAGAGTTTATCGACCTAGTTTCCACTCATTTTATTAATCAAGATGTGTATGGTCAGCGTATCATACATGGCTCTGGGCTTTTTGCAGAAACAGGTGTTTACACACTTGAGTGTTTTACTAAAAACAACGACGAAATACAGAGTAGCGAAATTTTGCCCAGGCCGGTTTTTAATATCTGTGTGGCATCAGATGGCCCTATACCTAGAATCAATAGTGGCGTGTTTGAAGATCCCAAGATAAATGAATCAGCCAGAGCACATTTGGAGAACCTAACTAGTTGGGCAACTACTGCTGATGAGTATAGTAAGTCTTTGAGCCGTGAGTTGCAAAAGCAGGAAGAGGCCTTTGTTCAAGAGCTTTCAGTGTTGCGTGATCGAGCTCAAGAGTCGGAGCGTTACGCAGAGTCGTTGGTTGTGGAACTTGACAAACAGCGTGAAGCCTTAGAGCAAGAGTCTGCAGCTCAGTGTGAACGAGCGCAGAAGTCGGAACGTTACGCAGAGTCGTTGGTTTTGGAGCTTGCCCGGCAG
>PKUI01000176.1 GCA_002869605.1 Desulfuromonas sp. | reverse complement strand
GCACCCGGTCGTCGGGTGACGGAGTTCGGGGTGCCTTCTTTTGCTTACTTTTCTTGGGCAAGCAAGAAAAGTAAGGCGCTGCCGGGCGCCCCCGGCGGTATTGATATTAGTGTTGGATAGGTGTTCGCGAGAGAACGGTGGGTTATCAAAACCTAGATGCGCCGATTGAGGGAGAGGTGGTTAGAGCGTGTTGCGCCGATAGTGACGCCGCAGGTAGCGCTTGAGGAGCCAGCGCTGCAGGTAGCTGAAGGGGGCCTTGACGGTTTTTATGCCGCCCAGAGCCGTGCTTGGTGCGAAGATCAGGTCGAGGATGTGGCTGGTGGGGGTGTGACGATCCAGGTGCTGGGCGCAGCCGGCGCAGTAGGTTACCAGTTGCTCGCCATGGGCTTCCTTGGCGTGGCGTTTGGCCCAGCTTTCGGCGAGGCGTGGATTGACGCCGTGTACGGCTCCCCCCTCGCCGCAGCAACGGGTGAGGCGACCGCTGTGTTTCACCGGGTCGATCCATTCGCCGAGGTTGTCGAGCAGCTGGCGCACCGCGGATTGTGTCGCTTGATTGTGGCGCATGACACAAGGATCGTGGACGACGACTGTTCCACTGAGCCGTGTCGCTTCGGGGAGCGGCTGCGCAGCCAGGGACTCGTACACGGTGCGTACCTCGAGGGGGGCGCCGTAGCGACGGAAGACGGCATGGCAATTGGGACAGTTGACCAGCACCCGACGGATACCGCGCTGCAGGAGTTCGTTTTTGAGCGGGATAAAGTGGTTGGCAAATTCCGGCTGGCGCCCGAGGTCATGACTCGGTTTACCGCAGCAGTTCAGTACCACGCCGAGGTTGGGAATCTGCCGCTGCAGGTGTGTGATCAGCCGGCGGGTAATCCCCGGGCGCGAGCCGGTCAGGGCGCAGCCCGGGAAGTAGATGGTCTCGCAGGCTGGTGGTAAAAAACTGCCGCTCAGCCAGCGCGAAGTGCCGAGCCGCTCGTAATTCAGCAGTCCGCGGTGCCCGGGGTAGCGGCCGCGACCCTGGTCGACGATGTCCCGACGCATGGCGAGGAACATCTTCGCCATCTCGAGGTCGCGCGGGCAGACTTCACTGCACAGCCCGCACAGGCTGCAGGAAAACGGAATGTGGTCATGGCCAGGATCGTTGGTCTGGGTTTTTTGTGCCAGATGTCCCGGGTCACCGTAACGTTGCAGGAAGGCGCATTCCCGTTCGCAGCGGCCGCAGTGGATGCAGGTGCTGGCGATATGGTTGCGTAGTGTTTCGAGGTCGCTCGTGGGGTCAGGTTGGGACATAGTCGTGTCTAGCCGGGTTCAGGGTAGTCGATGGTCCGCTCGCGCTGGTGACTTGTTTCGAGGTGGCGGCGGAAATAGTGCTTGAGGCGCAGTCGATTGATGTGGAACAGGGCCGGGATGGGCGGCTTGATTTCTCCTTGGGCGGCCTGCGCCGGGTGGGCCAGGAAGTCGAGCAGGTGGCTGGACTTGAAGGTCTCGTGAAAACGGGCCTGACAGCTGCCACAGTAGGTGGTGACATGATGGGAGGTTGCCTCGTCGTTGAGGGCTGCCAGCCAGGTCCCGGCGATGCTCGGTGCGTAGTGGTGTGCCGCGCCGCCTTTGCCGCAGCACAGGGTGGTGGTCCCGTGATGAGGCAGCTCCTGGACTTCGAGCCCCATGTGGACGGCCAGTTCGCGTACCGCCTGTTGGGTTGTGGTGGCAAAACGGGCAGTGCAGGGGTCGTGGAGCTTTACCGGGGTAGGTGCTTCGCTGCGAGGAATAAGGTTGCGGTTTTCGAGCAGGGCTTCGTAGATCGAGCGGATCTTGAGCCCGGCACCGTACTGCTCGAAGAGTTGCTGGCAGCTTGGACAGCCGGTCAATACCTCTTCAATGCCGGCATCGAGCAGCCAGTTGCACAGCTCGCCAAACAGACTGCGAAACGTGTTGTCGCGTCCTAGATCATGGGAAGGTTTGCTGCAACAGTCGAGTACGACACCGATATCAGGAGTCTCATGTTGGAGAATCTCGAAGGCCTTGCGCACCGCTGCAGGGCGCGATCCGCAAAGTGTACAGCCGGGGAAAAATACTGTGCGGCAGCCGAAGGGGAGGCCGGCCCAGGTGAGTTGTTTTGAGGTGCCGCTTTTTTCGAATTCGGTGAGCCCCTGGTGCTCGGGGTGAATGCCGCTTCCGTTGCGTACGCATGCACGGCGTATTTCGAGGAACAGTTCGTGTGGGGCGACCTTTTTGTGCGTACAGATGGCCGTGCAGAGCTGGCAAAGGTTACAGGCAAACGCGTTTTCCAGCGGAAAATCAGCGGACAGGGCCTTGCGCGAGATGGCAGCCGGGCTACCGTAGCGCCGCAGGAAGGTGCATGTGTCGACGCATGCCGAGCAGCTGTGGCATGACCTCTCAACCTGTTCCAGGGTACGGGCCAGGCGGTCGTCGATTGCGGCGGGGGGCGCGGTGCTCAACGTGTCTCCTTCTTAGGCCCTCTACGGATTTAGGCTGTCGCGGTGTTCAGCTTCGGTTATAAGTTGGGGCGGGCAGAGCGTGCTTATTCGATCGATTTGCCTTGTTGCGCATTCTTGCGCCAGCGGCGAATCACCAGCACCAGTCCGAGCAAGCCCGAGACCAGGTAAAAGCTCCCGCGTACCGGGGAGGGCTCTTTCCCTTCGCTGACCAGGATCATCGTGCTCTTGAGCACTTCCGGGTCTTTGTTAGCTAGTTCTTCGGCCGGCAGCAGTTTGAGCAGGTTCTGCTTGTTGGGGTTGGCGCTGATCCAGTCGGCGGCCATGGCGCGAATGGTGCGCTGAGGAAAGAAGCGGGTGCGGTTCTCTTCAAAGAATGCCTCTTTGGCGAAGATCGTGTCGAAGCCGGTCTCGTAATGACTGACCAGCTTGACCAGTTGCGGGTTACGGGTTTCGATCCAGACCTTGTAGTTGGCATCCTCGGGGCCGACCAGCGGCACGGACAGTACCTCGATCGGCAGTTCTCCGGAAAGGTTGATCGCCTGGGTCAAATCGAGGGTCGCCCCTTCGATAATCACCCACTCCTGGGGGAGTCCGTTCAGCATCAGCTCTGCTGCACTGAGGGTTTTCGGTTCGGGGTTGTCGAGGACCACCCGCAGGTCGATGATGCCGAGGCACAAGGGGAGCAGGAAGATGGCGAGCAGGGTAAAGCGAAAACGTTTCATTGGTTCACGACTCTTTCAAAAAAAATGGGCCGCCCGGAGGCGGCCCATAGTATGACAGAAGTATAGTGTTCGAACAAGCGATCAGGCTTCAGCTGCCTCGCTGGCATCGCTGGCGATGGCGTCTTTCTGGGTTAACAGGGAGACGACCACCAGCGCGATGACCGACAGCGGGATCGAGATTGCCGCCGGGCTGTTGAAGGAGATCGGTGCATCGCCTGGAAGCAGGCCGTAGCGGACCCACATGTCGGGCGAGATCAGGATGATGCCGAGTGCCGAGACTAGGCCGACCAGGATCGAGGCGGCCACGCCCTTGGCGGTGGTTTTCTTCCAGAACAGCAGCATCAGGATCGCCGGCAGGTTGGCCGAAGCGGCGACCGCGAAGGCCCAGCCGACCAGGAAGGAGACGTTCATTCCTTCGAAGACGATGCCGAGGTAGATGGCGATGCAGCCGACCACGATGGCGGCGACCTTGCCGGCGCGGACCTTGCCCTGGTCGGTCATCTGCAGGCCGAGGAAGTTGTCCATCAGGTCGTGGGCCACGGCGCCGGATGCGGCGACGATCAGGCCCGAGACGGTGCCGAGGACGGTGGCGAAGGCCAGCGAGGAGATGACCGAGAACAGCACCACCCCGAAGGAGAGGGCGAGTAGCGGTGCACTCATGTTGTTGTCGGTGAGGTTGATGACGCCGTTGGTCATGGCGCCGATGCCGAGGTACAGGGTGAGTACGTAGAAGAAGCCGATGGCGGCGATCGCCACGATGGTCGACTTACGGGCCGCAGCCTGGCTCGGTACGGTGTAGTAGCGGATCAGGATGTGCGGCAGTGCTGCGGTACCGCAGAACAGCGCGAGCATCAGCGAGATGAAGTTGAACTTCTGGGTGCCGGTCGCGTTGTCGACCTTGAACTTCAGGCCGGGGCGCAGGACGCGGGCGCCGGGGGTCGGCTTCTGGTAGTAGATGGTGTACTTGGTGTCGCCGGCCATGACGTACTTCTTGCCCCACAGGATGATGGTCGAGTCCTTGACCGCCTTGAGGTACGAGAGCGGACCGAGAGCACCGGTCTGCGCGACTTCCTTGCCGTCGATTTTGATTTCCTTGAGGTGGCCGACAGCGAAGAACTTGCCGTCTTCCTTGGCGGAGCCATTGTAGAGCTTGGTGCCGTCCGGCAGCTCTTGGGTGAACAGGGTTTCCTCGAGGGTGTATGCACCGCTTGCGCCTTCGGCGACGTGCCAGATCGACTCGTTGCCGTCCTTGCTCAGGCGTACGAGGCCAGCTGTGCCGAATTCAGAGGTTTTCCAGTCGGCCGGAGCGCTGTAGCCGTCGACCAGCAGGCTGCCGTCAGCGGCGATAGAGGCCTGCAGGGTCTGGAAGTTGTGGTAGGCCTTGGTGCCGCCCTGGTCGGGGTCGGTGCCGAGGCCGCGCACCAGAACCGAGATGACAACTACGGTCGAAACGATCAGCAGCAGGAAGCCTTTGAAGAACTGGACATAGGTGGTCGAAGCCATACCGGCGGTGGCGACGATGATGGTAACCACGACGCCGACGATGCAGACACCAACCCAGTGCGGCATGCCGAGCAACGGCTTGACCAGGACGCCGGCACCGACCATCTGCGGGATCAGGTAGAAGACCGAAACCACCAGGGTCGAGATCGCCGCCATCAGCTGGATTCCCTTGCTGTTGAACTTGGAATCGAGGGCGTCGGTAAAGGTGAACTTGCCGAGGCGCTTCATCGGCTCTGCCACCAGGAACAGCGCGACCATCCAGCCGGCCAGGTAGCCGATGGCGTACATCCAGCCATCGTAGCCGGCGGTTGCGATCATGCCGCAGATGCCGAGGAAAGAAGCAGCCGAGAGATAGTCACCAGCAAATGCGATACCGTTGGTGAACCAGTGGATGTTCCCGCCGGCAGCGTAGTAGCCCTCGGAGGAGGTGGTGCGGCGTGCCAGGTAGAACGACAGGCCAAGTACGAAGGCGACGAAACAGAAAAACAGGCCGATGGCCAGGGGGGAAGTTGAGTATACCATGTCAGATTTCCTCCCTTATGCGTTCATCCGCTTTTCAGCGGCGGTACATAGATGGTTGTAGATGACGGCCAAAACCAGGGCAAAAATCAACAGCCCGAAGCCGTAAGTGACCGCTAGGGTCTGGCCGAGAACGGTTTCCTGCATCAGCGCGGGGTTGACCGCGTTGATGATAACGAAACCGAAGTAGGTGAGGGTGTAGACGATGAACATGGAAATGCCGATCTTGGATTTGTATCCGGCGGCATTGTCCTTACCGAGTTTGACTGCTGGTCCGTGTCCCATAGTGTTACGAGCTCCTTTTTCTCCGTTAGGTGTTGATACTGCTGCCTTGCAGGGCGGTGCTCTGCCCCGTGCATGCGGCCTGTGGCAGGTGCATGCGTTGCTCTCTCCATGCCGACGGATCGTTTGAGGGGGGTCACCGACGGCACCAACCACGTTTGCGCCCTAGTGTGCGGCGCCGACATGGTAAAAAATACCCTTTTATGAGGGTAAAAAATGAGCTTTATAATACGTCGTTCTAAAAGTATGTCAACAGAAAATCATATTCATGCACCCAGTTTCACATAGAGAAACGGAGTATAGTCAATTTTTCTTTGAAATATGGGGGTTTTACGTACTTTGAGGCGTTGTTGAAAAAAAATAACAACGTTTAAAATGTGAAAAAATAACATTTATGGGATAGGTCGGGCTGGCTTGTTTCGGTAAGGTCGAGAGGAGGGGTTTTGCCCCTGGATTACACCGGGATCCGTTTTTTCTTGCAGTAGGCGCGGATCACGACTTCGGCCTGGCGCAGGCGCGAAAGTTTCATGTTGCGCTTCTTGAGCGCCATGATGTCTTCAAGGGGGATAGTTTCGGCGCGCAGTTCGCGGGTCGCGATCGCCAGGTTGGTGAGGATGGTCTTGATATCGATGGGGGTATAGGCCTTGAGCATCGGCGGGCTGAACATGGTAAAGCCGTCCGCCACATCATAGGCGAGCTTTTTGGGGTTGCCGGAGATAGCCATCTGGGTGCATCCTTTGGGTTATTGATGCGTTAAAGGAGGATTTAGATGCTTGAATACAAGGTGGTCGAGAGCAGCGAGGTGACCGACGAATCCCTGGAGCGGATTCTCAACGAATGGACCCCGCAGGGGTGGCATTTCGAGATAGTCCAGTTTGCCATGCGCGAGGCGAGCAAACGCCCGGCGATGGCTTTTGTCATCTTCACTCGTCATACCGAGGAGAGCGCATGATGCGGGTTTTACAGCTCAGTTTTCCCAGTCTTCCTCGTCTTTAAACATGATGGTCTTCTTCGGGTCGGAAGAGGGGGTGGCGCCGCAGTAGCGGCACGCCGGTTCACCCGTATCCCCCTCGTCACGTCCCGGTACAAACTCCAGTTCGACCTTCTTTCCGGTGCAGGTGCAAAACCATCTGCGTGAGATGTCCATAACTCCTCCTTGTGGATCAAGAGTTCTTCGGACGGGCAATCACCCCACACAGTATAGCAGCCTATATCCACCGCGTTGGGCTATGCCAGGTCAGTAGGCGAGGCCGGTCTTCTTGCGCACCTTGCGCAGGGTCTTGCTCGCCGCATAGCGGGCCTTATCGGCGCCAGAGGCGAGGATGGTGCGCAGGCCGTCGAGGTCGTCGAGCAGCTCGTTGCGGCGCGCGGTGTATGGCGCGAAGAAGTCACGGACCGTTTCGAACAGCTCCTGTTTGATTTCGCCGTAGCCGGTGCCGCCGGCCAGGTAACGTTGGCGCAGCGATTCTTCGCCCTGCTTGTCGAGAAACAGGCGATAGACCTGAAAGACGTTGCACTTATCCGGGTCTTTCGGTTCTTCGACCGGGGTCGAGTCGGTGACGATGCGCATGATCTGCTTGCGTAGCGGCTTCTCTTCGAGGAACAGGTCGATGGTGTTGCCGTAGCTCTTGCTCATCTTCTGTCCGTCGATCCCGGGTACGGTGGCGACCTCCTCGTCGATTTCAGGCTCGGGCAGGGTGAAGATGTCGCCGTATTCGTTGTTGAACTTGATGGCGATGTCGCGTGCCACTTCGACGTGCTGCTTCTGGTCCTTGCCGACCGGGACCTTTTCGCTCTGGAACAGCAGGATGTCGGCGGTCATCAGCACCGGGTAGGCGAACAGACCGTGGTTGGCGGCGATCCCCTTGGCAATCTTGTCCTTGTAGCTGTGGCAGCGCTCCAGCAGCCCCATCGGGGTAAAGTTGGAGAGTACCCAGGTCAACTCCTGCACTTCCGGTACGTCCGACTGCACCCAGAACACGCTCTTCTCGGGGTCCATGCCGAGGGCCAGGAAGTTGGCCGCCGCCTCGAGGGTGCCGCGCGCCAGCGCCTTGCCGTCACTGAGGCTGGTCTGAGCATGGTAGTTGGCGATGAAGCAGAACAGTTCCTGCTGCTCCTGGTGGGCGATCATTTTCGACATCATGCCGAAATAGTTGCCCAGGTGCAGGGAGCCAGATGGTTGGATTCCGGATAGTACGCGCATGAGGGTTTTCTCCAAGTTTAAAACGGTTCATCCAAGGTCAAGTGATGAGGAATTTAACAAATCGATTCGAACAAGGTCAACGCTTAAGGTTGCGGGGTCAATCGCTGACATTTTTCATCGCCAGGGCGGAGATTGCCGCGATAAAGGAAAAGAGTCCCAGGATGGCGATGGCGTTGAGCACCCCGGCGCGAGAAACAAAGGTCGATAAGCCGCCGATGGCGAGCAGGACCGTGCCGATAAACGTGTTGCTGACGGCTACCAGCTGTGCGCGGTTATCCTGAGTCGCCATGTCGATCAGGTAGGTTTTGCGCCCGAGGCGGACCCCCGCGTGTCCGATGTAGAGGACAAAAATGACCGCGGCATACCATTCCGCGCGATGGATGATCGGCCACTCCATGGTGGTCGCAAGGGTGACCGTGAGTGCAAGGAGTCCACAGATCGTGCCGGCGACAGCCAGGACATGTTTGCTGGAGTGGTCGGCGAGCTTCCCCCAGAAGGTTCCACTTGTCAGGTTCGCCAGCCCGGCGAGGAACAACAGCAGCCCCAGGGTGCCCATGCCACCGTCGGTGTAGCGGTTGGCCAGGATGACGTAGAAGGGGGCGACCAGTGCCGTACTGATGAACAGGCAGCGCGTCATCAGGAAGTGGCGCAGTGAACGATCGGTGACGATCAGCTTGAGGCTCGACAGAGCCTCCCTCAGGCCATTGCGTCCCCCTTCTGTTGTCCCGGGAAATTCCGGGACTCCGCTATAGACGATGCCGGCCACCAGCCAGAGCCCGCCGGCGAAAAACAACAGGCCGCTCAGCAGTGCAGCATTGCCGGTGGGGATCAGTTCAAGGTAGAGGAAACCACCGAAAACCAGGGTGCCGAATCCGGCCAGGGCCGTTGCGAGCCCGGAAACGCGTCCACGCTTTTTTTTGGCGACCGTTTTTCCCAGGACGTCTTTGCCCGCAATGGAGCAAAATCCGCGGGCCAGGCTGAAGAGGGCCAGAAGGAGAAGAATCGTATAGCCGGCAGCGGCGCCTTTCAGGAACAGGCTGGCGACCCCCACGGCGAAGATGCAAAGGCCTTGTGTGATGCTGCCGAAGGTCCAGAACAGTTTGCGCTTTGGAAATGAACGGAGCTGGTTTGCAAAGGCCAACTGCGGCAGCAGGGAGAGCGACTCCCGCAGGGGAACAACCCATGAGACGAGCATGGGAGGGACGCCAAGCGAAGCGAGTACCCAGGTCAGGGTCAGTTTGACGTCGCTGATGCCGTCGCCAATTTTGGACAGGGTGGTGGCAACGACATGGATGCCGAAGCTTTTCGGCTGTTCGCGGCAGGCGTCCTCGGAGATGTCCTTGCAGGCGCGCGCGTCATCCTCGCCGAGGAGGAGTTCATAGATATTGCGGAAGGGGTCGCGCACCGTTCATGCCGTTATTCATAGGAGTGAGCCGGTATCTAGTTGTTAGCGGGGCCGGGTCGTGCTCATGTGGAGGGGCTGGAGAGTCAGGAGCGTTCCGAGTTTGACATCATCGATGCCAGTGTCACCAGCTGCTGAAGATCCATGCCGCTGTCGCGCAAGACGCCGAGAAAAACCGGGAACATCTGCATGAGGAAGTTGGGGTCTTTGATCGCCTCACGGGACAGCTCAGAAAAGGTTTCAAGAATCAGGCGTTTTTTGTCTTCGCCGTCGAGGGCGAGAACTTCAGCCTTGATCTCATCGTAGTTCATTGCAGGCTCCTTGGAGTCAGGGTAAACGTAGACGCAGGCGGCATCCAAGAAGAGTGCGCCTGCGTCGAAGAAGCGGCATCATAGCCTGTTTGACGGGTCATGGGAAGCTCTTTTCAGCGCGCCATGTCGCCCGTGGGATTAGGCTTTATGGCGTTTTGTTTGTGAGGTGCGGGCGTTGAGGGCGACTTGGTAGACGTCGCGATAGTCCTTTGCAAAGTAAACATCGAGCCCTTCACGAAGGTAGTCGGGCAGGTCTTCGAAGTCCTTGCGGTTGTCGTTGGGAAAGATCAAGGTTTTGAGCCCGGCGCGGCGTGCCGCGATGGTCTTCTCCTTGAGGCCGCCGATCGGTAGAACCCGCCCGGTAAGGGTCAGTTCGCCGGTCATGCCGAGCTTTTTCTTTACCGGTTTTCCGCTGATCATCGACAGCAACGCGGTGGCCATGGTCACCCCGGCCGAGGGGCCATCCTTGGGGGTGGCACCGGCCGGCACGTGCAGGTGCACGAAGTGCCGGTCGAAGAAGTCTTGCGGGAGCTTGAAGTCGGCGAGGTGGGCCATGACGTAAGAGTAAGCGATTTCCGAGCTCTCGATCATCACCTTGCCGAGCTGGCCGGTCTGCTTGAAGCCTTTCCCCTTGCTCGTCATGGCGGTCGCCTCGATCTGCAGGGTCGCGCCCCCCATGCTGGTCCAGGCCAGTCCGGTGACCACCCCGGGGGTATTGTCGAAGAGCTCATCCGGGGTGAAGACCGGTTTCCCGAGGTAGTGCTCGAGATCGCGTTTGCCGATGGAGATGTTCTCCTCGCGCCCCTCGGCAAAGTCCATGGTGGCGCGGCGCATGATCTTCTTGATGCGGTTCTCCAAGTTGCGTACCCCGGCCTCGCGTGCGTAGCCGTCGACGATGGCGCGCAGGGCATCCTTGCGGATGCTGACCTGGCCCTTGGTCAGACCGTGCTGTTCGAGCGCCTTGGGGATCAGGTAGCGGCGCGCGATTTCGACTTTCTCCTCGAGGATGTAGCCGGAGAGGCGGATGATCTCCATGCGGTCGAGCAGCGGCGCCGGGATGGTGTCGAGCTGATTGGCGGTGGCGATGAACAATACGTTCGAGAGGTCGAACGGGACATCGAGGTAATGGTCGCGGAAGTTATTGTTCTGCTCCGGGTCGAGGACCTCGAGCAGCGCCGAGGCAGGGTCCCCCTGGAAGGAGGCGCCGATCTTGTCGATTTCGTCGAGCATCAGCACCGGGTTGGCGGTGCCGGCGGTTTTCATCGCCTGGATGAACTTGCCCGGCATGGCGCCGATATAGGTGCGGCGATG
>PKUI01000210.1 GCA_002869605.1 Desulfuromonas sp. | reverse complement strand
GAGTTTGTCGAGCTCTCCGCCGACTATAAGACCATCAAGCGGGTCAAGGCCAAGCGCAGAGGGTTTGAGGTATCGGAGACGCCGCTGCAAGGGGTCGAGTCGCTTGCTGCGCTGTTTGATGCGGCTCCGGTGGTGGTCACACAGGAACCCCCGTCCGTGGCTGCTCCGATTCCGCAGCCGGTAGATGCTCCCGCTCGCCCCATCGCCAAGGCCCCGCTCGTGGCAAAGAAGAACCGCTACGGGGTGGCCGTGGTCATCGGCAACGGCAACTACCAGTCAAGCGGCAAGGGGGTGCCGGATGTCGAGTATGCCCATAACGACGCCAAGGCGATCCGCGATTACGTGTTGAATGTGCTCGGCTACCGCGAGGGGAACGTCATGTTCCTCGAGGATGCCACCTACGTCGACTTCGTGAGCATTTTCGGGACCCCGGGGAACGCCAAGGGGAAGCTGAACGACTGGCTGCGTCCCGGCAAGTCGGACGTGTTTATCTACTACTCCGGGCATGGTGCGCCTGCGCTCTCCAACGGCCAGGGCTATCTGCTTTCGGTGGATGCCGATCCGCAGCGGGTTGAGCTGAGTGGTTACGCTTTGCAGACCTTCTATGAGAACCTCGCGCAGCTGCCGGCTCAAAGCCTTACCGTGGTGCTCGATGCCTGTTTCTCTGGGAGCTCCCAGGGGGGAACGGTGGTCAAGAACGCCTCGTCGATCTCCCTGCGTCTTTCCGAGCCTCAAAAGCAGGCGCCCAACGCGACAGTTCTGACCGCGTCCGGCCTCTCGGAGGTCGCCTCCTGGGATCCTTCTACCAAGCATGGACTGTTTACCCGCTACTTCCTCGATGGTGTGGCCGGTCTCGCGGACGGTGCCGATTTCGGTAACGGAGACGGCAAGGTAACCTTGGGCGAGCTCAAGGGGTACCTTGAGGAAGAGGTGACCTACTATGCCCGTCGCGAGTACGGGCGGGGGCAGCACCCCCAGGTCAACGGGAGACCCGACCACCTGATGGCAGAGTTAAAGTAGCGGCTTGAAATGCTGCGGAAGTGAGAAACAAAAAAGGCCCCGATCTCGGGGCCTTTTTTGTCGATTATTCGTTAGGGACCAAAACGATCTGAATGCGCCGGTTCTGCGCGCGTCCCTCCCGGGTCTGATTGCTGGCCAGCGGCTGGTTCGCTCCGAAGGCTGCTGCGAACAGGCGCTCTCCGGGGATGCCGACCTGTTTTTCGAGGAAGTGGACCACGTTCAGTGCACGTGCAGCCGAGAGTTCCCAGTTGCTGGCGAAGGTTGAGCTGAGCCGAGGGCTGATCGGGATGTTGTCGGTGTGTCCTTCGACACGTATCATTTTCTCGGCGACGTTCTGCAGGACTTCGCCGACCTGTCGCAAGACCTTGACTCCCTGTTTTTTGACTTCGGCTTTGCCGGAGTCGAAAAGAATCTGTTCGACCATATTGACGGTCAGCTTCCCTTCGAGTTCCGAGATCGTCACCTCTCCGGCGGCGATTTCAGACTCGAGCAGCCCCACCAGTTCATCGTATGTCCCTTTAATCTCCTGCACCTGTGCCTGGCGCATCTGGCGTTCCTGCTCAAGATTGTCGCTGAGTTGACGATTCTGTTCAGTCAGGGTGTCGATCTCGTTGCGTTGCTCGGTGAGTGTCTGTCCCGCTTCGGCGTTACGGGTTTTGAACAGGCGTTCGGCACGTTCGCGGTCGGCGCGTGCTCGCAGCACGTCCTGTCGAAGGCCCGAACTTTCCTCGATGGCCGTGGTGAGACGCTGGTTCAAGTCGGTTCGATCCCTGAGCAGTTGCTGGTTGCGCTCGGCCTGCTGCTGGTACTGTTCTTCCAGCTGCTGCAGTGTCTCTTGCAGGAGGGCAGCCTCTTGCTCTTTTTCGAGATAGGAGCTTTTGCTGACGCAGCCACACAGGGCCAGCAGCAGTATCAGGGTGAGGGTTGTTTTGCCCATATCGGCTCTCCATTTGTCACTTGGTGTTGGGTCTGTCATTTTTAACATAAGGAGAGAGGGGATTCAATGAGGTAAGGTCTTGTTCCGACGGATGTTTTTCTATTGATAGCCGATATGTGCTGTGCTATAAAATTCGTTTCCGTCTGGTGACTATTCTGCTGGGGCGGAGACAAGGGAGGGTATGCATGTTTGAAATTGAGCGCATTGTCCGCACGGCTCTCGAAGAGGATATTGGCCTGGGGGATATTACCACCGAGGCGACGATTGAGAAAGGGGTCATGGCCCGTGCCGAGCTGGTCGCCAAGGAGGACTTTGTCCTTGCGGGCATCGATGTTGCGGCGCAGGTTTTTGCACAGCTCGATCGCGAAGTCGGTTTTGAAAAGCTCAAGGAGGATGGCGAGAAGGTCGCTCGCGGTGAGGTTCTCGCCTGGATTCGTGGCGAAGCACGCAGCCTCCTGCAGGGGGAGCGGGTTGCTCTGAACCTGTTGCAACGCATGAGCGGTATCGCCAGCATGACCTCCCGTTTTGTCGCGGAAGTTTCTGGCACCAAGGCGGTGGTTGTCGATACGCGCAAGACGGTTCCCGGCCTGCGGGTGCTTGACAAGTACGCGGTGCGCATGGGCGGGGGGCGCAATCACCGCACCTCACTGTACGACGGGGTGTTGATCAAGGAGAATCACGTCGCCGCGGCCGGCGGTATCGCGGCGGCGATTACACGCGCCCGGCAGCGCATCAGCCATGTGCTGAAAATCGAGATCGAAACCCGCAACCTCGAAGAAGTTCGTGAAGCGCTCGATGCCGGTGCCGACGTGATCCTGCTCGACAACATGAGTCTGGACGAGTTGCGTCAGGCGGTGGAGGTGATTGGTGACCAGGCGATCACTGAGGCCTCGGGTGGCGTATCTCTCGAGACGATCCGTGAGATCGCCGAAACCGGGGTTGAGGTGATTTCGGTCGGTTCGCTGACGCATTCCTGTAGCGCTGCCGATATCTCCATGTTGTTTCAGGATTAACGGGACGTTACGAGCGATGGCCGGTGAGATCCGCCGTGAGATATTACGCCTGTTCCATGAACGGCCCGAGGATTATATCTCCGGGGCCGAAATCAGTCAGAGCCTGGGAGTGTCGCGGACGGCGGTCTGGAAACATATCCGTCAACTGCGCGACGCCGGCTATGCCATCGAGGCGGTCACCTCGCGTGGCTATCGGTTGGAAACGGCTCCCGACCTGTTGTTGGCAGCGGATATCCAGGCCGGCCTTGCGTGTAAGCGGATCGGTCGCGACATGGTTTGCCTGGAATCGACCGATTCGACCAACCTGCGGGCGCTGGAGTTAGCCGAGCAGGGGGGCACCGACGGGACGGTGCTGATTGCCGAAGAACAGACCGGCGGCAAGGGTCGTCTCGGTAGACGCTGGGAGTCACCGCGCGGAGTTAACCTCTACGCTTCGCTGCTTCTGCGTCCGGCGATCGCCCCCTTCGTGGCGCCGCAGCTTACCTTCGTCGCGGCGCTGGCCGTTGTCGAGGCGATTGCCGAGACCACCAGCCTCTCCGCCAACGTCAAGTGGCCCAACGACGTGTTGCTCAACGGGTGCAAGGTCTCCGGAATTCTGAGTGAAATGCGTGCCGAGTCCGACCGGGTGCATTATGTGATTCTCGGGGTCGGGGTCAACCTGAACATGACCCGTAAACAATTTCCGTCCGAACTTCGCTACCCGGCGACGTCACTGCTTATCGAGAGCGGTCAGACGGTGCCACGCAGCGCCTTTGTGCGTAGCTTCTTGCAGCGCTTCGAAGCTCACTATGACGCATTTCTGGCCGAGGGGTTTGATGCCGTACGGCCCGCCTGGGATGCCTGCTGCGCCATGGTCGGTCAACGGGTGCGGGTCGAGCAGGAGCCGCACACCATTGTTGGTGAGGTCGTCGGTCTCGATGAGGACGGCTCGCTGCTGGTTCGTGACGATCACGGCAAGTTGCAGAATATCTATGCCGGGGACGTGTTCCCGGAATAATGAATCAAACGGAAGGCGATTAAACCGATGCTGCTAGTCATCGATGTCGGCAACACCAATTCGGTCCTGGGACTCTATCGTGGCGATATCCTGCTGCACAACTGGCGGATCACCACCGACAAGTCGCGGACGGTGGATGAATACGCCATCCTGATTCACGACCTGTTCCGCCTGCGTGATATTCACTTTACGGACATCAAGGATGTCATCATCTCCTGCGTGGTGCCGCCGATGCTCAGTCTCCTCGAAGGGCTTTGCTCCGATTATTTAGAACTCGAGCCGTATGTCGTCGGGCCCGGGATCAAGACCGGTATGCCGATTCTCTACGATAATCCGCGCGAGGTCGGTGCCGACCGGATCGTCAACGCGGTCGCTGCTTACGACAAGTTCAAGCGTAGCCTAATAATTGTCGACTTCGGCACCGCGACCACATTCGATCTGATTTCCGGCAAGGGTGAGTATCTTGGTGGTGCGATCGCTCCCGGCATCGGTGTTTCGGCCGAGGCGCTGTTCCAGCGTGCCAGTAAGCTGCCGCGGGTGGAGTTTGTGTGCCCACCTCAGGTGGTCGCTAAAAACACCGTGAACAGCATGCAGTCCGGGATTTTCTACGGCTATGTTGGGCTGGTGGATGGTCTGGTCAGGCGCATGAAAGGGGAGGCCAAGGAGCCTCCTATGGTGGTGGCCACCGGGGGGTTTGCCTCGTTGATGGCCGAAGCATCTGAAACCATTGAGAAAGTTGATAGCAAGTTGACACTTGAGGGGTTGCGAATTATCTACAGCCGCAACCGTGGTTAGCTTTGACTCACTGTCATAGGGGTGCTAAGATCATAACTCATTATTTTTTCTGACAGATGTATGATTTCGGAGGGTTATATTTGCTGTTGTGAATTTCCTGGTGACAGGAACTGAAAGGAGAGCTCATGAGTAAGATCGACACTGCACATCTTCGCAATGTGGGTTTTGTCGGCCAAGGAGATGCGGGGAAAACGTCTCTGGCTGAAGCTGTTCTGTTTGCTGCAGGAATGACCGATCGACTCGGCAAGGTTGATGAAGGCAATTCCAACTTTGATTACGACGACGAAGAGATCAAACGCAATATCACGATCAGTTCCAGTTTTCACCATGCGGACTGGAAGAATCATGCGATCACCCTGATCGACACCCCCGGTTACACCAATTTTCTACACGACACCCGCAGCTGCATGGCCGCGATGGGCGGCATGGTGTTGGTCGTATCCGCCGTTGAAGGCGTCAAGGCCCAGTCGGGCATGATCTGGAAGTGGGCCGAAGAGTTCAAGGTGCCGCGTTTTGCGTTCATTAACAAAATGGACCGCGAGCGCGCCGACTTCAAAAAGACCATCGGTGACCTGGAAGAGGCGCTCGGTACCCGGGTGGCTCTGCTGAGTATGCCGATCGGTAGCGAGGAAAACTTCAAGGGGATCATCGACCTGGTGCGCATGAAGGCCCGCCTGTTTTCTTTTGATGGCAAAGGAACCTTTGAAGAAACGGAGATCCCGGACGAGCTCAAGGAAGAGGCCGAGGCGATGCGCTTCCAGATGGTCGAGGCGGTAGCCGAGGCCAACGATGAACTGATGGAGAAGTACCTCGAGGAAGACAGTCTCACCGACGAGGATATCTTCGATGGTCTTCATCTGGGGACTAAGCTCGGGATTTTTACCCCGGTTGTGTGTGGCAGTGCGACGGCTAATTGTGGCACCCATCTGCTTCTCGATACGATGATCGCCTGCCTGCCGTCACCGGCGGAACGTCCGGCCAGGACCGGTACCAACCCGAAAACCGGTGAAGAGGTTGAACGCAAACCGTCCGTGGATGATCCGTTCTCGGCGATTGTCGTTAAGACCGTTGCCGACCCCTTTACCGGCAAGCTGACCGTTTTTCGGGTGGTTTCCGGTTCCCTCAAAGGGGATACCTTCTACAACGCCAACAAGGAAGAGAGCGAGAAATTCGGCCAGATACTCAAGCTCGAAGGGAAGAAGCAGAAACCGGCCGATGGGGCGAGTGTCGGGGATGTCGTCGCGGTGGCCAAGCTGAAGCTGACCGAAACCGGCGACACCCTTTGTGATGCTGCCAACCCGATTATATTCGAGACTCCGGCGAATCCGCATCCGGTGATCTCTTTTGCCCTCGAGGCGAAGAACAAGGGGGATGAGGACAAGGTTCACAGCTCCTTGAAGCGACTGATCGAAGAGGACCCCTGCATCAAGGTGGTGCGTGATGAGGAGACCAAGGAGATGATCATTTCGGGCATGGGCCAGGTCCATGTCGAGGTCACTATCGCCAAGCTCAAACAGAAGTTCGGCGTCGAGGTTATCCTCAAAGAGCCAAAGGTTCCGTACCGCGAAGCGCTGAAAAAGAAGGTCCAGCAGCATTATCGCCACAAGAAGCAGTCGGGCGGTAAAGGACAGTTCGCTGATGTCCATATCGAAATCGAACCGCTACCGCGCGGCGAAGGTTACGAGTTCGTTGACAAGATCGTCGGTGGTGTTGTGCCGCGCCAGTTTATCCCTGCGGTCGACAAAGGCATCCAGGAGTCGATGAAGAAAGGGATTCTTGCCGGTTATCCGGTGCAGGACGTGCGTGTCATCCTCTACGATGGCCAGCACCATGCTGTCGATTCGAACGAGATGGCCTTCAAAATTGCCGGGTCGATGGGCTTCAAGCGTGGCATGGAGCAGGCATTACCGGTGCTTCTGGAGCCGGTTATGCTCATGGAGATATCCGTTCCGGAGGAGTGCGTTGGTGATGTCATGGGTGACATGAACTCACGGCGTGGCAAGGTGCTTGGCATGGAGCCTCAGGGTGCAACGACCGTTGTTAATGCCCAGGTGCCGATGGCCGAGGTGCTCAAGTATGCTCCGGAGCTTCGTTCCATGACTTCGGACCGCGGCATGTTTACCATGGAGTTTGACCACTATGAAGAGGTACCGGCTCACTTGACGAAAAAGATTCTTGCAGAGCAGGAGAGTGCCTAACGGCACCTTCTCCTGGAGGGGTAAAGGAAGGAAACTTGTGCATGCAACGTAGATCTGGTGAAAATAACCTTAAAATGTTGGGGCTGAAAAGTCTTTATGCTGACGAACGAGGCGACGCCAAGCGGATTGTCTTGATTGTTGTCCTGGTGCTGGTGCTGGTTGCAGCCGTTGTTTTCTTGCTGTTCCCTGATCTGATCTCCCCGCCGACGTCAGAGCCGGCAAAGCCGGTTAAATCCACTATTCAGCGCAAGGTTGTAAAGTTGCCCAAGAAACCTGCAGCAAAGCCGGCGGAGTCCAAGCCGGCAGCTAAGGCAGGAGTGGAAGATAAGGCGGTGGCCGCCAAACCGGCTGCAAAGAAAAAGGCGGCTGAGGCCAAGGCCGTTAAAACGAAGGCTGCAGCTGTGGCCGCTGAGAAAAAAGCCGCGGTTAAGCCTAAGCAGGCTCCCAAGCCTGCAGCAAAACCGGCCGCAAAACCTGCTCCTCCGACACCGGCGGTGAGTGCTCCGGAAGGTCCATATACCGTTACGGCTGGCGCTTACCTGATGTCCTCAAGTGTTACGGAGGCCGACAAGAGCGTCAAACAACTCGGTTATACCCCCTATCATTCCACGGTCAAACGGGATATCGAGGTAACCCGACTCAAGGAGGGGACCTACAGCGAGGCCGAGGCCCGTGCCCGGGTTGTACAATACCAGAGGGAATTTACCAAAGAGGCTTTCGTAATGAAGGAAGCCGCGGGCTGGACGGTCTATCTCGGGTCGTATGTCGGTCTCGACCGTGCTCGTGTGTACGCTGATCAATTGTACGCACAGGGGCTGCGTTTGACGGAGGTCAAGGCCGTGGTGCCGATGTCGTTGACCCTGGTGCGCTTTGGCGACTTCCCCGATCAGTCGGCTGCCGAGAAGGCGGTTGCCAAGGCAAAGGCTGCAGGGCTTGACGCCTATGTTTCAAAGGTGAAGTAAAGAGAGCATGAGTGCTGCTGATCCTTTGCCTAAACTGAACTTTTCTCCGGCGGTCAAACAGGCGGTCGGCCCGGGGGCGTCCCCCCAGCTTAAGCAGCAGGCCGCGCGGGGAGAATTGAAACTTTCCGCCCAGGATTTTCTCGCAGCACTTTTGGTGTTGTGCAGTGGCAGTGATGCGCAGCTTAAAACGGAGGCGGTGAGGACACTGCGCAGACTCTCTGCCGAGAAGCTGGGCAAATTATCGCAGAACCCCGACTTCCATCCGCGACTGCTCGATTTTCTGGTTCGCGGGAGGATATCAGACCCTGTCCTGCTGCCACTGCTGTTGAAGAATCCCAATCTCGCTGCTGCAACCGTGGCCCACCTCGCACGCCAGAACAGTGTAGAGATCCTCAAGGTTGTGATTGCCAGTCATTGGAGTGATAACGCGGAGATCCTTGCCCTGTTGCAGAAGAACCCGGCAGCATCCGGACTGCTTGAACCTCCCGAAGAGACGGTAGAGGAAGAGTTCGAAGAGCTTGAAACGGTCGAGGAGGAGGTTGAAGAAGTTGAAGAAGCGAACCTCTCCAAGTACCAGTTGGCACTGGAAATGGGGGTCTCCGAGAAGATCAAGACGGCGTTGACCGGTGACAAGGAGTGGCGCGGCCTGCTCTATAAAGACGCCAACAAGCTGGTCAACTCGGCGGTTCTCAACAATCCGCGAATTAGTGACGGAGAAGTGGTGGCGATTGCCAAGAACCGGGCCGCCTCGGATGAGCATATTCGACTGATTTCTCTCAATCGCAAATGGATCAAGATCCCCGAGGTTCAGAAGGCGCTGGTGGTTCATCCACGCACCCCGCTGCCGAAGGCGTTGCGCTACATGAATATTCTGACGGTCAAGGAACTCAAGGGTCTGGCCAAGAGCAAGACCGTATCGCAGGTTATTGCCAACAACGCTCGGCGCATGTTGGTTGCCAAAGAGCAGAAGAAGTAGGTACCTAGATTATGGCCCTTTTAAATTATGCCAAGCGGGAACTCAACGCCAAGGTGGTCTACTACGGCCCCGGCCTGTGCGGCAAGACCACCAACATCCAGTATATCCACACCAAGCTCAATCCCGATAGCCGTGGCAAGCTGCTGTCGCTGGCTACCCAGACCGATCGGACACTGTTTTTCGATTTTCTCCCCGTCGAGCTTGGCGACATCAAGGGATTTAAGACCCGTTTTCACCTCTATACTGTCCCCGGGCAGGTGTTTTACAACGCTACCCGGAAGATGGTGCTCAAGGGGGTCGACGGTATCGTGTTTGTTGCAGACTCGCAGCGCGACATGCTCGATGCCAACCTGGAAAGCTTTCAGAACCTCAAGGAAAACCTGGAAGAGTACAATCTTTCTCTCGACAGCATCCCTTATGTTATCCAGTACAACAAGCGCGACCTTCCCGGAGTGATGAGTTCTGAGGAGCTTGACCGGGCCCTCAATGTCGACAAGGTTCCAACTTTTCCTGCCAGTGCTCTCGACGGCAAAGGTGTCCTGCCGACGCTGACAACGGTCTGCAAGATGGTGCTGCGCAAACTGCGGACAACGCAGGGGTTGGCCAATGAGGATGAGGGAACCTCCAGCCGCAAAGCAGGGGCTAGTTACCGTGATCTCCAGCAGGGCAAGACCGCAGCCCCTCCGGCAGCGAAGCCTACTGCAGCACCTGCGTCACCGGGGGTGCCCACGGCTCCGGAAACGTTCCCAGGTGTTCAGCAGGCTCCTGCTGAGGCCCCTCCGCTGCTTGCGGTTGAAGGATGTGGTGCCCCTCTGCTGCTGAACACGCAGGAGGTTGCCTTGCCGGTGACATTACGTCACCAGGGCGTATTGAAGTCTGCCGTGGTGCACCTTAGCCTTACAGATGAAATGGGGACGGTGTCGGCCAAGGTGACCCGTGTGGAGGAGAAGAAGTGAGCTCTGGCCGGCATGGAGAAGTGATTGCGGTCTGTACGAGCCCGAGCAAGGGGATGCGCAAGGAGGATGTCGGCATGGCACGATTGGTTGTCGACTCGGGGCTTGAAGGGGATGCCCATGCCGGGCCCGGCGACCGCCAGGTCAGCCTTCTGGCGGATGAAAGTGTTGATAAAATGCGCTCCCTCGGTCTCGATGTCGGTCCGGGGGATTTTGCTGAGAACCTCACGATTCGCGGTCTCGATCTCTGTGCCCTGCCGATCGGGAGCTGTATGAGGGTCGGTGAGGAAGCACGCCTGAAAATCACCAGGATTGGTAAAGAATGCCACTCGCGCTGTACGATCTACTTCCAGGCAGGCGACTGCGTGATGCCGCGCGAAGGGGTCTTTGCCGAGGTGATTTGTGGGGGAGAGGTCAGGGTCGGTGACCTGGTGGTTGTTGTCGAGGAGGGGAGAGATGGCTGACAAAGTACGCATCGGAGTGTTGACGCTTTCCGACAAGGGCTCCCAGGGACAACGAACAGATACAAGCGGCCCATTGCTGGCGAGTTTGACCTCTTCTCTCGGAGAAGTCGCCTGTCAGCAGCTGCTCCCCGACGAACAATCCCAGATTGAAGAACTGCTCCTGACCTGGTGTGATCGTGAACAGCTCGACCTGATCCTGACGACCGGGGGGACGGGGTTGTCACCACGTGACCGGACCCCGGAGGCGACGCGTGCGGTTATCGAGCGCGAGGTGCCTGGTATCGCCGAGGCGATGCGTATGCAGAACCTGGCCCGGACCCCTCACGCCATGCTGTCGCGGGGCATTGCCGGGCTGCGTGGCAAGACCCTGATTATCAATCTCCCGGGCAGTCCCAAGGCCGTCGAGGAGAATTTGCTGGTT
>PKUI01000148.1 GCA_002869605.1 Desulfuromonas sp. | reverse complement strand
AGCGCCTTACTTTTCTTGCTTGCCCAAGAAAAGTAAGCAAAAGAAGGCACCCCGAACTCCGTCACCCGACGATCGGGTGCCCTCGCTAGCCGGAAGTTTTAATCCTTCCGGCGACCATATCGCCTAACGTCAGGATTAAAATCCCGGCACTCGGTGACTACACACGGGGGCCCGTAAAGACCGAGGAACAATCCAAGGCTTTCCATCTCCCCGTATGACGCCGCCGGAGTAGCAGCGGCTCACGCCGAAACAGGCCGTAGACTTGAGCGAAGCGAATGGCGAAGGCCCGGCGGGAACCGTTGCTGCGTAGGGAACCCGCAGGTCTATGGCGGGCAAGGAGGTCGGGCGCATTTCTTTGCTTACTTTCTTTGGGCGTGCAAAGAAAGTAAGGCGCATGCCGGGCTCCCCCGGCGGTGTTGATCCTGCAGTGTGAACACAAAGAAGTGAAAGGTCCCATGCATAAGAACAGCCTTCAACCCTTGCTCTTCGCCATCTTCTGCATCCTGGTATGGGGTGTCTCGTACGTAGTGATCCGCACCACGGTGCAGCAGATCCCGCCGCTGACCCTCGCCTGCCTGCGCCACCTGCTCGGTGCCGCGCTGCTCTGGCCGCTGGTCTACCTACGCGGCACGAACTTCCGCTTCAGCGCGCACGACCACCGGGTCATTTTGCTCTCGGACTGACCGGTATCGCCCTCTACTTCGCTTTCGAAAACCACAGTCTCAAGCTGACCAGCGCTTCACACGGCGCGCTGATCATTGCCCTGATCCCCCTCGGCACCGAGCTGGTACACGCCTGGCGCCAGCGCTGCCTGCCGCCGCTCAACATCTGGCTCGGCACCGGAACCGCCCTGGTTGGCACGGCGATCCTCGTCGGCTATGACGACGGTGTCGCCTCGCTGAAGGGGGACCTGCTGATGCTCGGCGCGGTGGCCAGCTGGATCGTCTACACGTTCCTGGTGCAGCGCCATGCGCGCCGCTACCCGGGGCTGCTACTAACCCGCCAGCTGATGCTCTACGGGGGGCTGACCCTGCTCCCCGGTAGCCTCTACGAACTCTACGCCTTCCCACCCGGATGGCCCGACGCAGGAGCGCTTGGCGGCTTCGCCTTCCTCACCCTGTTCTGCTCGGTAATCGCCTACGACCTCTGGAACCGCGCAGTCCCGGCACTCGGTGCGACCCGTACCAACACCCTGCTCTATCTGATTCCGCTCGTCGGCGTCGTCAGCGGCATCCTGATCCTCGACGAACCGGTCACCACGCAGCTCCTCTTCGGTGGCGGGCTTATCTTTAGCGGAGTAGTGTTGGTTCAGCGACGTAAAAACGTACTCGATCAGATCAAAAAAAGAGCCAGGTCTGCGTAATTCATTTTCTCGCTTGCAAACTATAACCGATATGGTAATCTATCTCTATTCAATCTTACGTTTTTTTACTAGGAGGAACAGATGGCCATCACATGGGACAATCGTTTTTGCGTCGGTCACGAGCTGATCGACGCCCAGCACCAACAGCTGATCACCTATTACAACGACTTCAGTACCGCCTGCAGTGCCGGCAAAGGCAAGGACGAAATCTCCCGCCTGTTCGGTTTTCTCGACAGCTACGTCCTCGAACACTTCGCCGAGGAAGAGGCGCTGATGCAAAAACACGGTTACCCTAAGGCACCGATGCATCGGGTCGCCCACATGGAGCTGACCCGCTCCCTCCGGGAGCTCAGAAACCAGCTGCAGGGGAACCAGGTGCCGTTGTCGGTGGTGATCGACGCCAGCCGTATGCTCATGAAGTGGGTTCTCGACCACATCGGCAAAGAGGACGTCGCCCTCAGCGGCTACCTGGCAAAATCCTGAACAACCTTTCCCCCTTGCAATGAATTGAATAACGCGACAACCAACGGATGGACTACGATTTTGACCCCTGGCGCCAGCATGTGCCGGGGGTTTTCGTATCTGCCCCCAAAGGAACCGAAAACCGGTTAACATCCCACACCATTTTCGCTACACTGACGGCTCGTTTCACGCGCGGGAACGCTGCCCTTTTGGCACCCGCCCCTTCGATTCAGGACCGCAGCGGTGCAAGCTGAACAACAAACGCCATCCTCCCGGGCCGTTACCGACGTGCTCCGCAACGGACTTGCCGCCGGCTGGCCGATCTGCCTCGGCTACTTCCCGATCGGCATGGCCCTCGGCGTGCTCGCCCGCCAGGCCGGCCTGAGCCCGCTCGACATCGGCCTGATGTCAGTGCTGGTGTTCGCCGGCAGCGCCCAGTTTATCGCCGTGGCGATGCTCGCCGACGGCGCCTCCCCGCTGGCGATTGTCGCCACCACCTTCGTCGTCAACTTCCGCCACGTGCTGATGAGCTCGTCGCTGGCGGTGCCGCTGCGCGGCGTCTCGCGCCCCTTCCTCGCCCTGTTCGCCTACGGGGTCACCGATGAAAGTTTCGCGGTCAACACCGCCCGATTCCGTGACGGAAGCTGGGACCGCTGGCGCGCCCTGGTGGTGCATCACGCCGCCAACGCCACCTGGATCGTGGCGAGCGTCAGCGGCTGCCTGCTCGGCAGCCTGATCCCGCCCGGCGCCTTTGGCATCGACTTCGCCCTGCCGGCGATGTTCCTGGCGCTGATCGTGCTGCAGACCCACAACCGCCTGCATGTGATCGTCGGCGTCGCCGCCGCGCTGGTCAGTACGCTTTGCTACCTGTGGCTGCCGGGCGACAGCTATGCGCTGATCGCCGCGCTGTG
>PKUI01000173.1 GCA_002869605.1 Desulfuromonas sp. | reverse complement strand
AAAACTTCCGGACAGCGAGGGCACCCGGTCGTCGGGTGACGGAGTTCGGGGTGCCTTCTTTTGCTTACTTTTCTTGGGCAAGCAAGAAAAGTAAGGCGCATGCCGGGCGCCCCCGGCGATCTTGAATTTTAACTATCTCCCATCAGGCGCATCAAACGCCTTCAGATGCAAGGCGCCAGCAGAGCAAGGAGTGAGGCGTGCGGAAGCTACGTCGCAGCGACGCGCTCAAGGGCAACGCCGCAGATGGAAGTGTTTCATGCGCCCTCTACTCCTCGCACAAAACCGCCCCCGCCACCTGCTCCGCAAACTCCTTACACACCGCCAGGTTTTCCTCGGTCGGGGTAAAGCGGAACGTCACGCTCTCGGTAGCGAGCTTGAACTTGAGACCCTCGAGGCGCTGCTCGACCATCTTCACCGCCTCGCCGCTCCAGCCGAAGGAGCCGAACACCGCGGCGAGCTTCGCCTTGGGGGTGACCGAGGAGATCAGGCTCAGGGCATGCCAGACGTACGGCGGGGCGTCGCGCTGGATGGTCGGGGTGCCGATCACCAGCACGTCGGCCTGTTCCAGCGCGTTACGGTAGTCGTCGTCACGCATGCCGCACAGGGCGAACTCGTTGACCTCGATCCCCTGGCTTTCCAGCTCGGCGCGGATCACCGCCCCCATGGCGCGGGTGTTGCCATGGGAGGAGAGCATCGCCAGCAGCGCAAGCGGCTTCGGCGAAGCCGGCGGCGGCGCCGACCACTGGCGGTAGGCAGTGATGGCGTGCGGGTAGCCGCTGCGCCGGATCGGCCCGTGCGAGGGGCAGACCATTTTCAGCGGCAGATCCTCGATCTTGGCCAGCGCGTCGCGGATCTTGTCCTTGAAGGGACGCATGATGCAATCGAAGTAAAAATGGAAATCGCTGGAGAAGTCGGCAATCTCGTCGTCGAACAGCTTATCGGCGCAGTAGTGCGCACCGAAGGCGTCACAGGAGAACAGGATCTGCTCGTCGTCGAGGTAGGTGAACATGGTGTCGGGCCAGTGCAGGTAAGGGGCGAGGATAAACTTCAGCTTGCGCCCGCCGAGGTCGATCTCGTCACCGTCGGCCACCACCTGGCAGTTGAAGTCGTGGTTGAGCAGCTGTTTGAGGAAGTTCTCGGCCGGCCGCGAGCAGTAGACCGTGATCCCGGGGTTCTTCTCCAGCAGCAGCTGCAACGACCCGGAGTGATCCGGCTCGGTATGGTTGACCACCACCGCGTCGATTTTCTCCAGCGGCAGCAGCTCTTCGACCTTGGCAAAGAACTCGTCGGCGAACGGCTTCTTGACCGTATCGATCAGGACGTTCCTTTTTTCTCCCTGGACCAGGTAGGCGTTGTAGGTGGTGCCGTTGTGGGTCGGGAAGAGGTCGTCAAATACTTCCAGGTCGGCATGACGGACACCGACCCAGTCGACGCGGGGGGCTACATGGACTGCGTTGTTCATTCGGCTACTCCAGAATTAGTCGATCAGCGAAACTGTTTCCCGATGGCCCGCACCTCGTCCATGAAGGCGGAAAAACCGTCGGGGGTGAGGCTCTGCGCACCGTCGCACAGCGCTTTCTCCGGCTCGGGATGGACCTCGACCATGATCCCTTCGGCACCGGCGACCAGCGCCGCCTTGGCCATCACCGGTACCAGCGAGCGTTTGCCGGTGGCGTGGCTCGGGTCGACGATGATCGGCAGGTGCGACATCTCGTGAACCAGTGGCACCACCGACAAGTCGAGGGTGTTGCGGGTGGCGCGTTCGAAGGTACGGATACCCCGCTCGCAGAGGATCACGTTGGGGTTCCCCTCGGCGAGAATATATTCGGCAGCCGCCAAAAACTCTTCAATGGTAGCGCTCATGCCGCGCTTGAGCAGCACCGGGTGCGAGAGCTTGCCGACCTCCTTGAGCAGGTCAAAGTTCTGCATGTTGCGCGCACCGATCTGCAGGACGTCGGCCCACTTGCAGACCACATCGAGCTGCTCGATGCGCATCACCTCGGTGATCACCGGCATGTCAACCGCGTCGCCGGCGCTGCGCAGCAGCTTGAGGCCTTCGACGCCGAGCCCCTGGAAGGAGTGCGGCCCGGTGCGCGGTTTGAAAGCCCCGCCACGCAGGATCTGGGCGCCGGCCTTCTTAACCACCTCGGCTGCCTTGTGAATCTGTTCTTCGGTCTCGATGGAACAGGGGCCGGCCATGACCACCGGAGCATGACTGCCTCCGACCTTGACTCCGGCCACATCGATCACGCTCGGCTCGGGGTGGAAATCGCGCGACACCAGTTTATACGGCTTGCTGACGTGGATCACCTCGCGCACCCCGGAGAGGTTGCGAATGGTGGCATCGTCGACGTAGCCCTGGTTGCCGAGTACGCCGATGGCGGTACGCATGCTGCCGGGAATCGGCACCGCCTGCAGGTTCATCGCCTCAATGGCCTCCTCGACACCCTGAACTTGTGCCTCGGTGGCATCCTTATACATGACAATCAACATTGGTGTTCTCCTTGTTTGGCCGCACGTGGCCCAGCATTTAGGTTTTTAAGGGTAAACCCGTGCCGGAGAGATTTCAAGCCTCTTCCACTGGCGGACGGCTCGTGGTAAGGATAGATACTATATCCGAAAATTACGAAATCCAGAAAAGCAGTGCCCAGGGGTTGCGCCCCCTGACGACGCCTCACTTTCTTTGCACACCCAAAGAAAGTGAGCAAAGAAATGCGCCCCACTCTCCGCGCCGGCTGGCGCCGGTTCCCGGGTCCGGCAAGATTAAAATCGGCCGCGCAAAACTCGCCCGCGTTTAAAGCACGCGGGCTCAAACAGGTTGCCCGGCTGTTTCGATTTTAATCCAACCTCCCCCGGCGCTACGCCAGGGGAAGGAGGGGAAAAAGCTTTAAATGCCTTATAAGTCGTTGCCTGTTTCACGGCCCTTACGGGGCCCCGTGTGCAGTCACCGAGCGCCGGGATTTTAATCTTGCCGTCTGGCGAGCATGCGAGCCGGCTGGATTAAAACTTCCGGTTAGCGAGGGCACCCGGTCGTCGGGTGACGTAGCCGGGGTGTCCTTCTTTTGCTTCCTTTTCTTGGACAAGCAAGAAAAGGAAGGCGCTGCCGGGCGCCCCCGGCGGCCTTGGTTATGAACCATCAAAGTTACGAATGAGCTATAACGTTCAACCACCTCGCCCCATTGGAGTTTCACAGCTTATGCGTCGCATCGTTCTGACTCTCTCGCTCCTGCTGTTCACCCTGCCCCTGCAGGCCGCCGAAACACCGAACGGCGACGAGCTGCTCAAGGCCTGGGGCTGTCGCGCCTGCCACCGGGTCGGTAACTTCGGCGGCAGCCTCGCCAACGACCTCAGCCAGGTCGGGCGACGCCTCAACGCCATCGACATCCGCCTCAAGCTTCACCCGTTGCCGGGGCAAAATAAGGAGGCCCTGATGCCGACCTACCCGGAGATGCCCGACGACGAGGTCCGCATCATCTCGACCTACCTGGCCGACCTCAAGTAGCGCCACGACTGAGTTGAATCGCAACCACTGCTATGCTAACGTTCACGGCGACTTTTCGCCGAGGATAAACCTACCATGACTCAACGCGTTATCGAGATCGTCTCACCCCGTTTCATCCCGTTTGAACAGCTCCCGGAACAACTCGACAGTCAGCAGCTGTTCGGACGCCCGCTGCCGGTGGCCCTTGAGATCGGCTGCGGCACCGGCCACTTTGTCGCCGAACTCGCCACCCGCGTAGCGGACACCGGCTTCATCGCCATCGACATCTACAATCGCGGCTGCTACAAGACCTGCCGCAAGGTCGACCTGCGTCAGCTCGACAACGTGCGGGTGATGCGCATGGAAGCGCGCGATCTGCTGCGCCACATGCCGGAGAATTTCCTCTCGGCCATCTATATCAACTGCCCCGACCCGTGGCCAAAAAAACGTCACCGCAAGCGGCGGCTGGTCAACGAGGACCTGCTCGAGCAGCTCCGTTACGTGCTCAAACCGGGGGGCCGCTTCTACTTCGTCTCCGATTTCGGGGATTACACAGCGGAGGTTGCCGCGCTGTTGGAGGTCGAGCCGGGCTGGCAGAAGCTCGTCTCCCGGCGCATCGACACCCCACCGGAGGACTATCCGGTCTCCAAGTACATGCGCCGCTTCCTCGACCAGGGAGAGCCGCTTTTTTATGTCGAAGGCTGCCGCAAGGAAGGCGACAGGCTCAACGGACGCCCCCCGGAAAAGCCGCGGCGTGGTTTCAGACTGCGGTGGGGAAAGCTCGCCCATGGCTGATTTTCTCACCGCTGCGCTGCCCGGCACCGGCGGCAGACTGAAACAGCAGCCGGAAGATTTCGCCGTCGAGGAGATTCCGCTCTACCTCCCCTGCGGGGAAGGCGAACACCTCTACCTCGAAATTGAAAAACGCGGTCTGACCACGCTCGACGTGGTACACCGCCTGGCCAAGCACTGCCGGCTCAAGGAACGGGACATCAGCTACGCCGGGCTCAAGGACGCCCAGGCCCTGACCCGCCAGCGGCTCTGCCTGCCGGCGCGCAACGAAAAACACCTGGAGACCCTCGACATCCCCGGACTGCGCATCCTCTCCAGCGCGCGCCACCGCAACAAGCTACGCCTTGGCCACCTGGCCGGCAACCGTTTCCGGATCCGCGTCCACGGCGCCGTCGACGACGCCGCCGCACGTGCCACGACGATCATCAACGAACTGCAGACGCACGGCGTGCCGAACCTGTTCGGCGAACAGCGCTACGGTCTGCTCGGCAACAACCCGCACATCGGTGGAGCGCTGCTGCGCGGCCAGCACCAGCAGGCGGTCGATGCGCTGCTCGGCGACCCGCAACAGATTCAAAATCCGCGCTGGCGCGAAGGGGTCGAGTTCTACCGAGCCGGCAGCTTCGAGGAAGCCGCACGCATCCTGCCGCCGGGATGCCGCAACGAAAAAAGCGTTCTTAACGAGCTGGCGCGTGGCAAAAGTTGCGAGCAGGCGCTGAAGAGGCTGCCGCGCAATGCGGCGCGCCTGTTCCTGTCGGCCTGGCAATCGCAGCTGTTCGATCGCCTGGTGCAGCAACGCCTCACCAGCCTCGGGCAGCTCGAGGTCGGTGACCTTGCCTACAAGCATGTCAACGGCGCCTGCTTCCTGGTCGAGGACCAGGAAACCGAACAGCCCCGCGCCACAGCCTTTGAGATCAGCCCCACCGCCCCGCTGTTCGGCGCCAAGGTGCGCCTTGCCGAAGGGGGTCCGGGTGAACGCGAGCGGGAACTGCTGGAGAGCGAAGCACTCCCCGAGCATGCCTTCAAGCTCCCCGGGGGATTAAGCCTGCAGGGTGAACGGCGGCCACTGCGCGTACCGTTGGAGGAACCGACAGCGGCCAGCGTCGACGGACAGCTCGAGGTGAGCTTCGCCCTGCCCCGCGGCAGCTACGCCACCACGGTCATGCGCGAGATCATGAAAAACTGAACCGACCGTCACCGGTCGCACCAGGAGGGAGAGCATGCCACAATCGCCAGCCCCACCCCCCGAAAAGCCAGACGTACCGATCAACTTCTTTCGCCCCCGCCCTGGCTACATGCGCAAGGAGGTGCTGCTGATCTGCCTCATGCTGCTGCTGTGGGGTCTGCTCACCTTCGGTTTCCAGCTGCTGCTGGTCCTCAACCAGCAGGCCCCATCCGGTCGGGGACCGCTCACCGAGGGCGCGGTGTTCGGCTTCCCGCTCCACTACTGGTTCACCGGCCAGTTCCTGATCATCTGCTTCATCGTGCTCTGTTTCGCCTTCAACTCGGTGATCGATCGCCTCTCCCGCCGCTACCGCGGACGTGATCCACGGAGGGAGCGATGATCGAAGCCCACCTGCGCATCGCGCCGCTGTTGACTCTGGCGGCCCTGTTTGCCCTGTTTCTGTTCGTCGGCCTGATCGGCCGGCGCACCGGCCGCGAATATTACTTGGTGAGCCACCGCTCGCCGGGACACATGGGGATCGGCGCGGCGATCGCCTCGAACTGGATGAGCGCCGCCTCGTTCCTCGGCATCGCCGGGGTGTTCTTCCTCAAGGGCTACTTCGCCCTCGCCTTCGTCATCGGCTGGACCGGCGGCTACGTGCTGCTGCTGGTGCTGATGGCCGGGCAGCTGCGCCGCTTCGGCAAGTACACCGCGCCGGAGTTCGTCGGTGACCGCTACGAGAGCGACACGGCGCGGGTCCTCTCGGCCCTGATCACCGTCACCATCAGCCTGATCTACTGCGTCGCCCAGTTCAAGGGGATCGGCCTGATTTTCAGCTGGATCTTCGGCATCGGCTACACCCGCGCCTTGCTGCTCGGCGCCATCCTGGTGATCGGCTACATGGTCGTCGCCGGGACGCTGGGGGCCTCGCGCAACCAGCAGTTCCAGTACGCAGTGCTGCTGCTCACCTTCCTGGTGCCGCTGATGGTGCTCGCCAAACACCTTGGCTTCGGCTGGCTGCTGCCGCAGGTCAGCTACGGCGAAGCGCTTCAAGAACTGGCGACCGCGGCCCAGTCGCAGTACACCTTCCCGTGGGCCTTCGGCACCCCCTACCAGTGGATGGCGCTCTGCTTCACCCTGATGGTCGGCACCGCTGGCTTACCGCACGTGCTGTCGCGCTTCTACACCGTGCGCAATATCCGCGATGCCCGCTGGAGCGTGGTCTGGGGAATCTTCTTTATCGGCCTGCTCTACTGGAGTGCGCCGGCCTTTGCCGCCTTCGCCAATGTCTGGCAGCTGCGCAACGGCCTGCACCTCGACGCCGAGCAGGCGCGGCAGGTGGCCGATTTGATCGTGGTCTACGCCGGCGAGTGGGCCGGGCTGCCCGAATGGCTGACCGGGATCGTCGCAGTCGGGGCAATCAGCGCCGCCTTCTACACCCTCTCGGGGCTGTTGATCACCGGCGCCGGGGCCTTCTCCTACGACATCTACTATCGCATCATCAACCCCCGCGCCAATGAACGCCACCGCGTGCGGGTGGCCAAGGTCGCCACCCTGGTGCTGGCGCTGCTGGTCGTCGGTCTGGCGATCAACCCGCCCGGGCTGATCGCCGAAATCGCGGCGCTCGCCTTCGCGCTGGCCGGCAATACCCTGTTCCCGGTGTTCTTGCTCGGTATCTGGTGGGAGCGGGCCAACAAGCACGGCGCGGTAGCCGGCATGTTGACCGGCTGCGCCATCACCATCGGCAGCCTGCTGTGGAGCAACCACCCGCTGCTCGGTGCCGTGCTGCCGCCGACCTCCTCGGCACTGATCGGTGCGCCGCTGGTCGGACTGGTGATCATCATCGTGTCGCTGCTCACACCTGCGCCGTCGCCCCGTATTCACCAACTGCTGGTCGACACGGTCCACGAACCCTAAGCGGCAGGTCGCGTCATGAAACAGATCCTCTCCGCCGGCAGCCTCTACACCCTCCCTCTCGAAAACATCTTCGAGATTGCAGGAGAGGTCGGTTTTGACGGCGTCGAGATCATCATCAACTACGACTTCCAGTACGGCGACAACGCGACCATGATCCGTCAACTGCAGAAGATCCATCCGGTCGCCGCGCTGCATGCACCATTTCTGATCCTCGACAACTGGGGGAATCGCATCGAGCAGCTGCAGCGCACCATCCACCTGGCGCGCGAAACCGGGGTTCCGCTGGTCAACTTTCACCCCCCGGCGTGGTTAGCACTCGAACTCCGTTTCTGGACCTGGCTGAAAGGGCTCACCGACATGCAGCGGGAGCTGGCCGGCAACGAGGTACTGGTGACCATCGAGAACATGCCCTGCTCGGGGCCGCTCGGCGTCAACCCCTACGTCCTCGCCAGCACCGACAAGATGATCGAGTTCATGGAAAGCCACAACCTGCTGATGACCTTCGATACCGCGCACATGGGTTCATCAAGGGCCAACTTCATCCACGACTTTCACCGCTTCTACAACACCGGCAGGATGCGCAACATCCACTTCTCCGACTACGGCTACGGTCGTGAGCACCTGCTCCCGGGTCATGGCGTGCTGCCGCTGACGCGCTTCCTCAACCACCTGCGCGAAACCGGTTACGACGCCACCATCACCCTTGAGCTTTCGCCTGCGGAGCTTCCGGAACGGCAAGTGGAGATCGTGGAGAGCCTCGCCGTGGTGCTCGACTACCTGCGCACGGAGACTCGCGGCTAAATTGTCACTGGAAATCAACGGACGATGTAGACCGAACAGCGGGCGTGCATGGCGACCTTGGAAGAGACGCTGCCGAGCAGCGCGCGGCGAACCCGACCCTTGCCGGAGGAGCCGATGACGATCACGTCGATCTGCTGTTCCTCGACAAAGTTGAGAATCTCTTCGACCGGCTCGCCGTAGATGACATGGTTTTCGAGCTGCACCTCGGCTTCACGGGCCGCTTTTTCGACCACGTAGAAGATCCGCTGACGTTGCTGTTCCCAGTCTTCCCGTTCGGTCGCCGGAATGTTGGGGAAAAAATCGGTAAAGGAGGGGGTCCGCATGCTCGGCAGAACCATCACGGCGTGCACGGTACTGCGAAAGCTGCGGCTGCTGCTGGCGGCGAGACGCACCGCCTCTTCGGCGGCCTTGTCCGACTGCGGTGAACCGTCGATAGCAACGACGATTTTTTTATTCAAGTTCAGCATGTCTCACCTATCTAAATAGAGCATCAATGCACTCTATCCAAACACCAAAAACCTGTCAACCACATGAAACACTTAGGATCATAAGGTTAGTCACTTCTACTTGTTGACATTTTCAAAACGCCATTTTAAAATTACCAGGAACTATCTAGACGCAGCCCCATAGAGCGCAAGGCTACATGCAGCAAATATTGGCCGCCAGAACTTGACAAGCATAGGGGAAATCATTTAGATGAAGGGGTTTGCCTGTCAGGTTACAACTGGCATCTGTCCATTGTCATTGCACATTATTGCAGAAAGACTATCAAATCATGGCCAAAAAAGATAAATCTGAATATATCATTCAGGCTGTCTCGCATGCCCTTGACCTGCTCGAGCAGTTCCACGACGACGTAGACGAACTGGGCGTCACCGAGCTCTCCAAGCGCCTGAAGCTCCACAAGAATAACGTCTTCCGCCTGCTCGCCACCCTCGAATCAAGGGGCTACATCGAACAGAACAGGGCCACGGAAAACTACCGCCTTGGACTCAAGTCGCTGGAACTCGGCCAAACCTTCATCAAACAGATGGGGCTGCTGCGCCAAGCCAAACCGATCCTCGAAAATATGGTGGCCGAAAGCAACGAGACCTCCTACGTAGTGATCTTCAAGGAAGGCTACAGCGTCTACCTCGACGTGGTCGAGACCGACCTGACGGTTCGCGTTGTCTCCCGCGTCGGCTCACGGCTGCCGGCCTACTGCACCGCCGCAGGCAAGGTTCAACTCGCCTTCTTGAGCGACGAAGAACTCGAGGAGAACCTGCCGCCCGAGCTCAAGGCACACACCGAGACAACCCTCGCCGATCGCGCCACGCTCAAGAAGCAACTGGCCGAAATCGCCAAGCAGGGCTACGCTATCGACGATGAGGAACTCGACCTCGGCGTACGCTGTGTCGCCGCCCCGATCCGCGACTACACCCGCCGAATCATCGGCGCCCTGTCGCTCTCCGGGCCTGCCATGCGTTTCCCCATGGAGCGGATCGAAAAAGAGCTGATCCCGCTGGTGATGGACTCGGCCGAGGAACTCTCGACCCGGCTTGGTTATCACAAGTAGCATCAGATCACTGAAACACAAAGCCCCTGCAGTTCTCTGCAGGGGCTTTTTTGGTGGCGCTGTGGTAAACGCCAAGGAACAGGTGCCACAGGCAGGTCAATCTAAACCGCCGGGGGCGCCCGGCAGCGCCTTACTTTTCTTGCTTGCCCAAGAAAAGTAAGCAAAAGAAGGCACCCCGAACTCCGTCACCCGACGATCGGGTACCCTCGCTAGCCGGGGTTTTAATCCAGCCGGCTCGCGTGCTCGCCAGACGGCAAGATTAAAACCCCGGCACTCGATGACTGCACACGGGGCCCCATAAAGGCAGTGGAACGGTCAAAGCCTCTCCCCTACCCCGTGTGACGCCGCCGGAGCAGCGACGCTTCACGCCGAAACAGGCCGAAGAGTTGAGCGCAGCGAATGGCGAAGGCCCGGCGGGAAGCGTTGTTGCGTAGGGTACCCGCCGCTCTATGGCGGGCAAGGAGGTCGGGCGCGTTTCTTTGCTTACTTTCTTTACGCGTCTAAAGAAAGTAAGGCGCTGCCGGGCGCCCCCGGCGGTGTTAACGTTAAGCAAAACCGCACCTTGGCCCCTGCCTACCACAAAACCGGTTACAATGGGCAGATACTCGACAACGCAATCTGATACCCGGGAAAGAAGATGTTCAAGGACTTTATCGACCTCGCCCACCGGGAAGGGGTCACCCACGAAGAAAACTTCCCGTTTTGGCTCGAACCTGAAAAGCCAGCACGCGCCAGCGTCGTTCTGGTGCATGGCTTTTCGGCCACGCCACGTGAGATGCGGCCGCTGGGCGAAGCCCTGCTAGAGCATGGTTACGCCGCTCTCGGAGTGCGACTCCCCGGCCATGGAACCTCCCCGGAAGATCTCTCCACACGCAGCTACCGGGAGTGGGTTGCCACGGTTAAGGCAGCGCTCAACATCGCCGCCACACGCACCCCCAGGGTCTACGCAGCCGGCATCAGCACCGGTGCTCTGGCGCTGCTTGCAGCATCCAGGGAGTTCACCCATGACGGCATGGTCCTGATGGCACCCTTCCTGCGTCTGCACCACCCCCTCGCCCCCTTCGTCTGGCTGCTGCGCCACCTGCTCCCCTACGAAACCCGCCAAATCGAAGCGGAACTGACTCCCTTTTACTACGCCCGGCGTCCGCTCAAGGCGATTCACCAGCTGATGCAGCTGATCGCCGAGGTGCGGCGCCTGTTGCCGCAACTGGACTCACCGGCACTGGTTCTGGCAAGCGAAGGGGACAAAACAGCCGACCACCGCAGCGCCATCCGGCTGTTCGAACGGCTCGGCAGCAGTGAGAAGAAGCTGGAGCTGTTTGGGGAGGAGGTGCCTCACACCATGCTCGGCGACGACAACCCGAAACGGAACGAGATCATCCAGGTCTGCCTCGAGTTCTTCCTGGCGCGGGAAAAGAATGCTGCAAACCCCGGTCAGCAAGGGTAGATAGAAGAGGCTCAACCCTCGTCAACCGCCAGTTCCCTGAACAGCGTCTCGACCTGACCACGCAAGACCTCAAGACTGCCACCGTTGTCGATCACATGGTCGGCGCGCTCTGCCT
>PKUI01000124.1 GCA_002869605.1 Desulfuromonas sp. | reverse complement strand
GCCGGTGGCAATCGAGAAGGTCAGCGGCATCAGGATCAGGGTCAGAAAGGCCGGTAGGCCCTCTTCGAAGTTGTAGAAATCGACCTGGCCGATACCGCGCATCATGAAGATACCGACGATAATCAAGGCCGGAGCGGTGGCGAACGCGGGAACCGCACCGACCAGCGGGGTGAAGAAGATCGCGAGCAGAAACAGCAGCGCGGTGACAGCTGCGGTGAGGCCGGTGCGCCCCCCGTCTGAGACCCCGGCGGCCGACTCGATGTAGGTAGTGGTGGTGCTGGTGCCGAGCAGGGCGCCACCGACGGTGGCCAGGGCGTCGGCAGTGAGCATGCGTGGCAGACCGGGGATCTTGCCGTCTTCATCGACCATGTTGGCTTCGCGGCAGACCGCGAGCAGGGTGCCGAGACTGTCGAACAGGTCGACGAACATGAAGGAGAAGATGCTTGCCCAGAGCGAGAACTTGAGCGCACCTAAGATGTCGAGCTGGAAGGCGATCGGTGCCGGTGAGGGTGGCATCGAGACGATTCCTGTAGGGAGGGGAGCCTGGCCGAAGAGCATGCCGATTACGCTGGTCGCGACCACGCCGATAAGGATCGAACAGCGTATCTTGAGCGTTTCGAGCACTGCGATCAGCAGCAGTCCTCCGAGACCGAGCACTACCGCCGGGGAGAGGTTGCCGAGCTGTACCAGGGTGGCATCGCTTTTAACGACCAGGCCGAGGTTCTTCATGCCGATGAAGGCGATGAATAGGCCGATGCCGACCGATGCGGCGAGGCGTAGCGGCGCCGGGATGGCGTGTACGATCTTTTCGCGGAAGCCGAGCAGGGTGAGGATGACGAAAAAAATGCCGGAGAGGAACACCACACCGAGGGCGGTCTGCCAGGAGAGGCTATGGCCAAGCACCAGGGTGTAGGCGAAAAAGGCGTTCAAACCCATGCCGGGGGCCATCATCAGCGGTGCGTTGGCCCACAGCGCCATGGTCAAGGTGGCCAGAAAAGCGACTAGGCAGGTCACGGTTATCAGTGCGCCCTTTTCCATGCCTGCATCGGCGAGGATCGCCGGGTTGACAAAGATGATGTAGCCGGCGGTCAGGAAGGTGGTGATTCCAGCGGTGACTTCGGTGCGTACCGAGCTGCCTCGGCTGTGGACGGCGAAGAGTTTCTCGAGCATAGTGCAAATCCTGTCGGTAAGTTTACGGGGATGGCGTCCAGAGTCTCTCGATGCGTAGGACGAGCACCGGGCTCGTGGAAAAGTTCACCGCATGAAAAAGACTCTCATTGACGTACATCTGTTCTTTCATGCGGATATATATCTTGGCGGCGAGAAAGTAGATCTCGGAGATGATCGGCTTGGGGAGTGGCTGTTTGAGCAGGGCGATAATACGGCGCAGCGCCTGGACGTCGTGACCCTGCTGTGCTTCCTGGGCGGCAGTGGCGAGTTCGCGGCGTGGGTCGGACGAGGATAGGTGTTGCAGCGGTAGTTGCGGATCATAGGCGAGCTCGGGGCGGTGTATGCAGAGCAGGGTAGTTTGCAGTGCGAGATCGGCATAGCCGCTGGTAGACGGAGTGACGCTCTCCAGACCGCGCTTGAAGGTTTCAAGTGCTTGGCCGGGGCGTTGTTCGAGGTCGTAGATGCCGCCGAGCAGACGCCAGGGGGCAGGCTGCTCGGGGAAGGCGCGGGTCAGGGATTCGAGCAGCGAGACGGCGGCGGTAAACTCCTGGCGCTCGATCTGTTGCTCGGCACGTCCCAGCTCGACCGTATAGTCGAGCGATACCCGTGGTTGCAGCCCTGTCTGGCAGGAAGCCAGCAGGGCGCACAGACAAACGATCCATAGACGCATCGTTAATGGCATGCGTTTCAACCTGGTTAGGGGCGAAGTCGGTACTTTGCCGGCGATCAGGAGAGCTTGAGCCCGGCCAGACGCAGCAGGGCTTCCTGGTATTTTTCGCCGGTTTTGTTGACGATTTCCTCAGGTAGCGGTGGTGCTGGTGCAACCTTCCCCCAGTCGAGGGTTTCGAGATAGTCGCGCAGGAACTGCTTGTCGAAACTCGGCTGGGCGCCGCCCGGCGCATAGCTGTCGGCGAGCCAGAAGCGTGACGAGTCGGGGGTAAGCGCTTCGTCGATCCAGACCAGCTGGTCGTCGATCAGACCGAACTCGAATTTGGTGTCGGCGATGATGATCCCTTTGTTAGCCGCCATGTCACGAGCCTTGGTGTAGATGGCGATGGAGATGTCGCGAACCTTGTCGGCCAGTTCCTGGCCGATGAGTTCGACCATCTTGGCGTACGGGATGTTCTCGTCGTGGTCGCCGAGTTCGGCCTTGGTGGAAGGGGTGAAGATCGTTTCAGGGAGCTTGTCGCTCTCGACCAGCCCGGCGGGAAGTTCGATGCCGCAAACGCTTCCCTGGGCCTTGTATTCTTTCCAACCCGAGCCTGAGAGATAGCCGCGTACGATGCATTCGACCGGCAGCGGTTCGGCCTTCTTGACCAGCATCGAGCGTCCTTCGAGGATCTCCGCGTATTTCTTGACCTCGGCGGGGAAGTCGGCAACATCGGTCGAAATAAGGTGGTTCGGCACGATGTCACCCATCAGGTCGAACCAGAACTTGGAGATCTGGGTGAGGACCACGCCTTTGTGCGGGATCGGCTCGTCCATGATTACGTCAAAGGCCGAGATGCGGTCGCTGGTAACGATCAAAAGGTGCTGTCCTAGGTCGTAGATGTCACGCACCTTACCGCGGTTGACAAGCTTCAGGTCAGGGAAACTGGTTTCATTGACGAGAACACTCATGGCTATTAACCCTTGTTAAATGTGAGATTGATCACGATCTCGGCCTGCTCGCGCAGCGCCTTGACCACTTCGTCGACCTTTTCGACCTTGAGCTTTTCGAGCAGGTCATTGCGTAGTTCTTCACGTTTGGCGTCATCGAGCTCGGTGAGGTCTGCTTCGGTCCGTTCCTTGAGTGTCGCAACGACAAAAGCGTCGCCGACGGGGTAGACCGTAGCTGCCAGCGGGGCCTCGACTGTCAGGTTGAACGCCTGCTCGGCAAGTTCCGTATTGTTGCCGAGGCCGGGGATGGTGTCGCCGTCGGCGCGGCTGAAGGCCTCTGTAGAAACTTCGAGGGCGCCGGTCTTGCGGGCCACCTGCTTTAGTGTGCCCTTGTCATTGAGCGCGGCCAGCCCATCGGTCGCAGCCTGCTCGGCAAGAACCTTGGCCTGTTCGCTACGGTAGGCCTGTTCGACCTGCATGCGGACCTCTTTCAATTCCGGGATGAAGGAGGGCTGCTTTTGCTGGACCGCGAACAGGTAGGTGTCGTCACCGTCCCGGACCGGGCGTCCTATTTCTTCTTCACCCAGCAAGAAGGCAGCGCTGCCGATCTCGGGATTGTTGCCAAGCCCGGGGATCGCGGTCCCGCGCTCGAACAGCGGTGTGGTCTGCAGGGCCACATCGAAGTCACTGGCGGCCTTCTCGATGCTTCCCCCCTTGCGGTTGAGGTTGTAGGCGTCGAGAGCTTTTTCAAAAGCGAGCTGGCGTGCTTTCTGGGCCTTGGCGCCGGTCGTGACCTCGTCGCGTACCTCTTCGAGGTCCTTGACGCGTGCTTCTGTCAGCTCCAGGAGCTTGATGATGTGGTAGCCGTACTGGCTGGTTACGACATCACTGATTTCTCCGACCGGGAGCGAGAAGGCGGCGTTTTCAAACGGTTTAACCATGCGCCCGCGGGGGAAGAACCCGAGGTCGCCTCCCTGGCTTTTCGAGCTGTCCTCGGAGTAGCGCTTGGCCAGTGCGGCGAAGTCCTCTCCGGCACGGGCCTGCTCGAGAATTTTATCGATCTCGGCGCGTTTGGCGTCACGGGTCGCCTGGTCGGCGTCCTGCGGAACCGTGATCAGGATGTGTGCGGCATGTACCTCTTCCGGGACTTCGTAATCACCACGGTTACGGCGGTAGTACTTTTCAAGCTCGACATCGCTGACGGTGGCTTCGTCCACCAGGTCTGCAGCGTTGAAAGCGAGGTAGGCCAGCGAGATTTTTTCGGCGACCCGGTATGCCTCGCGCTTATCGGCGTAGTAGGTTTCGAGGACTTCATCGTTGACGGCCACCTGCTTTTCGAAGCGGCTTGGCTCGTAGCGCAGTACATCAAGACGTACCTTGTTGTTGCGACGATTGAATTCGTTCTCGATATCTGCGGGGGTGATATCAATGTCGTTCTGGATCTGCTGGTTGAGCTTGTCGATGCGCAGTGATTGGCGCTGCTCTTCTTCAAACTGCTCGGCGCTGATGCGCTGGGCCTGTAGGACAGCTATGTAGCGCGTTTTGCTGAAGACCCCGTTCTCCTGGAAGTAGGGGATCTTCTCGATAGAGGCGATGACCTCGGAGCGGGTCACCTCGATATCGCGATTCTCTGCTTCCTGCATCATCAACTCGCGGTCGATCAGTTCGTTGAGGCTCTGCTCCTCAAGGTTGAACTGCTTGAGCAACGCTTCGGGAATGCTGCTACCGTAGAGGCTTTGTATCTGGCTGATGCGGTTGTCGTAGTAGATTTGGTAGGTTGAGTAGGGGATGGCGGTACCGTTGACGGATGCGGCCACGGCGCCGGGTCCACGCCCACTGTCGTCACTCCCTTTTCCCCAGACCAGGAAAATGGTTCCGACAAAGGTGGCGATTATGCCCCAGAAAACAACCTTGATGATCATCGATTTTTGTTTCTTGCGGATCAGGTCGAGCATCTTGAAAAAACTCCTGTAAACCCAAGTGTAGGTTGATGGGAATATGTATCAAAAAGAAAGGCCGCATCTTAGACAATCGGGGTTGTGAATGCAACTGCTTTCCGTGTTTCTTCCGCAGTTTAACTGTTGTGTCTGATCGAGGCTTTTGATAATGTAAGCGCGTTTTTAAATGTGCGTGGCTTGAGTGAAAGGAGCCCTTGAGGAATGTTCAATCTGTTTAATCATGTGCTTGGGATGTTTTCCAATGATCTGGCAATTGACCTCGGTACGGCAAACACCTTGGTCTACCTCAAAGGGAAGGGCGTTGTCGTCGATGAGCCCTCAGTGGTTGCGGTGCAGAAGGATCACCATGGCCAGCGTCGGGTACTGGCTGTCGGCAAGGAAGCGAAGACCATGCTCGGGCGCACCCCCGGAAGCATCGTCGCGATCCGTCCGATGAAAGACGGCGTGATCGCCGATTTCGATGTTACCGAGGAGATGCTGCGCCATTTCATCCAGAAGGTCCACAATCGTAAGGCCCTGGTGCGGCCGCGCATCGTGATCTGCGTTCCCTCGGGGATCACTCAGGTCGAGAAGCGTGCGGTACGTGAATCGGCTGAATCAGCCGGTGCACGCGAGGTCTACCTGATCGAGGAGCCGATGGCGGCGGCGATCGGTGCCGGACTTCCGATCACCGAACCTTCCGGCAACATGATCGTTGACATCGGTGGTGGAACCACCGAGGTGGCGGTGATCTCTCTGGCCGGCATCGTCTACGCCAAGAGTGTGCGCGTCGGAGGCGACAAGCTTGACGAGTCGCTGGTGCAGCACCTCAAGCGTAAATACAACCTGTTGGTCGGTGAGCGGACTGCCGAGCAAATCAAGATCGAGGTTGGCAGTGCTTATCCTCACGAGGTCGAGACACCCTCGAGTATCGAGGTCAAGGGGCGCGATCTGGTCACAGGGATTCCCAAAACCCTCAATATCGATGACGCCGAAGTACGCGAATCGTTGCAGGAGCCGGTGAACGCGATTGTCGAGGCGGTGCGTATCGCACTCGAGCGGACCCCTCCTGAGCTCGCCGCCGATATCGTCGACAAGGGAATTGTACTGGCCGGCGGAGGCGCAAAGCTACGCGGTCTCGATCGCATGCTGCGCGAGGAGACCGGCCTGCCGGTGGTGATCGCTGAGGATCCGCTCTCCTGCGTGGTTCTTGGCAGTGGTAAGGTGCTCGATCATCTCGACCTGCTTAAGCGTGTAACGATCTCTTCGTAACTGACAACATCCGACATTACCTGCATGAAGGGGGGCCGTGCGCCCTCCTTTTTGCCTATTCGGGCCCGACCCAGACGTAGCGCATGCTTGGATTCCGCGACAAACTGAAAACCGTACTGTTTGCCATCGGTCTGCTGCTGGTGGCCCTGCTGCTCTATTCGGCCTACCTGCGGCGACAGGAGTCGTCCAGCTTGTTCGAACGTGCGGTCTTAAGGGTTACAGCACCTCTGCAGAACGGCCTCGATTTCGCATGGGACGGTCTCTACGGGATCTGGGACCATTACCTGTGGCTAATCGAGACCTCGCATGATAATGAAACCCTGCTCGCCGAAAATCGACGCCTGCAGGGGGAGTTGACTTCGCTCGAAGAACTGCGCCTTGCCAACCAGCGTTTGCGGCGCATGCTCGATTTTGTTGAGGAAACCGAACTGCACGGTGTGGCGGCGGAGGTTATCGCCGAGGACGCGACCAGCTGGTTCAGGACCGTGGTGATCGACAAGGGGAGCGATGATGGCCTCGCCGAGGGGATGCCGGTTGTGGTCTCCGAGGGGGTGGTCGGCCGTGTCATCCGGGTTGCGGGGCACGAGGCGCGGGTACTGCTGATCACTGACGCGTCATCGGCGGCGGCGGCGCTGGTTCAACGTACGCGCACGCGCGGCATCAGCCGCGGTGAAGGGGATGCCCTAACTCTCGATTTTGCCCTGCGCCAGGCCGATATCCGGGTGGGGGACAAGGTGATCACCTCCGGCATGGGCGGAGTTTTTCCCAAGGGGCTTGCGATCGGCGATGTGGTTGAGGTCGAAAAGGGGGATTTCGGCCTGTTCCAGAGCGTCAAGGTCCGTCCGGTGGCCGACTTTTCGCGACTCGAGGAGGTCCTTGTTCTGCTCGGTGAGTCGTCATGAACCGCCTGTTGATTTATTTCGGCTGCGGGCTGGTATTTTTGCTGCTGCAGTCGACGCTGATTCCCTGGTTGCTTCCGCCCTACCTGCGCCCCAACCTGTTGCTGATTTTACTCATCTATCTCGGGCTCAACGAGAAATTCCGTTCCGGGGCGCTGCTCGCCTACCTGCTCGGATGTCTGCTCGATGTTTTTGCCGGGCACTTCCTCGGTCTCTATGGTTTTGTCTTCCTGTCGATATTTTTCCTGACCCGCGTCGCGGTGCGCTGGTTCAATACCGAAAGCTCCCTGCTGCTGTTGACCATGGTATTCTGGGGCACCCTGGTCGAAGGGGGGTTGGTGATGTTCGCCCTCGGCGTGTTTGCCGAGGCTGGCAACATCTGGAACGTGGTGCTGACCTACCTGTTCCCCAGTGCCATTACAAGCAGTCTGGTCGCCGAGTTGATTCTGTTGCTTCTCAACCGGTTGCAACGGCAACTCGGCCCGCGCTGGAACATCCCTGGTCTTAACCGTCTGGATGATCGCTATGGATTTTAGTTCAGGCTGGACCGGGGTTCCTGACCTCACGCGGCGCTTCATGTTGCTTTCCCTGATTGTCAGCGCGATCTTTTTTCTGCTGATAATGCGCCTCTGGTACCTGCAGATTATCCAGGGGGAAAGCTACGTCCTGCTCTCGGAGAAGAACCGCTTCCGCTATCTTCCGGTGGCAGCCAGCCGAGGCCCGGTCTATGACCGCAACGGAGTACTGCTGGTCGATAATCGCCCCGCCTTCGATGTAGCTGCACTGCGGCAGGAAGTCGAAGACCCCGAGGCCCTGGTCGGTTCACTTGGTGAGCTGCTCGACGAGGACCCGCAACTGCTCGCCGAACGCTGGCAGGAAGGACGTCGTCTGCCGGCTTATCGCCCAGTGATGCTCAGCGGAGACGTCGGCCGGAATAAGATGGAAAAGGTTCAGGAACAGGCGGTGAGCCTGCCCGGCGTGATTGTCGAGGTTAAGCCGGCGCGTCTCTATCCGTTTGATGAATTGGCCGCGCACCTGTTTGGCCACATGGGCGAGATCACCGAGGATGAACTGGAGAAGCTCGCGCCGCTCGGCTACCGCTCAGGTGACTACATCGGCAAGTCGGGCCTGGAGAAACATCTCGAGGAGTTTTTGCGCGGTGACGACGGACAGCGCTTGCTCGAGGTCGACGTCAAGGGGAAGGACCTGCGTCAAACGATTCTGCGCGAACCGCTGCCGGGCAACAAGGTCTACCTGACCCTTCAGCACGAGCTTCAGGAAGCGGGAGAGAAGGCTTTCGGTGACCAGGCCGGAGCCGCGGTGGCGCTCGATGTGAACAGCGGGGAGATCCTGGCCATGATCAGTCGCCCGGCATTTTCACCGGGACTCTTTTCGCGCGGAATTCGTAACGATCAATGGCGTAAGCTGCTTGGAAATGAGCGCCATCCGCTCCAGTATCGCTCGATCCGTGGGCAGTACCCGCCCGGTTCAACCTTTAAGATCATCACCGCACTGGCGGCGCTAAAGGCAGGTGTGGTGACTCCGCAGACAACCGTTAAGTGCACCGGTAAGATCACCCTCGGCAACCGTGAATTCCGCTGCTGGAAAAAACGTGGGCACGGGCAGACCGACCTGAAAAAGGCACTGCGCGAGAGCTGTGATGTTTGGTTTTATCAGGCGGCCCTGAATCTCGGCATCGATAAACTCTCGGAGATGGCCTTTGCCTTCGGGCTCGGGGCCCCGGTCGGTTTCCCGCTGGGTGACGACAAAAGGGGACTGATTCCGACGCGGAGTTGGAAGCGGAGTCAGCTGCATGATTCCTGGTACGACGGGGAAACAGTGATTGCGGCTATCGGACAGGGGTATGTACTGACAACGCCGATGCAACTGGCGGTCATGACCGCGGCCGTGGCCAACGGAGGTACCGTCTATCGTCCCCAGGTGGTCAGCCGCGTCGAGGACTGGGAGGGGAACGTATTGCGGGAACGGCAGCGTGAGATCCTCAATAAAGTCTCCCTGGCAGATGAAATCATTGCCCCAGTACGTGAGGGGCTTGAAGCTGTTGTCCAGGAACCGCACGGCACGGGTGGGCGCTGTCGCATTCCCGGGATCCGGGTGGCGGGCAAAACCGGTACCGCGCAGGTCATCCGCATGAAGGATGATGATGAGGAGGAGACACAGGATGGCCGCGAACCTTACAAGCACCGCGACCATGCGCTGTTCGTCGCCTATGCCCCGGCCGACAAGCCGGAGATCGCCGTCGCCGTAGTTGTTGAACATGGTGAACACGGCAGCAGTGCTGCAGCGCCTGTGGCCCGTGAGATCCTGGGCGCATATTTCGGTGCGCAACAGGCCGCTGCCGCCGATCTGCCGGCTGCGGAAGGGGATTGATCATGTTTGATCGCCGTCTTCTGACCAACTTCGACTGGGTGCTGCTTTTGACCGTCTGCCTGCTGGCCGGGATTGGTATGCTCAATCTCTACAGTGCGACCTCTAACTGGGGGGCAGGAACCCCGGTCTACCTCAAGCAGTTTGCCTGGTTCGGTATTGGTCTTCTTCTCATGTTGCTCATGTGCTTGTTCGACTATCGGCACCTCGAGTATTTTGCCTGGCCGCTCTACCTTGTCGGTGTTGCCCTGCTGGTTTTTGTCGCCGTCGCCGGAAAGACCTCGATGGGGGCGACGCGTTGGATCCACCTTGGGTTTTTTAATCTCCAGCCGAGCGAGGTAATGAAGGTCGCCCTGATCATTCTTCTCGCCCGTTATTTTACGCGCAGGGGACATTTTCATGGTCATTCCTTTCGTGAACTTTTGATGCCGTTTGCGATGATCGGGGTGCCGGTGCTGCTGATTATGGCTCAGCCTGACCTCGGTACGGCCATGTTGCTGGTCTTCATCGCCAGCGCGCTGCTACTGTTTCTTGGTATCCAACGATCGACCCTGATCGGCCTGTCGCTGCTCGGGGTGATTTTCGCGATTGCCGGCTGGTTCCAGCTGCGTCCTTACCAGAAAGCGCGTATCCGTACCTTCCTCGATCCGGAGAGTGACCCCCTCGGTGCCGGGTACCATATCATCCAGTCGAAGATCGCCGTCGGCAGCGGTGGCCTCTTCGGCAAGGGGTTCATGGCGGGAACACAGTCGCAGCTCAGTTTCCTCCCTGAGCGGCATACCGATTTCGCCTTCTCGGTGTTTGCCGAGGAATGGGGCTTTGCCGGCACCTTGTTCCTGCTGTTGATCTACCTGCTGTTGATTACCTGGGGAATCTACATCGCTCGGCGTGCCGGTGACCGTTTCGGCATGCTGCTCGCGGTCGGGGTGGTCGCAATGCTCTTTTTCCACATCGTCATTAACCTGGGCATGGTCATTGGGCTGTTGCCGGTGGTCGGGGTGCCGTTACCGCTCTTTTCTTATGGTGGAACCAACATGGTGACGACCATGCTCGGCGTGGGGTTGCTCTTAAACGTCAGTATGCGCCGCTTCATGTTTTAACCAGGCGGCTGAAAAGGGTGTATCTGCGGCGTTGTCCTTGGGTTCGGCGCTGCGACGTAGCTCTCGCTACGCCTCGCTTCTCGCCCGGCGTTCGCCTTGCATCTACATCCTTTTGAGCCGCCACCTGTTCAGTAGCTGGGGTGCGAATTGTCGCGCTTCGATGTTTCTCCGATTCGGGAAGGACTCATCCGCGGTGTTGTCCTTGGGCGCGTCGCTGCGACGTAGCTCGCGGTACGCCTTACTTCTTGCCCGGCGTCCGCCTTGCATCTGTATCTTTTTGAGCCGCCACCTGTGCCATAACAGGATGAGGGTTACATTACTTCGATGTTTTCCGGTTCGAAAAGGGTGTTTCTGTGGCGTTGCTCTTGGGCATGACGCTGCGACGGAGCTGAATTTTTCCTCCCTCTTACTCAGCCTTATCATCCGAAGATAATCTGTTAACCTAGTATCTCTTGCCGGAAAGGGGGAGGTATGGTCGAAGCGCGTTTATGGACACCGGAAGAGGGCGGTGCGGTCAACTGTGGGTTGTGTCGGTTCCGTTGCCGCATCCTGCCCGGTCGAAGGGGGCGCTGCGGAGTGCGTGAAAATCGGGAAGGGCTGCTCTATTCG
>PKUI01000138.1 GCA_002869605.1 Desulfuromonas sp. | reverse complement strand
TTTGGTGGCTCCCGCGACATCTGCCCGCGCGGATTTCCCCTCGGAGACTTTACTTAAACAGCTGGAAGAACGTTTGCTCGAACCGCCAGAGTGTGGAGAAAACTGCGCGAGCATAGGGAAGATGTATGTGAGCGTCGACCAGAGTGAGCTGCGTTTGCGCCTGTTGGTGGATGCCCAGGCACAGGTTGCTATCCCGTTGCCGGGGCAGTCTCCGCAGTGGAATGCCAAGGAGGTCATCGTCGATGGTCACCCCGCCCGGGCCTTGCGTCGTGGCGTAAATGCGGGGTTATGGCTGGTGGTTTCCGAAGGGCGTCATCAGGTGCTGTTACGGGGCAGCGTGCCGCGCATCAATACCCTGCTGCTACCATTGCCACTGAATCCACACCAGGTCACCTGGCAGGCTGTTGGGTGGCAGTTGCTCGGTGTCGATGAACAGGGAAGGGCTGCAGGGCAGCTTCAGCTTCAGCGTATTGAACCGCGTTCCAATCTGGTGTCAAAGGAGCTTGAGCCGAGCAGGATTCCGCCGTTTCTGAGGGTCGAGCGTACCCTTCAACTCGGTTTGAACTGGCAGGTGCAGACCCGGGTGTCACGACTTTCTCCTCCTGATCAGCCCGTGGCTATTAATCTGCCGTTGCTTTCCGGCGAGGCGCCCATCGAGGAGCTCCCAGTGACCGGTAACGGTGCGGTACGGGTGGTTTTGCCCCCCGGAATCTCGCACCTAAGCTGGCGCTCCTATTTGGAAGAGCAGGAGCAACTGACCCTGCAGACGCCCGCAGAAGGAGACTGGGTCGAGGTCTGGCGGCTCGATGTCAGCCCTCTGTGGCATGTTGAATTCTCCGGGATCCCGAAAATCTATCCACAACAGCCTGAGGCCAGCTACCTCCCGGAGTGGCGACCCTGGCCGGGTGAACAGGTTGGCTTGAAGCTCTCCCGACCCCAAGGGGTTCCCGGGCAGACGTTGACTGTCGATGCGGCTCGACTGACGCTTGCCGCCGGGGCACGTACCGGAGACGCCACCTTGCACCTTGAGGCGCGTAGCAGCCAGGGGGGCAAATATCGGATTGCGTTGCCTGCGGAGAGCGAATTGCTCCGTGTCGTCATCGATGGGCAGGAGCAACCGGTTCAACGTGACGGGACGATGGTGTATGTCCCGGTGCGCCCCGGTAAGCAGGGTGTTGAGCTGGTGATGCGGCTCGCTGACGGCATGGGACTGTTCTGGAAGACCCCGGCACTGCAACTCGAGACCCCCTCGGTCAATTCCCGCATCGATGTCAAGGTACCTGCCAATCGCTGGGTGCTGTTTGCCGGCGGACCAGCGATGGGGCCGGCCGTCCTTTTCTGGGGGGTGGTGTTGATCGTGGTCGGTGCAGGGTTTGTGCTGGGACGGGTCGGTCTGACCCCGCTGCGGAGCTGGGAATGGATTCTGCTTGGACTCGGTCTGACCCAGGGGCACGTGGTGATGGTTTTGTTGGTTGTCGGCTGGCTGCTGGCACTGGGCTGGCGACGGCGCATGAACAGCGAAACTCATCCCGATCTGTTCAATCTGGTACAGGTCGGTCTGGTTCTGCTGACCCTGCTGGCGCTGGGGGCGTTGTGCTGGGCCGTTCAATACGGGCTGCTCGGTTATCCCGATATGCAGATAGCCGGGAACGGTTCGAGCAGTCAACTGTTACGTTGGTACCAGGACTTGTCACCTGTCGACTTCCCACGTGCCTGGGTTGTGTCCTTGCCGATGCTGGTCTATCGACTGTTAATGCTGGCATGGTCGCTTTGGCTGGCATTCGCGTTACTGCGTTGGCTTGCCTGGGGATGGGAAGGTTTTGCATCGCATGGCTTGTGGCGGCATAAACTGCGCAAAGGTAAGTTCCGTTTCTTGTCGGCCGAGGGGGAAGATGTTGAAGAAGATTCTCCGGGCCGATGAGTGTATTGAGGTGTTGATGGCATGATAATGCGCTGGTTGTTTTCCGTACGCAGCCTGATTCTGCTGCTGATGCTTGTGCTCGCCGGTGGGGTCATCTTTCAGGTCCCGCAGCTGGTCGAGCTCGAGAGCGAGCTCCTGTCGTTACGTGCTGGAATGGCTCCGGTCCCCCCGGAATCTCCGGTGGTTGCCCTGCGTCTTAAGGAACAGGAGTTTTCACGTGATCAGCTGGCGGCATTGCTGGTGCGACTCACTGAACAGCGGGTACGGGCGGTGCTTCTGTATCTGCCCCTGACTTCTCCGGCATCGGATGCTGCGGGCACCCGCATGCAGTCGCTGGTTGACGAATGGAATCGTACCCCGGGGGCCGCCCATAACAAGCTCTGGCAACGTATCAAGCCCGAACTGCGCACCCTGCAGCGGGAATTTGATGGTGATGCGCAGCTGGGCCGGGCCTTGCGGGAGTCCGGGAATGTTGTGCTGGTCAGTTCCATACAGAGTGGCCCCGAGGCCGACGAGACCCTCACCGGACTTGCTAAGTACACCCTGAAACTCGATATTCCTCAGTGGAACTGGTCGGAAAAACTGAAACGATTTTCCAACCCTGTCCCCCCGCCCTGGGCCGAACTGAAAATCGCATCGGTTGCACTTCCCTGGGACCCTTTGTTGCGGCAGGCGGCCGCAGCAGGGTTTGCTCCCGAGGTCGAAAACGTTGACAGTGTGCCGGGGCTGCTCTTGATGGCGGCCGGGGAACGCTACTACCCGGCAGCGAGCCTGGCGACTTTGGTGGTCGCGGAGGGCGCCACGTTCAGGGAACTCAAATATGTAGCACGCGGTGCTTCCAGTGTTCTGCTCGCCGGCAAGCGGAGCCTTCCGATCGATGCGCAACTGCGCCTGCTGCCGCTTCCTGAGTCTTACCTTGCGCCATTGCCGGTACATACGACGGAGGTTGTATATGCCGCCGATGGTGAGGAGGGGCTGCTTTCCGGCAAAACCGTGGTCATCGGGCGTTTTGACCAGCCCGGCGCGCAGGAGTTCACGGAGGCCAGGATGCTCAGCCAGTTGCTGGGAGATTTTCAACTCAGCCGCCCGGGGTGGGTACCTCTGGTCGAGCTGCTGGTGCTGAGCTACTTTGCCTTCTTCTTGTGGCTGGTGGTGCCGCGGCTCCCCGTGCGCACCGCATGGTTCCTGATGGGAGTGTTTCTGCTTGCCTGGATGGTCGGTTCCACGGTCCTGCTGGTTAATCTCGGTTGGTGGCTGCAGTTGTCCCCACCATTTTTGTTGACGGTGATGGGGATGATACTGCTGGTGGGCGAGCGTACCTTCGCGCAACGGCGCCTGCAGCTGGCAGAACTCAATTGTCATCTCGGGCAGATGTTGCAGGAGAAGGGGATGCTCGACCAGGCGCTTGAACGCTTCAAGTCGTGTCCGGTTGGCCATGATGGGGCGCGTGAGCTGCTCTACCAACTGGGGCTCGATTATGAACGCAAACGCCGCTTCGGACAGGCCCTTGGGGTCTATGAACTGCTGGCAAAAAGAGGACGTTACAAGGACGTCGGCGAGCGCCTGGAGAGGCTGCGTGCCCACAACGGCAGAGCACCGCTGGGGAAGCCGGGCAAGGATGCTACGGTGGTTCTTGAACAGGGGGCGGTTCATCCGACGCTTGGACGCTATGAGGTAGTCAGTGAGCTCGGCCAGGGTGCCATGGGGACGGTCTATCTTGGGCGCGACCCGAAAATCAACCGTGAGGTGGCGATCAAGACCCTCGCCTACAGCGGGGTCGATGACACCCAGTTGCCGATGATCAAGGACCGTTTCTTTCGCGAGGCCGAAGCTGCCGGGCGTCTCAACCACCCGGGCATCGTAACGATTTTTGATGCGGGGGAGGAGCATGACCTGGCCTACCTGGCGATGGAGTTTCTCAACGGCAAAGACCTCGCGACCTATTGTAAGCCCGGTACGCTGTTATCTCCATACGAGGTCATGACGATCGTCGCCGATGTCGCCGATGCCCTCGGTTATGCACATGATAACGAGGTGGTTCATCGTGATATCAAGCCGGCCAATATCATGCGCCTTTCCGACAACAGTGTTAAGGTCACCGATTTTGGCATTGCCCGGGTGGTGTCGAATTCACAGACCCAGACCGGCATGGTGCTAGGGACTCCAAGCTACATGTCCCCCGAGCAGGTTGCTGCCAAGAAGGTCGATGGACGCTCCGATCTTTTCTCCCTCGGCTCGGTCTGCTACGAGTTGTTGTGCGGGGAAAAAGCCTTTGTCGGTGACAGCATGGCGTCGTTGATGTACAACATCTCGAACCTCAACTTCATGCCCCTCAGGGAAAAAAACAAAGACTTGCCGAAATGTTGCTACGAGCTGATCGACAGCCTGCTTGTCAAGGCGGTTTCGCGGCGCCCCAAAAACGCCTTCGAGGTTGCAGCTGCGGCACGGGCTTGCAGCGAGAAAGCGAGGAAGTGATGTTCTTCACCGCTGATGGGCAAAGTGATACGGGGCGGGTCAGGGATCACAACGAGGATACCTTTCGTGTCGCGAGCAAGCAGGGGCTGTTTGCGGTCGCTGATGGCATGGGGGGACACGCCGCCGGTGAGGTCGCCAGTGCCCTGGCGATCGAGGCCCTGTTCTCCCACTTTCTCGCCGAGGAGAGTGAGTCCCTGGAGTGTTCCGCGGAGGCCCTGCAGCAGGCCGTCAGCGTTGCGAATCGGGCGATCTTTTCAGATGCCCAGGAGCACGAAGAGCGGAAAGGCATGGGGACTACGCTGACCTTTATCTGTTGTGCGGAGACGGGCGGGTATCTGGGGCACGTCGGCGACAGCCGTGCCTATCGACTACGTGGCGAGGTGTTGACCCAACTGACACGTGATCACACCTGGGTCAATATGCAGGTACGGGCCGGGGTCATCTCACAGGAGGAGGCCGCGAACGCCAGGATGCGCCATGTGCTGGTCAAGGCGCTCGGTATCGAGCCGGAGATCGAAGCTGATGTGATCCCGATTGATGTCATGCCGCATGACCGTTTTTTGCTGTGCAGTGATGGCTTGAGCGACTTAGTCGACGAGGATGGACTGAAAAGTGTTCTGGCCGCCAAGGGTCCCCCCGCCGAGACCGCTGCGCGACTGGTGGAGCTGGCGAATGCCCTGGGGGGGAAGGATAATATTACGGCGGTGGTCATCGATTGTCACGAAGCCCGTTGGAAATCGACCCTGATGACGGCGGTCAATAAATTGCGGAGGTAAGGGGAACATGTTGCGCATTCTGCTGAAGTTTAACGAGAGCGTCCTCAAGGTCATTGAGAGCGACAATGCCGAGATTACCATCGGGCGTAATCTCAAGAACGACATCCAGATCGACAACTTGGCGGTGTCCAACTTTCATGCCCGCATCGAAAATCAACTTGGGCATTACTTTATCGAGGATCTCAATAGCACCAACGGGACGTATATCAACGACAAGAAGATCAGCAAGTGGGGTCTTCAGGACGGAGATACGGCGACCATCGGCAAGCATTCCCTGGTGTTCATGCTCGAGGCAGGCCAGGCCGCCGGTGAGGGAATCCGCGAGCTCGACATGGATCAGACCATGGTGCTTGATACCGAGAAGCAGCGTGAACTTGTCGATCGGGCCGAACTGGCCGCGGCTGGTCCGCCGGCGCGTCTCAAGGTCGAGGACGGCAAGGCAAGCCAGTCCGAGTTTCAGCTGACGGGGAGACTTACCGAGATCGGCAAAGGGGAGAGTGCCCAGGTCCGTCTTGAAGGGATTTTTGCGCCGAAGAACGTGGCGTATATCACGCGTGATCCCAAGGGGTACACCCTGGTTCCGGGCGAACACGGGGACAAGCTGCGGCTCAACGGTGTCAAGATTGAAAAGGGGACGGCGTTGAAGGGTGGTGACGTAATCGAGGCTGGCAAGGTTCGCTTCCGCTTCTCCATGGGGTAACCCTCGGTGGCCAGGTAATATCTGGTCTCAACGAGGATTAATGACGCATTTCAGGATTGAAAGAGGTGGGGACTTTGCACTGGGACGATATTGTCAGGGTTGCGACGACGCTATTTCTGATCATGGACCCGCTCGGCAATGCACCGGTGTTCAACGCGCTGCTGCGTGACCATCCCCCCGGGGTCAGGGCACGCATCATTGCGCGTGAACTGCTGATCGCCCTCGCCATCCTCGGTACCTTCCTGTTGGCGGGCGAGAGCATTCTCGGTTTCCTCGGGCTTTCCCAGCCCTCGCTGAATATAGCCGGAGGGGTGCTGCTGTTCCTGATTTCATTGCGGATGTTGTTTCCTGCGAACGCACGTGAGGAGGAGCAGGTCGATGATCCCTTCATCGTCCCGCTGGCGATGCCTTTGGTCGCTGGACCGTCGGCTTTGGCCGTTTTGATTCTGCTTAGTTCGTCGGAACCGAACAGGCTGGATGAGTGGAGTGTCGCTCTCTTTTTGGCCTGGCTGCTGGTGACCGCTATCCTGGTTCTTTCACCCTACCTGCTGCGCCTGCTTGGAGAGCGAGGCATGCGCGCCATGGCTCGCCTGATGGGGATGCTGCTGGTTCTGCTGGCGGTGCAGATGCTCCTCGACGGTATCCGCCAGTACGTTCTGCTGCTGCATGGGTAGTCTGGTTGTCGAGGGGCGGCTATTCGTCCTCCCGCTGTGCTTCCAGCCAGTTTTCTGCGTCCCTGATCAGTTCGTCACATAGTTGCAGTACATTCTTGATGTCGTCCGCATCAAGCTGATCCCAGTGAAGTCCCGCGGTCACGGCGACTGCACCCCGAGAAACAATGGCCAGACGCAAGGCGGCGTCCCGAGCCAGTTCGTCCTCCTTATGTCCCGAGAGGCAGATAACCGAGGAAGAGGCTGTGGTGCGCCGTGGGTCGGAGAGGCTGACGCGCGGTTCGGCGACGGCGACGGCGCCGACATGGGGGCGTTCTCCTCCCCAGATGACCACCTGCAGGTCATCGCCCAGCGCTTGGAGACTCAGTGAGGCGTTGAAAAGTCCGCGGTTGCGGGTGAATAGTTCATGCATGATAGACCTGTCTAAATGAGATTTCGCCTATTTTAAAGAAGTGTGCTGCACAGGTCCAGATGTATCGGTGAGAAAAAAGGGCGAAAGCAATGCCTTCGCCCTTAAGCAGTAACCGTTTGCCGATGGCTGTTAGCTGTCCTTGCTCAGTCAGGCACGTACCGACAGCACCGGAATAGCAGAGTGCCGCACCACACGCTCCGCAGTGCTTCCCACGATGACCTGCTCGATTCCGGTTCGCCCGTGGGTGCCCATGACGATCAAGTCTGCAGATATTTTCTTCGAGATCTCCAGGATCTTCTGAAACGGGTTGCCGATTGCGGCGTGGCGGGTGGTTGGGACTCCCTGTGGGGCTTGTTGGCAGAATGCTTCGAGTTCGCGGATCGCCTGGGTTTCGAGCTCTCGTTGCAGGGTCTGGAAGGCTTCTGCGGGAATCATCACCCGTTGTGGCTCGTCGAGCTCATTGATGACATGTAGCACGTGCAGATGAGCCCCTGCCATCTCTGCGAGGGATAGGGCATATTCAGCGGCGGGCGCCGAGGCGTCCGAAAAGTCGGTGGCAAACAGGATCTGTTCGATTTTCCGCATTCGCTCCTCCCCGTCAGGCCGTGGCGGGCTCAGCGGACTGCCCCTTTTTGTTTTTGGCAATCTGCAGAAACAGCACGATTGCGGTCAACACGATACCTATGGCATCGGTCAACAGCGTCGGCCAGTAGAGCAGGATGGTTGCGGCAGCCAGCATCAGCCATTCGGGCAGACTGGTCTTGCGCAGCCAGTAGAACATGGTCAGCGACGAGAAGGCGATGGTCCCCAGTATGGCAGAGAAGAACGAGGATAGGGTCATCATCCCTGTTGCCGGCTTGACCCCCTCGATAATGACTTCCCCAGCATTGACCATGCCGCCGGCGAAGGTTTTCAGCTCAACGACCTCACCTTCTTTTTGCGCGGCAACATCGACAATGTCGTCACCGACCAGGACCTGCGCGACCACGTCTCCCTTTGTAAAGTGCTGTCCCCGTTCGATGTTGAGTTTGATTACCGAGGCGAACGGCATCTCTTCATCGAAGCTTGGTACCTTGATGTTGGCCGAGGAGGGCTGGAAAAGGATCTGTGGCGTAAAGGCAAACAGTATCGGCATCACATAGAGCAGCTTGGCAAACTTGAAGCTCGTCCAGCCGGTTTTCCACGGGTCGGAGCCGGCGATGGCCGCGCCGGCATACGCGGCCACACAGACCGGCGGGGTGATGTTGGAGTCCTGGCTGAACCAGTAGACGATCATATGTGCGGCGAGGGCTGGCACCCCCATCTCCATCAGCGGAGGTACTGCCAGCACCGCGGTGATCAGGTAAGCGGCAGTGACCGGCACTCCCATGCCGAGGACCAGCGAGGCGAGCGCCACCAGGAAGATTGCTGCGAGCAGGTTGCCGCCGGCCAGCGAGATGATGATGTCAGAGAACTTGAGTCCGATACCGGTGAGTGAGATGGTACCGACGATGATGCCGATGACGCCGAGGGTGGCGCCGATGATCAGGGTGTTCTTGGCGCCGGTCTGGATCGCTTCCCAGATACCCTTGAGGTCCATGGCGATGTTTTTGCGGACGGCACTGACGCCCAGGCAGAACAGTGTAGCACCTGCCGTGATGAAGAACTGAAGCTTAAAACCGAAAATATCCTCGATCGGCAGTTTAATGAAGTCGAGGGCGATAATCAGAACAAAAAGAGCCGAAATGGGAATGAATACCCAGCCGTTTTTGAGGGTGTTCTTCTCTTCGCGATGCACCCAGCTGACCACGATGCAGGAGAGGGCTGACCAGAAAGCGGCCATGCCGGGGGACTTGCCGATGATCATCAGCACAGTGATGATGATCAGCGGCAGTGAATAGTACCATTCTTTTTTAAGCACTACTTTCCAGTGTGGAAACTCCTCGTCGGTAATCCCCTTGAGCCCCTGTTTCTTAGCCTCGAAGTGAATCATGCAGAAGACCGAGAAGAAGTAGAGCAGGGCAGGGAAAACAGCGATCATCATGATATAGGCGTAGGAGGTCTCGGTGAGTTCTGCCATCAGGAAGCCGCCGGCACCCATGATCGGTGGCAGGAACATGCCGCCGATCGACGCCGAGGGTTCGATGGCCCCGGCGACATGAGGTTTGAAGCCGGCCCGTTTCATCAACGGGATGGTGAACGCCCCGGTTGAAACGGTGTTGGCGATGGCGCTTCCGGAGACCGAGCCGAACAGGGCCGAGGCGATGACCGCAACCTTGGCCGGACCACCGGTGCTGCGCCCGGCCAGAGCCAGGGGCAGGTCGATGAAGAACTTGCCGGCACCCGACTTGTGCAGGAAGGCACCAAAGAAAATAAACAGGATCACGTAGGTTGCCAGGACGTTGGCCATGACCCCGAAGACCCCGTTGGTGGTCAAGAACAGGGCGGTACAGAGGCGCTCAATCCCGAAACCGCGATGCGCTATGACTTCCGGGATGAATGCGGCATTTCCGATCCATCCGTAGAGAAACAGGGCGATGCCGATGAAGGTCATCGACCAGCCGAGGACCCGTCGGCAAACCTCGAGGGAGAGGACGATGCCGATGATGCTGATCATTCCGTCGAGGTGTGTTTCGGCGCCGGCGCGATAATTGAGCACCTCGAATTCGTGGATCCAGTAATAGACCACCGCCGAAGAGGCGAGGGCGAAAAGCAGGTCGGAAAGAGCCGGATTGCTGGGCCAGCGTGCCGTCAGGGTGCGATCGGCGAAAAATAGCCCGGTGCCTATGATGATGCTTCCGGCAATGATCGATCCCAGGGTGCCGATACTGCCGGCAGTGAAAGCTGCATGGAAGGCATCGACGCTGTCAAACAGCAGCCAGCAAGAGAGCGCTGCAGAGTAGATAAAACCGAGCACCAGATTAAGCGGGATCTGCATGCGCGTTTTGCCCGCAGGGTAGAGCAGGAAGACCAGCACATAGGTTACGAAAACGTAGACTCCCCGGTGGTATTGGGTGGCAACTGCGGCAAGGCCAGCGGTGTATAAATAGAACAGGACCATACCGGCGCCGAGTATCGCGACGAGCCATTTGAAAAAACCGGTAGGGGAGCGATACGTTTTCGAATCTTTCTCCATCAGTTTTTTGAGTTCGTCCTGCTTCTCGGGGGGGAGTTCCTGTAGCTCTTCCTGGGTCTGTTCTGACATAGCGTAACCTGCCTAGATAAAAATGTTGTGTTGCTAGCATTAAGAAGCGGGGCCTTGCGGCCCCGCTTTACAGTCGAGCTTCGAGGCGAATCAGTGGCCCATTTGTTCGTGCGTCAATTTGAGTCCCTGTTCTTCCCAGAACTTGGCAGCGCCAGCATGAATCGGGGTGACGATGCCGGTGATGCCGCCGGCGACCGACATGGCTTTAGCGGTACTCTTGACCTTGACCATGTAGGAGAGCCCCTCCTTGGTGAAGATGTTGCTGACCGCGTTGTAGGCGTGGTCTGCCTTGACGTTGGCATTGGCAACCCACAGGGCGCTGTCCTGGAAGGTTTTTACTTCGTAGTCAACCCCGCTGTAGGTGCCGGCCGGGATGGTTACCGGAGCGTAGAAGGGGTACTGCTCGAAAGCGCCACCTTTTTCACCAGCCTCAAAGGTTTGCAGAATCTTGATTTTGTTGCTTGCCGCAGCCTGGATCACCGAGCTGTTGGGGAAGCCGGCAAAAACCCACATGGCATCGATCAGGCCGTCGCCGATGGCAGATGCGGCCTTGCTGTAGCCGATGAATTCGACTTTCATTTTGTCCCACAGACCGAGCGCACCGAAGTAGCGCTGCGCGGCGGCCGCCGCACCTGATCCAGCCCCGCCGACGGCGACGCGTTTGCCGGCCAGATCGGAGACCTTGGTGATGCCGCTTTTCTCAAGTACGATTAGATGGGCCGGGGCACCGTAAAGGTAGGCGACGGCGTGTACGTTGGGATACTTGTTGGTGTCGTTGGTAAGGCGGCCGTTACGCGCCAGGTAGGTGTCTCCCGAGTAGGCGATGCCAAAGTCAATTTCGCCCGAGTTGATCCGGCGGACATTTTCCACCGATCCGGCTGAAGCCATGTTTGAAACCTCGACATTTGGCAGCATCTTGGAAAGTCGAGAGGAGATCCCGTTGGAGAAGTACTGAAAGGTTCCCCCTTCGGGGCCACCGCCGAAACCGAGACGGTCCTTTGCGAGGACGGGGGAGGCTGCCAGCGCCATGAGGGTGACGAGCAGCAGGGCAAGGGTTCTTTTGAGTCGTTTCATGTTCTTTTTCCTCCTTTGAATTAGGGCTTGCTGTTCTTAGCTCTTGCGGTCAGTTCAAAACAATGTTTTGCGTTGTTCGGTTACATCACTATGAGCAACGCTGATGCCAAAAGATATTTGCATGGTTGGCAACGGTGAAAGAATAGCATAGAATCTGGCCGTCGCTAGGCTTTGGCGGGATAGTGGGTCGACGTCTCGCAACGGTAAAGTTGGCCGCCTCCGGCCACAACTGGCTAAATTTGGCCATGTTGTAGATTGGGGTGCATGTCGTGTAGAACTTGGTTTGTCCTGACTCGGTGTGAGTGTTTGTTGACAGGGGATGGAAGTGTCGTTATCAAGAGGGGCTGCAGAGCCTGTCGGAAATGGGTGTGAGTGCAAGCTAGGAGTTGATGGAT
>PKUI01000006.1 GCA_002869605.1 Desulfuromonas sp. | reverse complement strand
AACCGCACTTAGTTGCTTCCCATAGCAGAGATGTAGACAACTCTTTGGCAAAGGGGACGGTCCCCTGAGCCAAGAATGACAAAAAAATGGCGACCTTTAGGTCGGATGGATCGCCAGCCCTGTATTGGGGGAGTAGTTAAAAAAGCCCAATAACCCTTGGGTTAAGATTAATAATGGTTTACGAGCGGAAGCGTAGTGAACTTGGTATGTGTGTTGCTATATATACTTATTAGTGGATGTGTTTAGATTCTTTTGTCTGTGGGAGGTGTTTTATGAAACGCGAGTCGATCTGGTTGGTCGGTTTTGCCGCTGGGGTTGTCGTGCTGACCTTTTTGCCGGCCTTGATTATGGCCGCGATCCGTTTTGCAGGGTATTGTCCTTACTCGCATGAAGCGCATATCCTGATCAGCCAGAAGGTGCAGATCCTCTGGATGTCCGGAGTTGTTCTGTTGTTCTGGTCCATGATGGGCGAGAAGTCCGAACGGAGCGTCCGGGCCGGTTGAAAAAGAGAGTTCACAGGCAACAAAGACGGGGGATCGTAGGCACGATCCCCCGTTTTTTTTTGGGGTGTCCTGAGGGGCTACGGCAGGGTGAAGTTTGTGCTGAGGGATACGTTATCCCAGGTGTAGCCACCAAGCACAGCATCGCTCAAGGTTGCGGTGTAGCTACCGGTCGGGGTGCCACCGACGCCGCGCTTGTTGGGCGTGGAGGTTTTCCAGCTCGCCTCGGCGAAACCATCGGGGTCGCTGGGTCCGCTGGTCAGCGTCAGGTTTTGAGGCCCGCTGATGGTGAAATCTGCGGTGGCGTTGGCCAGCGGCAGTCCGGTGCTCTGGTCCACCAGGCGTATGCGAATCACCACCGTGTCCCCCTGGGTAAAGCTCGAAGTGGTCGTCCAGGTGGTGACAGCGTTTTTCCCTTTGCCGGTCTTGATGTAACTGCCGGTTTCGAGGGACGTGGCGGTGACGATCGCCTGTCCCTGAGGATTGGGGATGGAGCAGAGGATGTTACTGAACTCCGATTCACAGCCGGCATACTGGGTTGTGACCTTGTAGCAAATTTCCGAGCCGTTGCTCAGGCCGCTGTCGGTGTAGGTTGTGACCTTGCCGACCTCGGCGACCAGCTGCGATTTGCCGGCCTGGTCGTAGTAGATGCGGTAGCCGGTCACCTGGTCGTCTCCGCTATGTTCGTCGCTCCAGTTCAGGGTCACCTGACCGTTGCCCGGGGTTGTGGCATTCAGGATCGGCACCGGCGGTGTACACGCCGAAGGGGGCGAGCCCCAGGTGGCGCTGGTCATGGCGACCGGAACGATACCGGCGACTGCGGCACCGCTACCGTCGAGTCCATGGTTGTGGAACCAGAGATCCCAGATCACGTTGCCCCAGGCCTTGAGCTGGGTAAAAAACGGGTCGCTCTGGACGAGGTAGGTTTCGGTCCCTCCGGCCGGGTTGGTGCCTCCGGTTAAGGTCAGCGTGGAAGCGGTACCGTTGATCTCGTCGCGCAGGAAAGCGATGTATTCGCGTGAGGTCCCCTGGTAGAAGAGGGTGGTCTCGACGTAGTCGGCGCCGGCCGGCAGGTTCAGGGCGATGGCGTCGTAGCCGCCTGCGTATTCGGCCGTGCTGAAGTAGTCGGGGGCGCTGGCGTTATGCCAGACCGGTTCGCTGAACCGCTCGGGCGCCTTGGCGATATCGAAACCGCGCGGCGGGATACGGTTGTCCTTGGAACGTCCGGTGGCGAGCACGAAGTGGAAGGTCTGCTCCTCACCGGTCAGAGAGCTGCTCGGGTGGATCTCGTAGACCAGCTCGTCCAGATATTGTTCGTTGGTGGCTAACGTGGTACCCGGCATCCCTTTCAGGGTTCCGACCGTGGAGGAGTAGGGGTTGACTTCAAAGATCAACTGCCCCTGCTTGTAGAGCTTCACGTTCAGGAACATGCGCCGCCCTTCGGGGAAGCCGGAAATCAGTTTATGACCACTGTTGTTCTGGATGTTGACGCTAAAGATGCCGTTGGCCGGATCGTAGCTGTGGCTCTTGAGCGTGGCGGCGAGTTGCAGCTGCTGCAGGGCGCGGTCGGAGCCGTCCTTGAGGGCCGCACCGTTCTGTAGCGGCGATTCCCCCTGGGAGAGGTCGAGGGTCAGAACTGCAGGACCCTGGCCGAGCAAGGCGGCGTTGGTGGCGTCGTAGACTGGACCGTTCTGGTCGAGGCTGGCAAGGATGTAGGAAATCCAGGCGTTGCCGCCGGTCAAATCGTGCAGCGGTTGTCCCGACTGGGGGTGCTCGAGGCTGCCGTCGGGCCGCAGTACCGCGGTATTCTTGTTGGCACCCGCGCCGACCACGTCGCGCATGTGGCAGTCCTGGCACTTGGCTGCGTGGGTGATGCTCGGTGCTCCTTGGGCCTGGAAGTCGGCATTGGTCGGCGCGCCGCCCTGCTGCCCGTAGGCGGAGAGCATGAATTCGGAGAAGGTGCGCTCGACATGGAAGTAGCTCGAGGCCGCGTACTGCTCGGTGATCAGGTCACTGCCGCCGGAGAGGTCGGGTAGGCCAGAGAGACCGGCATTGGCCAGCACCGGGTTGGATACGTCGTGGCAGGTGGCGCAGAAGTATTTCGACTTGTGGAAGCGGCTGTAGAGCATTTGGTGCTTGGCGCCGGCGTCGGCAAAGCTGGCCCGCTTGGAGCGCTGGTCGGAAATAAAGAACTGGCCGCTGCCGCTCTCGGTATAGGTGCCGGCATACTTTGGCAGGTTGTCGATGAAGAACTGCCCCGGGTGGAACAGCTGGATGTTGGCTGCCAGGGCCTGGTCGGCGGCATAGGTTTCGCCGGCCGCGGTGGATGAGAGGCTGCTCGCCTCGTCCCAGTAGCCGCTCCAGTCACTTCCTTCGCGGCTGCCGTTATAGGTGGTTTCGAAGTTAGGGTCCCACATCTGGTGGCAGAAGTCGCAGGAGAGGCCATCGTAGTCGCTGCCGGTCATGGCCGTGGCGTTGGGCGGGTCGGAGCGGCCTTGCAGCCAGCCGGCCGGGAAGTGGCAACGTTCGCACAGGTCGACGGCGTTCGGGTTGCCGAGCGCCCAGATTGAATCCTGGGCGGCGACCGTCATGCAGGCCCAGAAGATCGGGTCACGCGACGCCTGGGCCATCATCGAGCCTTTCCAGTTGTGCCCCGGTTCGACCGCCTGGTTATAACCGCTGTGACAGTTAAGGCAACGCCCGGGAGATTCCAGGTTGATCCCCTGGGCGGGTTGCGTGCCCGGCATGCGCAGCAGCGGATCATCCGCCACTGCCAGTGGTGACCAGGCCAGTGCCGAAGTTGCCAGCAACTGGCTGCACAGCAGGATGGCGAGATACAGCAATCCCTTACCCCGAACCTTCTTCACCCTTTTCATTTCGATATTCTCCCTTGATAGATGCATCTAATGGTGACGTGGCAGAACAGGAGGGTTAATGAGTTAAGATGTTATGAATCGGGTACTTAGAAAGTATTATCACGTGTGCAAATCTTTACCACCAGGGTAATGAATTATTTTGTTCCAATTTGTTGTGTTCCTGTTTTGTGCGTTGCGTTTATAGGGCTTGCTGCCATCTTCTGGTGGAAAATGGTTATACGTCATCGACATTGCGAGGCAATAGCACCCCAAGGATGGACCGCTGGTTGATGGGCTGACGCTACTTGTGAAAACATGACACTGCGCAGAATCTCCGGCGAGCAAGGGTGGGGGCGGGAGGTTGCTCCGCGCATTGTTTGCTGCCAGGTAGCTGCGAGCAGTGTAGATTCAAGCTGCAGGGTGGAGGGAAATGCGTTTTTGTGGTGGGGCACGTTTTCTTTGAGATTTTCGAGGTCACGCACCAAAATGGCGAGGGCTTTGCAGCTGGTGGGATCACCGGCTTCCACCGCGAGAGTGAGCGTGAGGACCAGGGTTTCGTCGGGTGCACGGTAGGCGCTGCTAACGTCTACAACCTGGAGGGTGTGCCTGGCTGGTCGAAACCGATTTTCCCCTGAGGTAACAGGTGGTACGGCCGCTTGTGGACAGCAGGTTGCTCCGACAAGACAGGCAGATGGTTTGGCGCACTAGGGAGAGTGACGTTGCCATGGCCGATAACCTGACGATTATTCGATCACCAGGTCGGGGAGCTCGTTGCGGTCGTCACTGCGGCGCGGGAAGTGTTCTTCAAGGATCTCTGCGCAGCGTTCAATCGCGGTACAGAGAGCGTCGCAGGCGTTGCTGTTGTGCAGGCCGGCCGTAATCGTCTTAACTACCTCTTCCCAGGTTTCATGGGACACCTTGGCGTTGATCCCCTCGTCGGCGAGCAGTTGCACGCGGCGCTCGAAAAGCGAGATCAGGATCAGGATGCCGGTCCGTTCGCGGGTACGGTGCACGCCGAGTTCGAAGAAGGAGAGCATTGCCTTCTCTTCGACCTCGGCGGCCATTTCGTCGGGACGGATCAGTCGTCGATGCAGGCCAGGGAGTGAGCGGATCAGCCACTTGCAGGGCTGGTAACCGAGAAGAAACAGCGGCAGAAAGACCCACACCGAGGAATCTCCGAAACCCCAGCTGAGCAGGGTTGCCAGGCCGAGGGCAAAGAAGCCGGCGCCGAAGGTCTCGGCGCGCGGGTAGTCGAAAGATGCCTCGACGACCTGTGGCACGATTTCACCGGCGGTACGCTGTTCGGCAGCCGCTACTGCGGCGCGGATACGCTCCTGCTCTGCAGTAGAAAAGTAGTCTTGTGCTCGTTTCATAGTCACTCCTTACCAGCCGCCCGAGGCGCCACCGCCACCGAAGCCACCTCCGCCGCCGCTGAAACCGCCACCGCCACCAAATCCGCCACCGAAACCACCGCCGCTGATCCAGAATCCGCCGCGTCGGTGACTGGAGCGGCGCCCTCCGCCGAGCAGGCTCAGACCCGGGCCGAGGAACAGGATCAAGGCGATCCAGCCCCAAGAGGAGCGACGTTTCTTTTTCGTGACTGTTCCGGTTCCCTGGTATTCGCCACGGACCGCTTCGATCATCGCCGCAGTGCCGGCCAGGAAGCCGCCGTCCAGATCTCCTTGCCTGAAGCGCGGTGAGATTTCGTTGTCGACAATGCGCCCGGAGAGCAGGTCGGTGAGCTTCCCTTCGAGCCCGTAGCCGACCTCGATGCGGATCTTACGTTCCTGCTTGGCCACCAGTAGCAGCGCCCCGTTGTCGTGCTCGGCCTGGCCGAGGCCCCAGGTCGTGACGACTTGCAGGGCGTAGTCCTCGAGGTTTTCCCCTTCGAGGCTCTCCACGGTGAGGATGGCGATCTGGGTCGAATCGCTCCGTTCGAATTCCGTAAGTGCCTGTTCCAGGCGCAGCTCGGTCTGAGCCGAGATCATCCCGGCCAGGTCGGTGACGCGGCTGCGCAGTGGCGGCACGTCGAGGGCCGTCGCCATAGATGGCAGCAAGAGCAGCAACAGGAGTAGGGGGGCGAGGTGGCGCATCCGTCTAGAACTTCACCTGAGGCGCCTGGGCGGCCCCTTCGTCAGCTTTGAAGGCTTCCTTGCGCTCAAGCTGCAACAGGAACTTGTTGGTCAGGTTGTTGGGGAAGGTACGGATCGAGGTGTTGAACACCCGTACCGTGTCGTTGTAGCGCTGGCGCGCTACATTGATGCGGTTCTCGGTTCCCTCGAGCTGATGCTGCAGGTCGCGAAAGTTCTGGTTCGCCTTGAGGTCGGGGTAGCGCTCGGCTACCACCAGCAGGCGCGACAGCGCCGAGGAGAGTTCGCCCTGGGCGGCCTTAAATTTCTGCAGGGTTTCCGGGTTCAGCTTGTCGGCCTTGATCTGCATCTGGCCGACCTTGGCACGCGCGTTGGTGACCGCGGTGAAGGTCTCTTTTTCGTGCGCCGCATAGGCCTTGACCGTCTCGACCAGGTTGGGGATCAAGTCGGCACGGCGCTGGTAGGTCGCCTCGACGTTGCCCCAGGCGGCGAACACCGCCTCCTCGTTTTTTTGGATCTGGTTGTAGCCGCAGCCGGGGAGCAGCAGGAGGAGCGGGATAAGCAGAGCGAGCAGTCGTTTCATGATTCGTCCTTTGCATGGGTTGAGTTGGGTGTTTCAGGCGTCAATCTAAGCATGCTCGAGCGACTTGGCAAGGGGGCCACTATTGAGAGTCGCTCTCCGGCAGGTTGAGGCTGCGGGAGGTTTTCTCGATCGGGGCCGGGGTTTCGAGTTCCTTGTTGCTGTAGGCACCTAGTTCCTTGAACTTGCGCGCGGTGACCAGCACCCGGGTGTCGAGGGAGCCGACCGCCTGGTTGTATTTTTCCACCGAGCGGTTGAGTCCCTTGCCGAGATCTACGAAGTAGCTCGAGAAGGTCGCCACGCGGTCGTACATTTCGCGTCCCAGCTCGCTGATCTTTTCGGCGTTTTCAGCCAGTTGCTCCTGGCGCCAGCCGAAGTGGACTGCACGCAGCAGGGCGATCAGCGTGGTCGGGGTGGCGATCAGCACCTTGTTCTGGGTGCCGAACTCGATCAACCCCGGGTCCTTCTCCAGTGCAGCGTTGTAGATCGCGTCGCTCGGCAGGAACATCACCACGAACTCGGGGGTCGGTTTGAAATGCGCCCAGTAGTTCTTGGATGAGAGCTGCTGTAGGTGGGTCTTGACCTGGCGGGCGTGGTTGACCAGTTGCTGGTTCCTGATATCGGTGTCGCTGGCTTCCACCGCCTCGAGGTAGGCGGCCAGCGAAACCTTGGCGTCGACGATGATGTTCTTCTGGTTGGGGAGCTTGATGATCAGGTCGGGGCGCAGGCCGCCCCCTTCGGTCTGGGTGGTCTCCTGCTCGACGAAGTCGCAGTAGTTGACCATGCCGGCCATTTCCACCACCCGGCGCAGCTGGATCTCACCCCATTGACCGCGGGTGCTCGGCGCGCGCAGCGCCTTGACCAGGTTGTCGGTCTCCTGTTTGAGGCTGCGTTGGGTCTCCATCAGGTGCTTGAGCTGCTCGTCGAGGCGTCCGTAGGCGTGTTGGCGCGACTGCTCGAGCTGGTGGATGCGGGTGTCGACCTTGGTCAGCGATTCATGCAGTGGCTTGACCAGCTGGTCGATAGACTTCTGGCGTTGCTCGAGGTCACTGCGCGCACCCTGCTGGAATTTGGCCAGAGTCGACTGGGCGAGGTCGAGGAACTGCTGGTTGTTGCTCTTGAGGGTCTCCGCGGAGAGCGCCTTGAAGGTGTCGCTGAGTTGGCTGCGGGCCTCGTTGAGCAGGGCCAGCTTCTCTTCGCTGTTACGCTGTTCGCTCTGCAGGTGGGTTTCCAGGCGCCCGACCTCGGCTCGTAGCTCGCTGTTGTGTTGCTGCAGGGTGGCCAGCTGCTGCTCGCGTTGTTCGGCGCGCTGCAGCTCGAGGCGCAGGCTCTCTTCGCGTGCGGCCAGGCGTTCGGCATTGCGTAGTCCCTGCCCGCGTAGAAACAGCCAGGTAACGGTCGCCGCAACCAGCGCCGCTCCCGACGCACTGACAAGTAAAACCGCAGTTGAGGTCATAGGGTCGCCAGTTCGTGCATGCGCATCACCAGTAGATAGACGTATCCCGCAGTGACCGCGATGACCAGCAGCAGCGACAGTCCGTAGAGCAGGCTGCGTAGATGAAAGCGCTTGTCGGTCTGGAAGGTGATATACGGAAAGGTTTGGGCGAGGCTGTAGTTAAGAAAAACCGACAGCAGTACCAGCCAGCCGAGGGACAGGAACAGGAAGAACAGGTCGCTCTGCCACCAGACACCGAGTCCGATCAGGCCGACCGGGACCAGTAGGGTCACGAGGATCTGGAAGGCGCGGTTGTGGACGACGGCGCGCTTCTTGGCGTAGGCCGAGAGGATCTGGCGCAGGGCGTCATAAATCTTCTGTGCTTTGGCCTTGGCTTTGGGGTCGGTGACGGTCAGGTCGAGTTCGCCGAACTGGTCGCGTGTAAAGGAGATTGAAATGTTTATGATCTCGGGGATGCCGAGTCTTAAACGCAGCGAAATGTGGCGCACCTTGTTGGAGAACACCGAGCCCTTGAGGTCCTCGAGTTTTTTCAGTTCTTCGGTCTGACTCCCCTGTTGAACATAGAGCGCGTACTTGCGCAGGCTGCTTGCATTCTGTCCTTGAAAGATGCCGCTCATGCTGGCTAGTTCCTTCTGGAACAGCTTGGGGACCTGCACGTTGAGAAAGTTTTCCAGTTGACTGATCATCTTGCGACTGACCTGGCAGGGGGGCAGACGCTTCTGGAGGCTAATCTGGTCCACGGGCACTCCTCTTAAAAGTCATAGCTCATAACAAAGGCCGAGTGGCCTACAAGGGTTGATCGTAACATGTTTTACTGCGTGGTGCGATGAAACTTACCGGCATGGTCCTCGATGAAACCCGGCACGTCCCAGGCGCTGAGCGGCTTGGAGTAATAGAACCCCTGAATCTCCTGGCAGTGCAGCTTGCGCAGGTAGTCGAGCTGATCGGAGTTCTCCACGCCTTCAGCGATGACCGTTTTGCCGAGGCTGTGTGATAGGGCGATGATCGCTTCGACGATCACAGCGTGGTCCCGGTTTCGGGGGAGGTTGTAGATGAACTCCTGTGCGATCTTCAGACGGTTAATCGGAAAGTCTTTCAAATACATTAGCGATGAGTAGCCGGTTCCGAAGTCGTCGACGGCGACCTGGATGCCCCGTACCTGCAGGTCGGTCAGGGTAGCCACGGTCTCCGGTATATTCTCCATCAGGATGCTTTCGGTCAGCTCGATCTCCAGCAGTGAGGCGTCGAAGCCGGTCTCTTCGATAATCGCGTCGAGGTTCTCGGTGAAGGTCGGCTGTTGCAGTTGCGGGCCGCTGATGTTCACGGCGATGCGCGGGATGGTGATACCGCTGTCGCACCAGGCGCGCACCTGGCTGCAGGCGGTGCGCAGAGCCCAGTCCCCGATCGGGATGATCAGCCCGGTCTCCTCGGCTACGGAGATAAAGCGTCCCGGGGGGATCTGGCCCTCCTGGGGGTGCTTCCAGCGCAGCAGTGCTTCGAATCCGGAGATTTCGCCGTTGGCCAGGTTGATCTGAGGCTGGTAGACCAGCGATAGCTCGTGCCGCTCGAGAGCCCGGCGCAGACTGTTTTCGATGCCGTGTTTCTCTTCGACCTCGGTGTTCATGTCGCCGTCGTAGTGTTGGAAGGTGTTGCGCCCGGTCTCCTTGGCGGCGTACATGGCGATTTCCGCTTTGCGCAGTAGTTCGTCGTAGCTTTCGCATTGTTCGGGGAACCGGGCGATGCCGATGCTTGCGCTGACGAACATCTCGCGACCTTGCAGGTGGATTGCCGGGGCAAGCTGGCCGAGTAGTTTGCGTGCCAACTCGTCCAATTCCTTGTCGTCGCCGGCTTCCGGGACGAACAATACGAATTCGTCGCCGCCGAGGCGGGCCAGAACGTCCTTTTCGTTCAGGTTCATGCCGAGGCGCATGGCAACGGTCTGTAGGACCAGGTCTCCGAAGGAATGTCCAAGGGCGTCGTTGATCCCCTTGAAGCGGTCAAGGTCGAGGTAGAGCAGTGCCAGGGAGAGGTTGTTGGCGCGAACATGTTCCAGGGCCTGAGTGAGGCGGTCCTGGAACAGTACGCGGTTGCAGAGCCCGGTCAGGGTGTCGAAGTAGGCGAGCCGGCGGGCGTTCGCCTCGGTTTTTTTCCTCTCGGTGATGTCCACCGCCACGGCCAGGCTCTGCAGGAACTCGCCCTGATCGTTGTATTCGGCGACCGCGGAGAGCAGCACGTCGACGCGTTCGCCGTTGCTGCGCACCAGGGTGTAGGGGATGTCGCTCACCTTGCCGTAGCGGAAGAAGCGCGGCAGAGTCCGTTTTTCGGCCTGGAGGCGGGAGTGCTCGCTCAAAAAGTCGAGCAGCGGGCGCCCGATGACGTCTTCTTCGCGGTAGCCGAGTCGGTCGAGCCAGGTTTTGCTGACACTGATCAGTTCCCCGCGGCGATTGATCGAATGCAGCATCACCGGGGTGTTCTTGTAGAGGTTGCGGTAGCGCTCTTCACGCTCGCTCAATTCGGCGTTGCTGCGGCGTAGGCCGAGGTGCTTGAGGGCGAGCACGATGCCGCTTATGAATCCGAACAGGGACGGGGCAATATAGCTATGGGGCTTAAACAGGGGGAGGCCAAGGTAGAGTTTCTGCATGGCCGAAAAAAAATCGAGGAGCGCCATCCCGAGGAGGCCGCCGACCAGGCAGGAGAGCAGCGTCTGTTTTAAGGGGGGGGCGTGTTTCATGTAGAAAAGATTAGCTTTGTTTAGGGGGCGAGTCAACGTGAATAGGAACAGGGGGAGAGAGCCTTGGAGGGTTTCTCTACGTATGTTAGTATAATTGCATCATGATAAGGCGTGGCAAGGAGTTGAGCAGGTGGCGAAGGAGAATAGTGAACAGCTTACCGGGGTTAGCACCGAGACCCGCAAACAGACCAAACTGCCCCCTCTCTACCGGGTGATTATGCACAACGACGACTATACCACCATGGAGTTCGTCGTAGAGATGTTGCAGCAGGTATTTCGGCGCTCGGCGACCGAGGCCAACATGATCATGCTCAATATCCACTACAAGGGGTTGGGGGTCTGTGGTACCTACCCCTTTGAGGTTGCTGAAACCAAGATTAACAAGGTCCATGAACGGGCCCGCGAAGCAGGGTTCCCCTTGCGCTGCAGCATGGAAAAGGATTAACGGAACGGTATGTTTAATCAGGAAGTCCAGATCACTTTTACCCTGGCCGTGCGCGAAGCGCAGAGACGCCATCACGAGTACCTGACCGTCGAGCACGTCTTGTTCGCGATGCTCTATGACGATAATGGCCAGCGTATCATTACCAACTGCGGTGGTGACCTCGAGGCATTGCGCGATAGCCTTGAGGAGTTCTTTGCTCAGCATTTAGAGAGCATCGAGGCGCAGGATGAAGAGAGCGTCCCCGAACAGACCGTCGGCCTGCAGCGGGTGCTACAGCGCACGGTGGTGCACCTGCAGTCGTCGGGGCGCAAGGAGGCGGGTGTCGGTGACGTGCTGGCGGCCATCCTCGGTGAGAAGCAGTCCCATGCCGCGGCCTTTCTCGGCATGCAGGGGGTATCCCGCCTCGATGTCCTCAACTACATCTCCCACGGACTCTCCAAGGTGCCGGGGGGCGAGGGGGAGGGCCACCCTGCGTCGGTCGAACCGGACGAGTCCCGGACCGCAGATGACAAGAAGGGCAAGAAGCGCTCGGCCCTTGAGGCCTATACCGTGAACCTGGTGGTACAGGCCAAAGACGGCAAACTCGATCCCCTGGTCGGGCGTCAGCTGGAGCTTGATCGCACTCTCCAGGTGCTGTGCCGTCGACGCAAGAATAACCCGCTGTTTGTGGGTGAACCGGGGGTCGGTAAGACTGCCATCGCCGAAGGGTTGGCACTGCGTATCGACGCCGGTGAGGTGCCGTCGCTGCTGGCTGATAGCGACATCTATGCACTCGACATGGGGGCGTTGCTGGCCGGCACCAAGTTCCGGGGAGACTTCGAAGAGCGTCTCAAGTCGGTGGTTAAGGAGTTACAGGAGAACAGTGGCGCAATCCTGTTCATCGACGAGATCCATACCATCGTCGGCGCCGGTGCAACCAGTGGCGGCTCCCTCGATGCATCGAATATTCTCAAGCCGCTGCTCGCCAACGGAGAAATCCGTTGCATCGGTTCGACCACCTACGAGGAGTACCGCAACCTGTTCGACAAGGATCGTGCCCTCTCGAGGCGTTT
>PKUI01000056.1 GCA_002869605.1 Desulfuromonas sp. | reverse complement strand
GGCCTGACCTTCTCGACCCTGGCACGCAACCAACTGCAGGCTGTGCAGATGTCTATCTTCTTCTTCCTCCCCTCGATCCTCCTGTCAGGCTTCATGTTCCCGTTTCGCGGCATGCCGCTATGGGCCCAGAAGCTCGGCTCAATCCTGCCCCTCACTCACTACCTGCGCATCGTGCGGGGAATCTTGTTGAAGGGGAACGGCCTGCACGAAATCCTTCCCAACGTCTGGCCGATCGTGCTGTTTCTGCTAATCGTCCTCTCCATCGGGCTCAAACGTTATCGCCAGACCCTCGACTGAGGCTCTGGTACGAAGTGACGCATGTCGTCTGGTAGCGGCAGGCTAGCGCCTCTGGCCGAGCAGCTCGAGCCGCCGTACCCCGAGGGAGCAGCTGAAAGTGAGCAGGAAATAGAGCAGCGAGACCGTCAGCCAGACCTCGAGGGTCAGATAGGTGGTCGCCATCACCTCCATCCCCTGGAAGGTCAACTCCTGGATCGAGATCACCGAGACGATCGCCGAGTCCTTGATGGTCGAAATGAACTGCCCGCCGAGCGGCGGCAGGATGCGCTGCAGTGCCTGGGGGAGGATCACCCAGCGCAGCTGCTGGTAACGGGTCATGCCGAGGGCCCGCGCCCCGTCCCACTGCCCCTGCTCGAGCGACTGGATGCCAGCGCGCACGATCTCGGTGATGTAGGCACCCTCGAACAGTGCCAGGGTCAGCACCGCGGAGATGAACTCGACCATCAGCCCGGGCGGCGCGAACAGCAGGGTCATCCACGACTGCACCTCCGGCGATGCGCCGCGTACCAGGCGCTCGACCCCGAGCAGCGGCATCAGCTGACCGCTAAGGAAGAAGTAGAAGATGAACACCAGTACCAGCGGCGGCAGGTTACGCACCAGGCCGACATAGAACTGCCCGCAGAGGCGTCGCAGCAGCCGCGGACTGGCACGGAAGACCCCCATGCCGAAACCGAACAGGGTCGCCAGCAGCATGCTCCAGACGCTCAGGCGCACGGTGGTCAACAACCCCTGCAGCAACAGATTCGGTACCCAGCCCCCGTCCGCATCGCGACGCAACAGGTAGCGGGGGATCGTCTCCCAGTGCCAGTCGTAGTCGAGCACCACCTGCAGGCGGTAGACGCACCACGCCACCAGCGCGCCGACGGCGAACGACAGGACCAGGTCGAGGCGGTTCAGTCCGCGCGATGGGGGGGAAAACAGATGCATCAAAACGGTGTGCGGCTACTTGATCCGCCCCTCCCACTCGCGACCGCCGAACCAGTAGTCGCGGCGCAGTTGCAACCAGCCTTCCGCCTCAACCACCCGGATCCAGTTATTGAAATAGTTGAGGGTATCAATGTCCCCCTTCTGCAGGGCAAAGCCGATCGGCTCGCGGGTGAAGACCTCCTTGAGCGGCAGAAACAGCTTGTCGGGGTATTGATAGGCGAGAAACGCCGGCTTCGGCTTCGAACTGATGAAGGCGTGAGCACGCCCGGAGAGTAGCTCCTGCACCGCCTGCGACTCGTCGTCGAACAGACGTGCCTGCGCTTTCGGCATGTAACGCTTGATCGCCTCGGCGCCGGTGCTGCCGATGCGCCCCGCCAGGACCACGCCTTCACGGTTGAAGTCCTCCAGCGACGCGAAACCGGCGGCCTTCTTGTTGTTGGCGACCATCGACATGCCGCTGTAGTCGTAGGGGATGGTGAAGTTGACCTTGAGGTTGCGGTCTGGCCGGATGCCCATGCCGCCGATAATCACATCGAACTTGCCGGTAAGCAGCGCCGGGATGATCCCCGACCACTTGGTCGGCACGAACTCGATCTTGACCCCCATCTCCTCGGCCAGACGGCTGGCGACATCGATCTCGAAGCCGATCAGCTCACCGTTCTTGTCCTTCATCGCCCACGGCACAAAGGTCGACATGCCGACCCGCAGGACACCGCGCTGCAGAACCTTCTCCAAGGTGCTGCCGGCAACCAGTTCCCGGCGGGTGTCGGCCGTCGCCGCCTGAGCCAGGCAGAACATTGCAAGCATCGCTATCACTATCGTCCGTACCAGGTTTTTCACCATCATCCTAACCCTCCTTGGTCACGTTAATGAATGTGCCAGTATATCAAAGAATCTTGCCGATGAAGCTGCGCGTGCGCTCTTCGCGGGGGGCAGTGAACAGCTGCTGTGGGTCCCCCTGCTCGACCAGTCGCCCCTGCTCCATGAACACCACGCGGTCTCCGACCTCGCGCGCGAAGCCCATCTCGTGGGTCACCACCAGCATGGTCATCCCTCCGTCGGCGAGCTGGCGCATCACCGCCAGCACCTCGCCGATCATCTCCGGGTCGAGGGCACTGGTCACCTCGTCGAACAGCATCACCTGCGGCTGCAACGCCAGCGCACGAGCAATCGCCACCCGCTGCTGCTGCCCGCCGGAGAGCTCCGCCGGATAGCTCGTTTCCCTGTCGTGCAGGCCGACCCGCTGCAGCAGTTCCCTGGAGATGGCGCTCGCCGCCGCACCCTCCTTCTTCTGCACCCTGCGCTGCGCGAGGTTGAGGTTCTCCAGCACCGTCAGGTGCGGGAAAAGGTTGAACTGCTGAAAAACCATCCCGACCTTCCGCCGCACCTCGAGGCGGTGGTGCGGGTGACGGTCGAGGGGGACGTCGCAGATACGGATCAATCCACGATCAGGCTGTTCGAGACCATTGAGGACTCTCAGCAGGGTCGACTTACCGGCCCCCGAAGGCCCGATCAGCACCACAACCTCCCCCTGCTCCACCTGCAGCGAGAAGTCGTCCAGCGCGCAGATGCCACCGGCGAATGCCTTGCTCACCCCCTGCAGCTCGACCAGGGGAGCATTGTTCACATTCTGTTCAACCCGGGACCGCAAAACGCTCCTCCAGTAGTCTGACCAGCAGCGACAGGCTAACCGTCACCGCGAGGTAGATGGTGGCCACGGTCAACCAGGTTTCAAAGGTCAGGAAGGTTTCGGCGACGATCATCTGCCCCTGCATGGTCAGGTCGTAGATGGCAATGGTGCTGACCAATGCCGAATCCTTGACCAGCGAAATCGCCTGGCTGGTCAGGGGTGGCACAATGCGCCGCATCGCCTGGGGCAGCACCACGTCACGATAGGTATCGCGCAGGCTCAAACCCAAACTGTAGGCAGCTTCCCACTGTCCCTGGGCCACCGAGACAATGCCGGCGCGGATGATCTCCGAGGCGTAGGCCCCCTCAAAAAGACTCAGGGCAAGCACCGCCGAGGTGAAGCGGCCCAGATCGAAAACCGGTGCAATGACGAAATAAAGTACGAAAAGTTGGATCAGCAGCGGGGTATTGCGGATCGTTTCGAGATAGATTCGCGCCAGCAGCCTGGCGACCCGCGAGGAGGAGAGGCGTCCAAGGGCCGCGAGCAGCCCGCACAGCGGCGCCAGCAGCATGCTCAGCGACACGATCTTGAAGGTCACCCCCAGCCCCTGCAGCAGGGGGCCGGCGTGCCAGCCGCTCTCATCGACCGTCCAGAAAAAGCGCGGCATGCGATACCACTGCCAGTGATAGCCAGAGCGCTCCGCCCCCCAGTAGAGGAGCAGGGCAATAGTTGCCAGCAAGAAAAGAAACTGAATAGTGGGCCAGGCTGTGCCCCGTAGCTTTATAGACATGATCCGAAACACCGTCCGTAAACTTTTTTCAAAGCGAAACGATAACAGTTTCTTCCGGAATTTCAAATCATTAACCACTTACCACGCTAGAATTATGTACTTTGTGTTATTTTTTATGTTGACAAATTTAATAGGGAATTATAGCTTTTATTAAACTTTTAAATCGTACAACATTAAACACCGACAGGAGTCGACCATGAGCCGGATCTTTACCGACAATTCTCTCTCTATCGGCCACACCCCGCTGGTACGCTTCAACCGCGTGACCTCGGACAAGGCCACCGTCCTCGGCAAGATCGAGGGGCGTAATCCCGCCTACTCGGTCAAGTGCCGCATCGGCGCGTCGATGATCTGGGATGCCGAAAAGAAGGGATTGCTCGGTGCCGGCAAGGAGATCGTCGAACCGACCAGCGGCAACACCGGCATCGCCTTGGCGTTTGTAGCCGCGGCACGCGGCATCCCGATCACCCTGACTATGCCGGAGACTATGAGCATTGAGCGCCGCAAGGTTCTAGCGGCCCTCGGCGCCAACCTGATGCTGACTCCCGGGGCCAAGGGGATGGGGGGCGCGATCGCCGAGGCGGAAGGGCTCGCGGCCTCTGACCCGAAGCGCTTCCTGCTGCTGCACCAGTTCAAAAACCCCGCCAACCCGGCGATCCACGAGCAGACCACCGGCCCGGAGATCTGGGAAGACACCGACGGCGGCATCGACGTTCTGGTCTCCGGTGTCGGCACCGGTGGCACCATCAGCGGCATTTCGCGCTATATCAAGCAGACCCGCGGCAAGCAGATCATCTCGGTGGCGGTCGAACCGGAGGATAGCCCGGTCATCAGCCAGCACCTCGCCGGGCAGACGCTACAGCCCGGACCGCACAAGATCCAGGGGATCGGCGCCGGTTTCATCCCCGAAACCCTCGACCTGAACGTGGTCGACCGGGTCGAGCAGGTCGGCAACGACGAGGCGATCGAGTACGCCCGTCGCCTCGCCCGCGAAGAGGGTATCCTCGCCGGTATCTCCTGCGGTGCGGCCACCGCCGTCGCCGCGCGCCTTGCCAAGCAAGCCGAATTCGCCGGCAAAACCATCGTCGTGATCCTCCCCGACTCGGGAGAACGCTACCTCAGCAGCGTTCTCTACGAGGGGGTCGTGTAGTACGGCAAACAATGCGCCTATACACAGGGGAGAATGTTTTTTGTTGACACGTTCAATGTGGTTTGCTAGCGTGCTGACCACATTGCTGCAAAACGCAGCATCGTCTACATCAAGAGTGGTGGAGGGATCAGGCCCTGCGAAGCCACAGCAACCGGTCCGCCGAAGCCTTTGCGCTAAGTCGGATGTCAGGTGCTAATTCCTGCCCGTCGAAGTTACACTCAGGACGGGAAAGATGAGGACGGAGCCCGTACGGATTATCCTATCCGACGAGCCCCTTCTCATTCGACGAGGAGGGGCTTTTTCGTGCCCCGCAACCAAAGGAGCACGCACTATGGGCAATACATCACATCAGCACCGCACTACCCGCCTGGTTCAGCTCGGGGTCGCTCGCGACGCCGCCACCGGGGGCATCAGCTTCCCGATCTACCCGAGCGCCACCTACCGCCATCCGGCGGTCGGCGAGAGCACCGGCTACGACTACACCCGCTCCAACAACCCGACCCGCGAGATGCTCGAAGAGGGGCTCGCTGAGCTTGAGGGGGGAGCCCGCGGCCTTGTGTTCGCCTCGGGAATGGCGGCGCTGACCACCCTTTTTCTGCACTTCTCCAGCGGCGATCACCTGATCGTCAGCGAGGACCTGTATGGTGGCACCTACCGTGTCCTCGACCAGATCTTCGCCCGCTTCGGCCTGGACGTCAGCTACGTCGACACCAGCAATACCGCTGCAGTGGAAGCCGCTACCACCCCGGCTTCCCGCGCTCTGCTGATCGAGACCCCGGGCAACCCGCTGCTCGGCGTTGCCGACCTCAAAACCCTGGGCGAGGTCTGTCGTCGTCATAACCTGCTCTACCTTGTCGACAATACCTTCCTCACTCCGCTGTTGCAGCGCCCCTTCGACTTTGGTGCCGACGTGGTAATCCACAGCGGCACCAAGTACTTGAGTGGCCACAACGACCTCTGCGCGGGGGTACTGGTTGCGCGCGAGAAAGCATTGGGAGAATCGCTCTACTTCCTGCAGAACTCAACCGGTGGCATCCTCCCCCCCCAGGAGTGCTGGCTGCTGGCCCGCAGCCTCAAGACCCTGCCGCTGCGCATGGAACGCCACTGCCAGAATGCCCTCGCCGTCGCGCAATGGCTGGACAAACACCCCGCGGTCGATAAAGTCTACTACCCTGGCCTCGATAGCCATCCCGGGCACGAACTCTCGAGGAGACAGACTTCAGGGTTCGGCGGCATGCTCTCGTTTCGGGTAGAATCGCCCGAAAAGGCGGCCCGGGTTCTGGGAAAACTGCAGCTGATCTCGTTTGCCGAGAGCCTCGGCGGCGTCGAGTCGCTGATGACCCTGCCGGCGGTACAGACCCACGGCGACATCCCGCCGGAAGAACGCGAACGACTCGGCCTCTGCGAAGCGCTGCTGCGGTTGTCGGTGGGTGTGGAACAGGTTGAGGATATCATTGCCGACCTGGAGCAGGCGTTGGCTTAAGGCTTGTGAAATTGAAACATGGCAAAAACTTGTGGCTTAGCCCACAGAAGTACAAGTTCGCCGGGGGCGCCCGGCATGCGCCTTACTTTTCTTTGGGTGGCAAAGAAAAGTAAGCAAAAGAAACCACCCCGAACTCCGTCACCCGACGACCGGGTGCCCTCGCTATCCGGAAGTTTTAATCCAGCCGGCTCGCGTGCTCGCCAGACGGCAAGATTAAAATCCCGGCGCTCGGTGACTGCACACGGGGCCCCAGATAGGCCATGGGACAGTCAAAAGCTTTTTCTTTCCCCGTGTGACGCCGCCGGAGCAGCTACGGCTCACGCCGACACAGGCCAAAGAGTTGAGCGTAGCGAATGGCGAAGGCCCGGCGCGAGCTGTTGCTGCGGAGGGAACCCGCCGCTTTCTGGCGGGCAAGGAGCTCGGGCGCGTTTCTTTGCCTACTTTATTTACGCGCCTAAAGAAAGTAGGGCGTCGTGCGGGGGCGCAACCCCGCGGTCCTAACTCCCGGACACAGCCGGCGATGTTTAAATACTGTTACCTGACAATCAATATACGTAAAGGATACGTCATGAGCGAAAAAAACTACCGCCCCGCAACCCTGCTGGTCCATCAGGGCATCGATCGCGACCCTGCAACCGGCGCCTCGACCGTACCGATCTACCAGGCCTCGACCTACCACCACACCGAAGGCAGCTCCGGCTCCTACGACTACGCGCGCAGCGGCAACCCGAGCCGTGAGCAGGTCGAAGATGCCGTCGCTCTGCTCGAGGGTGGCGTCCGCGGCTTCGCCTATGCCTCGGGGATGGCAGCAATCGGCAGCGCCCTGGCCCTGCTCAAGAGCGGCGACCACCTGCTCGCCGGTAGTGACCTGTACGGAGGCACCTGGCGCTACCTGACCCAGGTGCTCCCGGAGCAGGGCATCACGGTCAGCTTCGTCGACACCTGCAACCCGCAGGCGGTCGAGGACGCGATCACCCCAAGGACCCGTGGACTGTTCCTCGAAACCCCCTCCAACCCGCTGTTCCGGATCACCGACCTGCGCGCCATGGCCGAGATCGCCAGACGCCACAACCTGATCTCGTTTCTCGACAACACCTTCATGACTCCGCTGCTGCAACGCCCCTTCGAACTCGGCATCGACGTCTCGATCCACAGCGCCACCAAATTTCTCGGCGGACACAGCGACATCCTCGCCGGGCTGGTAACCACTGCCGATCCCGACCTGGCCAAACGCCTCAAACACTTCCAAAACGGATTTGGTGCGGTGCTCGGACCGTTTGACTGCTTCCTGCTCTCCCGCGGCATCAAGACCCTCAAGCTGCGCCTTGAAGCTGGACAGGCCAACGCACAGACCCTTGCCGAACGGCTTGCTCAGCACCCGCAAATCAAGCAGGTCTGGTTTCCAGGACTGCCCGACTTCGCGCAGCACGCATTGCATTTTTCCCAGGCGGACGGTGCCGGCGCAGTCCTCTCGTTCGAACTGCATGACGAAGCAAAGGTTCGCACACTGCTTGAGCGGGTCAAGCTCCCGATCATCGCCCCGAGTCTCGGCGGCGTCGAAACCATCCTCACCCACTGCTGGAACATGTCGCACGCCGTCATCCCTCCCGCCGACAAGCTGCGCGTCGGCATCACCCCTGCGGTGCTGCGCATCTCCGCCGGCATCGAAGATATTGAAGACCTTTGGGCAGACCTGGAGCAAGGGCTTCGCTAATCCCCTGCTCATCCACCAGTAATCCGGGCGGAATTATATTTTGATAATGATTATCATTTTTCTTGACGAATATGCTCGCCTTCCGTATAAATGAAATCGGTTTTCAAAATCGAATCAAGCACGAGGAGCCACTATGAGTATCAGTGAACTGCGACGCGGCCAGACCGCTACCGTTGGAAAAATCCCCGCCGAGGAGCTGCGCGTGCAGCTGCTGCGCTTCGGCATTGCTGCCGGCTGCCAGGTCCGATGCCACACCAATATCCCCTTTGGTCCCGTGGTTCTCCAGTACGGCGGCCAGGAAATCGCTCTCGGGCGTGAACTTGCCCGTCAGGTCGAAATCGACATCTGATTCCCATTCAATCAATCTACCCGGCCTCAGGCCGGCTTATGGAGCATCGTCCAATGAATCACTCCTGCTGCGCCCCCGCTCTGCAAGAGGTGGAAGACAAAAAGAAAATTGTCCTCGCCGGCAACCCGAACGTCGGTAAATCGATCTTTTTCGGGGCCTGGAGCGGCATCTATGTCGACGTCTCCAACTTCCCCGGAACCACCGTCGAGGTCACCCGCGGCCAGGTCGGCGAAGATGCGCTGTTCGACACGCCCGGGGTCTACGGGGTCTCCTCCTTCAACGACGAAGAACGGGTCGCTCGTGACGTGATCCTCTCCGCCGACGTGGTGGTTAACGTGGTCGACGCCACCCACCTCGAGCGTGACCTGTTTTTGACCCTGCAAATCATCGACATGGGACTACCGATGGTGGTCGCCCTTAACTTCTGCGATGAAGCGGCGGCGGCTGGTATCGAAATTGACTCGCGTCATCTATCTGAAACCCTCGGCGTTCCGGTCATCCCCACCGCAGCGGTGAAAAACCGGGGGATCAGTGACGTCTTTGCTGCGCTCCCCCTCGCCCGTCCCGGCAAGGAACACCCCGAAGTTGAACAAGCTGTCCATAAGCTGCTCGACCGCATCGACTCGCATCCCGAGGCGCTGATGGTTCTCGAAGGGGACAAGGTGGTCGCGGAGCGTCACAACGTTGAACCGGAAAACCAGCGCGAACGGATCTATCTGTTGCGCCGCCAGAGGGTCAACGAGATCGTTGAAGGGGTCGTCACCCGCCCGGAGAAAAGCGCTCGCTTCCGCGACCTGCTCGGACGGCTCTGTCTGCATCCGGCCAGTGGTCTGCTGATCCTGCTCGGCGTACTGTGGAGCTGTTACCAGCTGATCGGCGTCTGGGTCGCCGGAGACATCGTCGGGCTCACCGAGGAGACCATCATGCAGGGGCACTGGGAGCCGTGGATCCGGGAGATCATCGGCAGCTACGTCACCGAACAGTCGGCTCTCGGCCAGATCCTGATCGGCGAATTCGGCGTCTTCACCATGACCGTCACCTACCTGCTTGGTCTGCTGCTGCCGCTGGTCATCGGTTTCTATGCCGCGCTGTCGATTCTTGAAGATTCCGGCTACCTGCCGCGCCTGGCGACCTTCGTCGACCGCCTGATGACCTCCATCGGCCTCAACGGCCGCGCCGTGATCCCGGTGATCCTCGGATTCGGCTGCGTACAGCTCGGCACCATCACTACCCGTATCCTCGGCAGCAAGCGGGAGCGGACCATCGCCACCTCGATCCTGAATTTCGTGGTGCCGTGCAGCGCCCAGCTTGGCGTCATCGTCGGCATGCTCGCCGCGGTCGGCATGAAGCTGTCCCTGGCCTACGTACTGGTGATCTTCCTCTGCCTGGCAGTTCTCGGCACCGTGCTCAACAAGGCGATTCCCGGCCAGAGCAGCGCGCTGCTCATCGACCTGCCGCCGATGCGCCTGCCGCGAATCGGCAACGTACTGCGCAAGACCGCGGTCCGCTCCTACTTTTTCATGAAAGAGGCCTACGTCTGGTTCATCGCCGGCTCGCTTGGAGTCTCGATCCTTCTGATCAGTGGCGGGCTCAAAGCCTGGCAGGAGCTGGTTGCACCACTCACCGTCGGCTGGCTGTCGCTACCGAAGGAGGCCTCGACCGCCTTCGTCATGGGCATGGTACGCCGCGACTTCGGCGCCGCCGGGCTCACCGAACTCGCACTCTCCCCTTGGCAGGTGGTGGTGGCGCTGGTGGTGATCACCCTGTTCGTACCGTGCATCGCCAGCCTGATGATCCTGTTCAAGGAGCGCGGCACCAAGGAAGCGCTCGCAGTCTGGGCAGGTGCCTGGGTCTTCGCTTTCAGCGTCGGTGGACTCCTGGCCAGGATCGTCCTCTAGGAGAGCCTTATGTTTAAACGATTTAACGCCAAAACCGAGAGCGTCGCGGCAGAGGGGCAGGCGCCGACCTGCCCCGACTGCGGCTGTGATCTCTCAGGACATCACTGGAACCACTGCCCACGTTGCTACCGCGAGCTCCCGGGTCGTTCCGGTTGCGGAGGCTGTGGCGCCTGCAAACACTGAATTGCGCAGACACAAAGCTTCAGCTGCATAAGCGGAAAGGGTCGCTATACTGAAGAGATGATGCGATCCGCCCTGACATCCCTGTGCCTGCTGCTTCTGCTCCTGTGCAGTGGCTGCATGTCGACTTTCCCCGAGCCTCTTCCCCCCGATGGGGGCACGTACAGGGTCCATTCCGTGATCCGCTTCCAGATGATGCGTCGCGACTTTCTGCTGCACATTCCCCCGGGCTATACCCCGCAAACACCCCTGCCGCTGGTCGTGGTCCTGCACGGTGCTTTCAGCACCGCCGCACAGACCGAGCAGGAGAGCGGCTTCAGCGAACTTGCCGACACCGAGCAGTTCTTGGTCGCCTACCCGGAAGGGATCGGCCTGTTCGGCTACCTGCAGCACTGGAACGCCGGCCACTGCTGTGGCAAGGCGGCCGAGGACAAGATCGACGATGTCGGCTTCGTCGCGGCGGTCATCGAAACCGTCGCTCAACATCTGGAGGTCGATTTACAACGCGTTTACCTGGTCGGAATGTCGAACGGCGGCATGCTTACCTACCGCTTCGCGGCCGAGCAGGGCGAGCTACTGGCGGCTGCGGCGGTAGTCAGCGGAGCGCTTGGCAGCAGCATGGTCGGCACCCCGAAGTGGCAGATGCCCGAAACTGCCCCCCCTCTTTCGCTGCTGATCATCCACGGCGATGACGATCTCCACATCCCCCCGGCGGGAGGCGGCAGCCCGCTCCCCGGTCGCGCCGCGCGCCGTTACCTCTCACTGCAACAGGCGCTCGACTACTGGCTCACGGCTGACGGCTGCAGCGACCCACCACAGCACCGCACAGAACACGCCGGCGGACTTGATCGCCTCACCTGGCATAACTGCCGCAACGCCACGCAACTCGAGAGGATCCTGCTCAAAAACTGGAAACATCAGTGGCCAGCCCCTTTTTTCACCACTCAACTCCCAGCCGACGCACCACTGCACGGCTACAATGCCACCCGGGATATATGGGACTTCTTCGTCAACGCCACGGACACCAGCCTTTCGGCAGAGACGACCGTACAACCGTCCCATTGAGCGCAATCAGACGGGTTAAAACTGCCTGGAACCCGACCTTTGCACACCTCCTAAGCCCTCAAGGAACGGCTTCTGGTTTTCGCCCCCCCCCTCTGAACACCTCGGCCGGGCTCCGCTTCCTTCCCACCCTGGACGGCGGTGATGTGCGCTTCGGTGGGGTCTACGATCTGCTGGGGCTCTCTAACCGTTACGATTCGGAGCACATCCTCGTACGGTTTGCCGTCGTCCAGCT
>PKUI01000078.1 GCA_002869605.1 Desulfuromonas sp. | reverse complement strand
CCGCAGCTGGCCGACTGCACCACCTGCCACGAAGCACAGCTCGCCATGAACGAAGGTCGTGGGGCCGAAGGCGTCGTCGGCGAAGCCGGCTACATGTTCCAGGCCAAGGTCAACTGCACCGACTGCCACTCGTCCGTAGAGGAAGGAACCTACCGCTCGAGCGCCTCAACCTGCACCGATTGCCACGACGAGGATTACTCCGAGCTGTTCGGCGAATGGTCGCTCGACACCAAGAAGGCCATTTCGTCAGCCAGCCTCCTGCGTGCCGAAGTCGAAACGGCCCTGAGCGACGCCGATCACCGTGATCGCGACACCTCTGCGTTGTGGGTGACCTACCAGCGCGCCATGCGCAACTTGAACTTCGTGCGCGATGACGGCACCAACGGCGTCCACAACATCGACTATGCGACCGATATTCTCGCCCAGGTCACCAGCGACCTGAACCAGGTCAAGAAGAGCCTTCAGGATAAGTGGTAACCCGTTTATCGAAAATAGAAAGGGGCGCCACCTGGCGCCCCTTTTTTGTTTTTATCCGCGAACTTACTCACTTCTTCCCGCAACTGTTCGTGCCACGGAACTGAGATCCTGCTCCACCTGTAGCCCTAGAAGCCCATTCGCCGCGGTGGCCGTGCAGCCCCGCCCTCTTCCCGCAAACGCTTGGCCCGGTTTTCTCTCAAAATCGCCTGACTGGTCTCTCGCACATTCCAGCGCGCAAAGATGATCGACTCGAAAAAGGCCGTCACCCCGAAGGAGAAGACACTCGCCACCACCGGGACCCCCTTGAGCGACATCAAGTCGAGCGCGAAGACCTTGGCTCCACCAATCACCGTGATAAAGATCGCCACGTTACGCAGCTCGCGGTTACTAAAGAAAAACGCGTAAATGGCCAAACCGGCGGCGGAAAAGTTGACCAGAGTGGTCTGGGCCGCCACAAATGCGCTCGACACCGAAGCGGCCGGCAGCCACGCTACCAGCACCTGATGGATCCCCACCCGCAGCGTAAAGAAGCCACTCAGCAGCGCGGCGTACAACACCAGGGTAGCCAGGCGATCCCGCTTATCGTACTCGCTGAAAACCTTCGACTCCTTGAATGGCTTGTATTTACGCGCCCACAGAAAATGCAAAAAGGCAAGCAGCGCCAGGGTTCCCGAGGAGACCGCGCCAAGCATCGAGGGGGCCGCAGTCTCCGAGCGCCACAGGATCAACACCAGCATCAGGCTGGCATGAACCTGCAGGGCATAAGAGAGCAGCCTCAGGCCACCCGACTTCCAGCGATGGGAGAGATGGGCCATCAACAACGCCATGATCGCAACCCCGGCCAGGCCGACGATGCGATTCCCCAACGCCATCGGCAACGCCAGCATCAACAACAGCGCCGCAGCCACCATCATCGAGGTGACGCCACGCGCCTCCCCATCCGGATCGCGACTATAAAGGTGCTTGGCCACAAACCCCATAGCGACTGCAAACAGCGACGAGCAGATACCGTAAACCGCCCCCTCCATTCCGCTGGAAGATATGACATAGCGGATAGCAGGAAAAGCCCACAATACTGTGACTGCAGGCAAGGCAAAGTCGATACGTGAAACCTTTTCACTCAGCTTGCCCGTCAGGCCAAGATAGGCAATCACCAGGTATGCCAGCGCGACCAACGTTACCGCCGGGATGTACCCAGCCAGGTCAAACGGAATCGTGCCCTGCCCGGCACTCTGCTCAAAGCCGAGACGAAAACCCCAGACCTGCATCATGAACACCGTGATCGCCAGCAGCATCCAGCGCAGCCAACTGCAGCGCTGCAGCTGCGTCGCGATAGTACCGATCAGGTTAGCGATCAACAACAGGACCAGGAGGTAGGGAAAAACCGGAGCCGGGAAGTCGAGAGCCACCCCCGCCAGAGCCATACCGACCGTACCGACGTAGACCGGCACCGCAACCCGATAAGCATGACTGAGCCGAGACATGATTACGCCGACCAGCGTCAAAAGCAGGTACGCCAACGGCGTCGGCACGGCCTCGAAGTGTTCATGGGTCTCAACCACCACCGCAAACATGAGCAGCGCACCACACACCGCGAATACCGGAGCCAGGGGTTTCTGCTTGCGATAACTCCACCAGCCCCAACCGAGCAGCCCAGCGGCATAGAGCATGCCGAAAATCGAGCCGATATGCCGTCCGACAATCTCGTTATCAGTGACCGTGCGCAGCATCAGCGCCACGACCATGATGAAACAGATCGCCGACAGTCGCTGCAGCAGCGAAGCCCCACCCACCATGGCG
>PKUI01000075.1 GCA_002869605.1 Desulfuromonas sp. | reverse complement strand
CTGGCGGGGCTGACGGGACTCGAACCCGCGACCTCCGGCGTGACAGGCCGGCGTTGTAACCGACTCTACTACAGCCCCGCAAAGACACAAATAGGAAGCAGAAAAAGGTTTTTGCGGATCCCTGTTTCCGCTTCCTATGAGTGACTTAAACGGCCGCGGACTCGTATCCGCGGCCGCCTTAACTACCTATGCACTTAAACGCTAGTTGATGGCGTCTTTGAGTGCTTTGCCAGCCTTGAACTTAGGAACCTTGGCTGCGGGGATATTGATGGTCGCACCCGTCTGGGGGTTCTTGCCGGTACGAGCAGCGCGGGAACCAACGCTAAACGTTCCAAAACCAACGAGAGCAACTTTATCACCACCCTTAAGGGCTTTCGTCACGGAATCCGTGAAGGCCTTCAGTGCCTTTTCGGCATCAGCTTTGCTCAATCCTGCACTCTCCGCAATCTCATTGACCAGATCAGCTTTAGTCACAATCATACCTCCACGTAATTAGATTTAAAAAACCGTGAAAACCGCTTAAAACCGGTAAAACTTATATCAGACGGCTAAAAAAAGTGTCAAGCTAAAATTCGCTCTAAAACCTCTTTTAATGCCGCAAAGGCTCCGATGTATCGGCATCAGAAATGTGTCCACTCCCCCCCTCGATCATTACCTCGGGCTGAAGTGCAAACGACAGTACCTGATCCATATGAGAAACGGCTTGTACATCCAGTGATTTTAAAATCTGCGACGGCACTTCTTCGAGATTTTTGACATTATCCTCTGGAATTAGCACCCGACGGATTCCTGCCCGGCGCGCGGCAAGTAATTTCTCCTTCAAGCCACCAATCGGCAGCACTCTACCACGCAAGGTTATTTCCCCAGTCATGGCGAGGTCTCCATCGACCACCTGCCCGGTCAAAGCAGAAGCTAGTGCTGTGGCCATTGTTATCCCGGCAGAAGGCCCATCCTTCGGGATAGCACCCTCGGGCACATGAATATGGATATCCAGATGGCGATAAAAATCCTTTTCCAGCCCCAGCTCTTCCCAGCGCGAACGGACATAGCTCAGCGCGGCCTGCGCTGATTCGCGCATCACTTCACCCAACTTCCCAGTAACCGTAAGTTTCCCCTGCCCTGGAACCACCGTCACCTCAATGGTGAGAAGCTCTCCGCCAACCTCGGTCCAGGCCAGACCGGTCGTTAAACCGACCCTACCCTCTTCACGTTCACCGTGGCGATAAGGAGGCACTCCAAGGTGCTTCCTGACGGCCTTGGGAGTTATCCGGTAAGCCTTGTTCTTGTCCTTAGCCAAGACTACCTCTCGCGCAACCTTGCGACAGATATTGGCCACTTCGCGCTCAAGGCTACGCACCCCGGCTTCGCGCGTGTAGTGACGTACAACTTCCATCAGGGAGGCGTCAGACAAGGTGACCTTGTCGGGCGAAAGTCCGTGTCCCTCCAATTGTTTAGGAACAAGATAGCGCTTGGCGATGTTGAGCTTCTCCTCCTCGGTATAACCTTCGATGCGAATGATCTCCATACGATCAAGCAGAGGTCGAGGAATGGAGTGTAACGTATTAGCCGTCGCGATAAACATCACCTCGGAAAGGTCGTAATCAACATCGAGGAAATGGTCACCGAAGGCCGCATTCTGCTCAGGATCCAGTACTTCAAGCAAGGCCGATGACGGGTCACCACGAAAATCGGTGCTCATCTTATCGATCTCGTCCAGCATCAACAACGGGTTCTGCGAGGCCGCCTTACGCACGCTCTGGATAATTTTACCCGGCATGGCACCGATATACGTCCGACGATGACCGCGTATTTCGGCCTCGTCGCGAACCCCGCCCAGAGAAAACCGTATGAAATTCCGGCCCAGGGCCTTTGCAATCGACCGCCCCAGGGAGGTCTTGCCGACCCCTGGCGGACCCACCAGGCATAAAATCGGGCCCTTGAGCTTCTTAACCAGCGACTGAACCGCCAAGTACTCGAGGATGCGTTCCTTGACCTTCTCCAGGCCGTAATGATCCGCCTCAAGCACCTCTTCGGCATAGCTCAGGTCAAGACGGTCCTTGGTGCGTTTTTTCCAGGGGAGCGCCGTCAACCACTCGAGGTAATTGCGCACCACAGTAGCCTCGGCAGACATGGGCGACATCATCTTAAGCTTGCGCAATTCACTGAAGGCCTTTTCCGTCGCCTCCTTGCTCATGCGCTTTTTCTTGATGTTTTCCTCGAGCTCGCGCAACTCCTGCTTAAACTCATCCTTCTCTCCGAGCTCCTTCTGAATGGCGCGCATCTGCTCGTTGAGATAATACTCCTTCTGACTACGTTCCATCTGATTCTTGACGCGACTGCGAATTTTCTGTTCAATCTCGAGAATCTCGACTTCGCGCGTCAACACGGAAAGCAGGTTTTCAAGGCGTTCCCGTACATCGAGAACCGCCAGGATTTCCTGTTTGGTCTCGATATCGATATTGATCTGCGCTGCAATACCATCCGCGATCCGTGAAGGTTCAGACTGGTTATTGATCGTGTCCACGATCTCGGCAGGAAGCTTCTTACTCAGACGCACATAGGCTTCGAAGGCCTCTCGCACACTGCGAACCAGGGCCTCCGCCTCGGGCGTAGCGACTTCCTGCGGCTCGAGGAGGTCTACCTCGGCAAAGAGCGCTTCGTCTTCAACGTGAAACGTTTCAAGGTGCGCACGGGTCTCCCCTTCGATCAGGGCCTTGACCGTTCCGTCAGGTAGGCGTAGAAGCTGGACAACCTTCCCCAGCGTACCCACGGCGTAAAGATCCTCCGCCAACGGATCATCGAGCTTGGGATCTTTTTGTGTCGCCAGAAAGATGGTCTTATCCGTATCCATCGCCAGCTCAAGAGCCTTGATGGACTTCGGCCGCCCAACGAAGAGGGGGATGACCATATGCGGAAAGATAACAATATCCCGTAGAGGAAGTACGGGATATCGCGTGGGGACAGATTGTTGAGATGCCATTATGTCAGGTCGGTCGTCCATAAAGAAGTATCCGTAGAGCCATGAGGATTAATGGAAATCAGGCCGATTCTGCACATTCATAAAGAATGATCGGCTTAGCACTATTCGACACAACCTCTTCGTTAATCACGACCTCTTTGACGCGATCCTGTGAAGGGATTTCGTACATCACATCGAGCATGGCGTTCTCAAGAATGGAGCGCAAACCACGCGCGCCGGTCTTGCGCTTGAGCGACTCACGTGCAATAGCAACCAAGGCACCATCGGTAAATTTGAGATTAACCTTCTCCATCTCAAACAGCTTCTGGTACTGCTTGATCAAAGCGTTCTTCGGCTCCTTGATGATCTCGATAAGGCTCTCCTCATCAAGTTCATGGAGGGTGGCAACAACCGGCAAACGGCCCACAAACTCGGGGATCAGTCCGTACTTGAGCAGATCAACGGGCTCGATAAGACCAAGCAATTCACCAATGCTCTTCTCTTCGATCTTCTTAACCACCGCGCCAAACCCCATGGACTTGGCACCGATCCGCTGCGAAATCACCCCTTCGAGTCCAGCGAAGGCTCCGCCACAAATGAACAGGATATTGGTCGTATCGACCTTGAGAAACTCCTGTTGGGGATGTTTGCGCCCCCCTTTGGGCGGGACACTGGCCGTAGTACCTTCAATGATCTTCAACAACGCCTGCTGCACACCCTCGCCCGACACATCACGGGTAATCGACGGCGAATCAGACTTGCGGGCAATCTTGTCGACCTCATCGATATAGATGATACCCTTTTGAGCCTTCTCCAGATCGTAATCAGCCGCCTGGAGCAGGCTGAGGATGATGTTCTCGACATCTTCCCCGACATAACCGGCCTCGGTCAAATTGGTAGCATCCGCAATCGCAAACGGAACATTAAGCAGCCGGGCCAAGGTTTGCGCCAACAGGGTTTTCCCGCTACCGGTCGGGCCGAGCAGCAAAATGTTGCTTTTTTGCACCTCAATATCACCGGTTTTCCCGGCATGTTCGATGCGCTTGTAGTGGTTATACACCGCTACGGAAAGAACCTTCTTTGCACGGTCCTGACCGATAACGTACTCGTCAAGGGCGTCCTTGATTTCTGCAGGGCGCGGTAAACGCTCACTCTGTTTGCCGGTTTCCTCAAGCTTGGCTTCTTCGGCGATGATATCCTTACACAGTTCAATACATTCATCGCAGATATAAACCGCCGGACCGGCAATCAGCTTCTTAACTTCTTCTTGCGTCTTCCCGCAAAACGAACAGGTCAATTGTCCTGAGCGTTGATCGTCGTTGCTCAAATCGGGACCTCCACAGGGCTCAAATTAATTCTTCCTCTTGACTATATCGTCGATAATACCATATTGAGCTGCCGCGTCGCTATCCATAAAAAAGTCACGGTCGGTGTCTTTGACTATCGTCTCCAGATTTCGCCCAGTATGATCGGCAAGTAACTGATTCAGAGTCTCACGCATGCGCAGGATTTCCTGAGCATGAATACTGATATCACTTGCCTGCCCCTGGAAGCCACCAAGAGGCTGATGGATCATGATACGGGCGTTGGGCAGAGCAAAACGCTTACCCTTTGCACCTGATGCCAGCAGAACCGCTCCCATACTGGCAGCCTGACCAACGCAAATAGTTGAAACCGGAGCCTTGACGTATTGCATCGTATCATAGATGGCCATGCCAGCAGTCACAACCCCCCCAGGAGAGTTGATATACAGATAGATATCTTTCTCCGGGTCCTCAGACTCAAGAAACAGCATCTGGGCGATGACCAAGTTGGCGACATGATCGTCTATTGCACCACCCAGAAAAATAATGCGGTCCTTGAGCAGACGAGAATAGATATCATAGGCACGTTCGCCCCGTCCGGTTTGCTCTACAACCATTGGCACCAGGCTCATGGGGTTTACTCCTTATCTTTGGCAGTCGTCTTCTTGGCTGCAGTAGTCTTTTTGGCAGGAGCCTTCTTCTTGGCAGGAGCCTTCTTTTCAGTCGGTTCCTTCTCCGCCTTCTTCGCCTTGACTTCCTTAACGGTCGCCTTGTCGAAAAGGAACTCAATCGCCTTCTCTTCGACAAGGTGATTCACCAAGTTTGCCCGCGCCTCAGGCGATCCGTATTGCTTACGCACATCGTCGACGGTGGCATTAACCTGGGCTGCAATCTCCTCCATCTTACCGTCGATCTCGTCATCGGCAGCCTCAATCTTCTCCTGCCGTGCGATCGCTTCAAGGAGCAAACTTCCCTGAACCTGCTTAACCGCAGATTCCTGATACTGCGCTTTGAAGCTGTTTTCATCAAGGCCAAGCATCTCAAGACTCATGCCCTGCATGCGCAGGCGATTAGAGGCGTTTTCCAGCATGAATTCAAGCTGACGTTGAACCATGGCTTCAGGAACCTCGAGAGGATTTTTCTCGATCAAGGCGTCCATCAGCTTTTCACGTACCTCTTCCTCGATACGCGCCTCTTCCTGCTCACGGTAATTCTCTTCGATCTTGGTGCGAAGCTCTGCGAGGCTTTCCAGCCCGACCTCCTTGGCGAACTCATCGTCAAGTTCAGGAATCACCTTCTCCTTCAATTCCTTAAGGACAACTTTGAAAAGTGCTGGCTGACCTGCCAGGTCCTTGTTGCCGTACTCTTCTGGGAACGTGACCTCGAATTCCTTGGTCTGCTCACGCTTCATTCCGACAACCTTTTCCTCGAATCCGGGAATAAAGCTGTTGGAGCCGAGTTCCAACTGGTATTCTTCGCCCTTACCACTTTCGATCGGCTCATCTGCGACAAAGCCCTCAAAGTCGATAATTGCATAGTCACCGTTGCGGGCGACCTTGCGCGAGCTCACTTCAAGATTGGCACGTGCTGCGCGCATCTCTTCAAGGCGATCGTCAATGACCTTGGCATCAAAAGAGAATTTCTCTTTTTCGAGCTTCAAACCGGTGTAATCCTTTGCCTCCGGCTCTGGCTTCACCTCGACATGTGCCTCAAAGGTAAACGCCTGTCCTTCTTCGATGGTACTTAGATCGACAATCTCCGGGCTGCCGACAGCTTGAATCCGATTCTCCGCCATGGCTCGCATGTAGCCATCTTTGATCAACTGATCCAAGACCTGCTCGCGCATCTGCGGAGCGAAATGGCGACGCAGCAGTCCGGCCGGGATCTTCCCCTTGCGGAAACCCTTAAGGCTGGCTTTTTTACCGATCTGCTGATAGGCCAGATCGATCTGCTCCTTGACCAGTTCGGCAGGGATCTCAACAGAGAGTTTCTTCTTGATGCTGCTCAGTTCTTCAACTTTTACATTCATGCTCGTCCTCGCGCTGTGCGACCCTAATTACACAACCATAGCGTCACACCTATATTTGGAATTGATGGATAAAAAGTAAAATTGGTGCGGGTGGAGGGACTTGAACCCCCACGCCTCGCGGCGCCAGATCCTAAGTCTGGTGCGTCTGCCAATTCCGCCACACCCGCACATAACTGACGTTAAGCACATTCAGTACGCCTGAATGCGCTTAAAAAAAGGATACAGCCCGTCTGCTCCGAGAGTCTCGCATCGTGGAATAAGTGTCCACGGGTCATCTCAAGACGGGCTGTCAGAAGTAAATGGGGTGGATGATGGGAATCGAACCCACGACAACAGGAGCCACAATCCTGTGCTCTACCAACTGAGCTACACCCACCATAAAAACCGGGCCATACTACAGAACGCTATCGAAACTGTCAATCGGTTTCAGCACGAAAGCGTAACGCAATGAAAAGTGGCGCGCCAGGAAGGACTCGAACCCTCGGCCCACGGCTTAGAAGGCCGTTGCTCTATCCAGCTGAGCTACTGGCGCGTGGTCGGGGAGACAGGATTCGAACCTGCGACATCGAGTTCCCAAAACTCGCGCGCTACCAGACTGCGCCACTCCCCGCCTTCAACCTTACCTTTTCACGCTCCGAGATTAAGAATAAAACAACGAGCCACGAATGAATTCAACACTCATCACGCCCGAAGCGGAAGATTTTCTATCATGTGATGGTTAAAATTGCAACTGCCTATTTAATGATTATGTCGATGTTTTCACTTAAATACGCTGGAGCTGAAATACGACCGGTACGTATACTCGACTTTCAACAAAAACTCCATTGAGGGCTGCGGGGTGGAAACGCCAGCTGCGCACAGCTCTTAACGCGCTCTGGTCAAGGACTGAATAACCCGAACTCTTTTCGACTCCGCTATCAATCGCCTCACCAAAAGGACTCACCAGTACCCAGAGCAACACCTCACCTTCCCATCCGCGTTTTTGTGCAACCTGCGGATAGTTCGGTCGCTGGTTTCCTGTCGTGACCGGAGCCGCTATCGTCGGCACAGGCTCTTGCGCCCCCACACCAACCCCTTCGCCGACCTGCTCTACGACACGTACTGCCTCCAGACCCGAAAACGTTCTTGCTCCTGCGCGCCCGCCGACACTCGCAACAAAGGCCGTCACCTCCGGAAAGGGGCTCTCTGCATGGACAGAACCATCCGCCGCTTCTCCAGATAGCATCGAAGAATCTGTTCTAGGCCTAGAATGCCGACTTGGGCGGGTTGCCCCCCCTGCAGGCTCACGATTAAACACACTCTCCAACAACTCTACCCTTATGCCGTCCTGGTCATCCCTTGGGCCCTCCATGTTAATCGATAGAGTTCCGGGCAAAAGTAGCAGCAAGTGCGCCCCGAATGAAGCCGCAATCCAACAGGAAAAGATAATACGGTTATGAAAAGCCCAACCGTGACTCAACGAATCCCCCCTAACTCAAACCGTCCCATGTGAAAGACATTATTCTCCCCATTGTTCTTCACGTCAACATCAGCGTCACGACACACCTTCCACCAATTAAATGATTCATATTCTGTACTTGACAAGTTCCTGCGTAATCGAAAGACTTAAACGTCGATAAAACAACATTTCCCTCCAACCATATGGTTTAACTATCTTGACAATGAAACCTCACCATCCACAACAAAAAAACACTAGACGCTATACCTGGCTATTGCTGGGTTTACTCTTGAGCTACCTGGGGGCTTCCCCCGTCATCGCCGCGGAGGAACAGACGGCTGCGCCCCCCCCCACGACCGTCGAGGTCCAATTACCCGAGGTCATTGTCACCGCAACGGTAGAGGATCCACTTAGCGGTAGCAACAGCCTCACTGAAGCGGCTCTTGAAACTCTCCCGGACAAAGATGGCAGCCTGAACGAAGCCCTTGCCATCCTTCCGGGCGTTCAACTCCCCGACGACTACCGTGATTCCACCAAGGGGGGGGAGATTTTACCCCCGGAAATATCGATTTCCGGCGGCCGCCCCTATGACAACCTGATCACGCTCGACGGCATCAGCGTATCAAGCCAGCTAGACCCGGCCTCAAACGACAAGCTCGGCCCCAACGCCCTGCCGAGCGCCTCAAGCGCTCTGACTCTGGGGAAAGATATCATCGACGAGATCACCCTCTACCGTTACAACATCCCGGCGCGCTACGGCGGGTTCAGCGGCGGTGTGATTGACACAACAACCCGCTCTCCGGGCGGTCAACTCTCCGCCGGCCTGGAATACCGCACCACCCAGGAGAACTGGAGCGAATTCTTCATCGACGAAGATGAGCAAGACGATTTCTACGCATCCCGAAGCGCGTCCCTCCAGCCCGAGTTCCGCAAGCACCAGCTTGACCTTGACCTGGATATCCCCCTCTTTAGCCAAACCGGCCTGCTCGGAGCCTATTCACTCAGCCGCTCAGAGATTCCGCTACTCCATTTTGGAGAAACCACGGAACAGACACGCCAGATCGACAACTTCCTCGTCAAACTCGTCCAACCATTCAACAACGAAGATAGCTTCACGCTAAGCACGGTCTATACACGCTACGACGAGGATACCTTTCGCAAAGACACCTACGCCAGCGACCTGGTTTACGGTAGCGAGGGGCTGATTGTTGCCGGAGAGACCGCACTGTTCCGCGACAACTTCGACTTCAATCTCCTGACGGGGTTCAATTACCAGCAGAATTTGCGCGAAGCCCCGCAAAGCTACTATTCCTGGGACGTGACCCCGTCCAAACCCTGGGGGGATGACTTCGGAACGTCAAACAGCAAGGAGGGGGGGGTACGGAGACCTGTATCGAGAGAATACCGGCATCGAGATTCTCCCCAGTGCGACTCACCGCTTTCAAACCGGTGCCACAACCCACGCCACACAATTGGGACTTCAGTACACCTGGGATCGAGCCAGTCAGGAACGCCCCGAGGATGTCTTCACCTATTTCAACTCCTATGATCCGATCAACGACCCTGCGGACCCAACGATGATCGACTGCTCCTTGGATCCAAACGGGTGTATTGACGGCGAACAACAGTTCAAAACCCGCTGGATCTACCCGACTGCCAAGTCGGAGGTTGAAGTCAATCAGGTTGCGGCTTACCTGGAACATCTCCTCGAGTGGAAATGGTTAAGCCTGCGGCCGGGACTGCGCTATTCCACAGATGATTTTCAGAACAACAGCAACCTCGCCCCGAGGATGGTCACTTCTGTGGACATTTTCGGCAATGGCAATACCCTCCTGATTGGCGGCGCCAATCGCTACTACAGTGAAACCCTGCTCAGCTACAAACTGCGCGAATATATCGAGCCGACGCGTATGCAGACCCGGAGCTCAACGCAGCCCTCGGCATGGCCGGGACTCGATGTCTACACGGAACTGAACACCACCCTGACACACTACTCGGATCTTAAAACTCCTTACAGCGACGAGTATGCCGCGGCCATCGACCAATACCTGCTCGGAGGAAGACTAAAACTCGAATACATCCGGCGGGATGGCCAGGATGAATTCAGTCGCGAAAAAACCGACGAACTCCCTGACGGCCACAAATACTATGAACTCAACAACAACGGTCGCAGTGAACACGAAGAAGTATCACTGAACTACGAACGCCGACGCAAGCGCTGGGCACTGCTCTTCAATGTCACCTATCAAAAGACATCAACCAGCAACCTCGACTACGACGACTCCTACGACGATGAAACCGCTGAAGAAAAGGTCTGGTTCGAAGGGGAAGTCATTTCAAGATGGGAACTGCCGCGCGAAAGCTACAATCGCCCGTGGACGGGGAACCTGGTGTTGTCGTGCAAACTACCTTACGGCTTTACCGCTACAACCGCCACACGCTACCTGGGCCATTACCAACGTCTCGAAAAGCTTGACCCCCAACCGGCGGAGATGCCGGTTGACGCGGTGGAGTCCTGGGAAGTGGTTGAAAAGGATGACAGCTGGGTGACCGACTGGAAGATTGCCTGGCAGATGAAGACCTGGCAGCGCCAAAGCCTGACCCTGCAACTGGAAATCAATAACGTCTTCAACGAAAAATATCAACTCTCGGATGAAGACTCCGGGTACAGCCTGGGGCGACAATTCTGGGCCGGGCTCAGCTACCGTCTCTAGTTGAGACTGGGGATGGTGACCAGCATGTTCTCGACCAGATGGCCTGCGGCGCTGTAGGCCAGCAGGCGATAACGCCCGGGGTGATAATCTCTGGGTAATGGAACAAAGGCCTCCCCACCGTCAATGCTCTCAGGAGCAAGCCTCATGGGAGCCGGCATCCTCACCGTTCCCCTCACCCCGCCGGCAACATACAGGTCGCCATCAATAAGTGCTGTATCATGGGGGTCAAACGCTGTCTGAAAACTGCCGATAACCCGTGGCACGCCGGTCTCGTCGATTTTCTCCAAGTCAATCAAACGTACCCCGGAAAAGTGGTCGGCAACATAGAGGACCCCGTCGTACTCACGCAGATAGCTCGAGAACCCTGGGGTATCGAGATAGAAGGACTGTCTGATGTCCGTAGGCTCGGAAACGTCCAGGGCCAGCAAGCCAGCATTTCCCAGGGAAACAAACAGCCGGTTTTTATACTTGCACATTCTGCGAGTAAGAGCGAATTCTCTCAAGGGATCCGGCAGGCGGTAACGGCTTACGACTTTCGGTCCCCCCTCTATACTCCAGTCGAAAACAACGACTTCCCCGCCTACCTCCAAGGTCACGTAAACGTAGTTGTCATCAAGAAGAAAATCCGCAATGCGCTCCTGTACGGGCAAGCGCGCCAGCAGCTTGGGCTCAGAATGGGCAGCACTGGCATAAATCAATACCTCTTGATTGACGCTCAACAGGACATGATCGCCGAAACTTGCCATATGCTTTAACCCTGCGTGCCCGGAAGTTTGCCAACAGGGTTCGAGCGTCCCATCACTTAACACATGAAACCCCTCAAGCTTATCACTGCCGTTCGCAACCCAGAGATGATTGTCACTGACGGCTACTCCCAACGGATCGTCTATCGAATGCATCTTCGCCAGCTGACCTTTTTGCTCAAGGCCTAAGAGCTGAAAATTGAAAAAATCGTTATTATTCAACTGGCTTCTGGCAATAAGAAAATTGTCCAGACGATCGAAAGAGTAAGCGTGAGCCAACGCCACCACGGACGCCGCTGTTGCAGAGTTGATTGGCAAATCCTCCAGCGACCACGAAGTGAGCCCCCTGGAAGAGGTGGCATACAAGACGTCGTCGGCTACGGCCACGCTTGAAAAGATACCAGCCTGAAGAACGTTCCCCTGAGGGGTTAACGCCCCGACGCTGTCGCGGTGGTAGATTGTGGCTCCCCGAGAAGCGTCACTAACCACCAACAGCCTCCCCTCCCGCTCCAGATAGACACCGGCTCCATGGGCATGCAGTTTAGAAGTGGACAACGAGGTCGCCGTCGTCGCCTTGAGGTACCCATCTGGCGTAACATGAAAAAATTGAAGTTGCCCCCCTTGGTATTGCACCTGCAAACCGGACCGGTCACCGTCGAACCCGGTTACGCGATCCGCTAACGTCGCAACCAGCTTAGAGCGTGTCCAGCCTTGCGAGACCTCAAGACTCCATATCCGCCCATCAAGGGCAGTCACGAACAGGTAGTCACCACTCGCGGCTAGTTTCCAGCCACAGTCCAACCCCGCAAATTGTTCCGGGGAAGCCAGGACCTCGAGATCAGGAGAGACCTGCCACAGCCCCTGTTTGACATCAGCGACATAAAGTGCCTGTTCGAGAACCATTAATTCGAGAGGGGCTCCCGACAACTCAAGCTCCTTGAGAATCACGGGTCTTAAGGGATCTTTGATCGATATCTTGACCAGTTTCCCCGGATCGCTGAGCAGGGCATAGAGCGTATCACCGGCAACTTCCAGGTCGACGACTCTGCCGCCCAGATCAAGATGAGCCTCGACTGCAAGAATCGGCTTACGATGCCGATTATAGACCTCGAGCCCATACGAGGCACGAGCGACCATGAGGTAATCACCTGCAACCTCCACATCGAACATATAGCCACGGTCGAGAGAGGTTGCAAGTAACCGATCCGAGCTGATGGTGTCAGCCAGCAACATCAGCTTGAGATCCGCGCTCACACCCTGTCCGGCCACCTTCAAACCGAGGCGGCCAAAGGCGTTGCGAGCAACCTCGACGGAATGAAACCTAGGAGGTTCACCTGGGGGGCGGGAAGTGACGATCAAAGCCATTGCCGTGACAGCAACCCCCAGCAGGTACACGCCGAGAAACACAAAAAAGGCTATTTTCGTCCGTTTAACCATGTAACCTGCTTTGACCTTGACGTTAATAAACGGGATTCGCAGAACCAACTACAGACACGAACACAACTTCAAAAAAACGAAAACCAGGGCCCCTAAACACCCCACTTTTTAAGGACTTCGAACAGGCTATGTTGCCTGAACGGCTTGGTCAAATAATCGTCCATGCCGGACTCAATACATTTCTGAAATTCTTCATCCCGGCCAAAGGCGGTCAATGCGATAATCGGCATCTTGACGCCTTCATCACGGATTTTACGCGTCGCGGCAAAACCATCCAGCACCGGCATCTGACAATCCATCAAGGTTAAATCGAAATGACCGCTACTCATGGCCTGCAACGCCTCCTCTCCGTTCGAGGCAAGCGTCACCGCATACCCCTCGGAAGAGAGCAGAATCTGCAGCAACTTTTGACTGTCGAGATTATCCTCGACCACCAGTATATGGGGGTCACCAGCACCCCTAACCTCCACTGGAGCAGCAGTTCGCTTGGTGGGGGCTGGCTTGAGGTCACGCTCCGGCAACACGTTGGCTGTAGAAATCAACGCCGTAACAAATTCACGTAATTGAAATGGCAAGTTCACCGTGTGCAAGGGTGTGCTACGATGCCATAACGGCTCTTCTTCGGAAGCCGTGAGCGCCTTAAGTAACACCACGGATCGAAGTCGACGTTCATCGAAAATTTCCGGCAAGGATTCAAGAAAGGGCCTATCACACAGCAGGTGCGCCGACATCTCTCGACCATCGAGTTGCTTGAGTTGCTTGGCGAGCCCCTCGGATGACACAACTTCACGTACATGCATACCAAGGCTCGAAGAGACCTCTTTCACGGCCCCACGCACCGCTTCGGAATCAATGGCGACCAGGGCCAGATCTCCCCTCAGGTGAAGGCGAGAGCCGGAATCGAAACCGCTGTCGTTCAAAATCTTCAGGGGGAGATGCAAACAGAAGGTGCTTCCCTGTCCAGGAGCACTATCGACCTCCACCTCCCCTCCCATGAGCATGGCGAGTTCACGAACAATGGCCAGCCCCAGCCCGGTACCGCCAAAACGTCTGAGTTCTGGATCATCTCCCTGCTGAAAGGAATCAAAGATTTTATGCTGTACCTGAGGATTGATGCCGACACCGGTGTCCTTGACGGCAAATTGAAACAGGCCTTCACCGGGCCCTGGCTGATGCCGAATACTCACCGAAACATGTCCTTCGTCGGTAAACTTGACAGCATTTCCTATCAGGTTGAGTAACATTTGGCGGATGCGCCCGGGGTCCCCATCGACCACCTCCGGGACATCCGAGCGCATAATCAAATTGAAATCCAAGCCCTTGTTGTATGCTCTCGGCGCCATCAGAGTCATGACATCCTCGGCAACCTGGCGCAGATTACACGTCCTATTTTCAAGGGTCAGCTTCCCCGCTTCAATCTTGGAGAAATCGAGCAGATCCTCCAGCAAACTCATCAACGAGCGCGCCGAGCGATAGACCGTATCCGCCAGTTCACGACTCCGTTCATCGAGCGGCGCATTGCAGAGCAGTTCAGACATGCCCAACACGCCCACCATCGGCGTACGAATCTCGTGACTGACATTAGCGAGAAACAGCGACTTGGATTCATTGGCTTTTTCCGCAAGCACCTTGGCACGCTTGAGCTCGGTATTGGTGGTGCGCAGCTCGTGGGTGCGCTTACGCACCTCCTCTTCGAGAAAAAGTTGATGCTTACTCAAGCGCACATCACGTTCCCCGAGAGCCTGCATCAGGTCATTGAAGCCATCAAAGAGGGTCTTGAACTCGCTGGTCACCGGGGCGGCGGTGAGTGGTTGCCAGTCGTTATTATCTGATACGCGTTTTACATGGTCGGCCATCGAGGTAATTGAATGAGCGAGCCGTTTCTGGAAATGGTTAGCCAGCAGGTAGGAAAGACAGATACTCGCTCCCAGCACTAGCAACACAAGAAGCAGCATCATCCACAGACGGCTGGAAAACAGCTCCAGGTCAGCCCGTAGGTAGAGTGCGCCAAGCCGCTCACCCGCATAAACCACCGGGACATATTGGGCATGGTAGCCGCCATCGAACCAGGACATCTCCTGACGGGCTGCTGTCCCCTCACGTATATGGCGCGCCTCGAGTTCAAAAAGCTGCATGTCGCGGATCGCGTTAAGCTGATGCGTATCGGTTGTTTCCCGGATATAGTGAGCAATCGCCCGGTCGGAGCTATTGAGCAGATAGGCCGTCACGACCCGTTTCGAACTGGCAGCCTGATTCAAAACCGCCTGTGCTCCAAGGCGATCACCTTTAGCCATAGGTTCAACAGAACCTGATGCCAGCAGATGAGAAAGCGTGGTCAGGTGGCGGGATGCCTCAAGATGTAATGACACGCCTTCGTAAATCGTAAACAGCAGCGCGGCCAGGATAAGCACCAGGCCCGATACCAGTACCGTCAACCAGGTAAGCTTCTGCTTAATCGACAACAAGCGAACACCTTGCACGGACAACTCCAGGTTATATGATTAGATAAAAGTAGAATATTATAGTGTAACTGCACCACAATTGACAAACTCTGAGACAAAAAAAGCGCGCATGCCAGGAGGAGACATACGCGCAACGAAGGAAGGAGGTAGGAGCTAAAGATCTTGTGGATAGATTACCTATTTGGTAATAGTTTGTCAAGCGAGGAAAAATAAACTTCTTTGTGTTCTCCTCCCCAAACTGAGCCCCATTTCGAAAAGCCAAAAAACACTTGCACCTTGCAAAAAATTCATGCTATCAAATTTTTTTGTCAAAGTAGTAATAAGTGGCAACCAACGCATTGCACATTGTACTGACAGGAAGCGCGCGGACCTGTCTGTACGTTATTTTCGTATCTTTGCACCGCCGGAAGCCACTGTCCATCAAACGGGATGACCCGCAACAAAAGGAGCATATGCAGATGGCTGAAGGTACTGTGAAATGGTTCAATGACACCAAGGGTTTCGGCTTTATCGAGCAGGAAAACGGAGCTGACGTATTCGTGCACTTCTCATCAATTACCATGGAGGGATTCAAGTCTCTCGCCGAAGGCGATAGAGTCCAGTTTGACGTCGTCGATGGCCAGAAGGGCCCCCAAGCAGCTAACGTCAGCAAGATCTGACAGGCAAAATCTATCTATTATAAAAGCTCCATGCAGATACGCATGGAGCTTTTTTTATCTACGCATCATCTCGTTGCCTTTATGGCGATAACGGTTAAGCTGAAATACCACATCGCAACCTCGACTAAGAATGGACAATCCGATGAAAAGCAGCCCGCCGCAATCCGACTCTAACCTTCATGGCTTTACACTCAAAGACTCAACCGCTGTCCCGGATTTAAATCTGACCCTGCACAGCTTTCTCCACAACCAATCGGGTGCCCGCTATTTACACATTGAAGCCGATGATGACAACAACATGTTTGGAATCGGCTTCAAGACCACGCCGCAAAACTCCACTGGGGTAGCACATATTCTGGAACATACCGTACTCTGCGGATCGCGTAAGTACCCGGTCAGGGACCCGTTCTTCTCGATGTTGCGCCGCAGCCTCAACACCTTCATGAACGCACTGACCTCCAGTGACTGGACCTTGTACCCCTTTTCGACCTGCAATCGGACCGACTTCTATAATCTGATGGGGGTCTACATAGACGCCGTGTTCTTTCCACTGCTTCGGGAAGTCGATTTCCGCCAGGAAGGACATCGCCTCGAGTTTGCATCTTCAGACGACCCCGACACCCCCCTCGAAATCAAGGGCATCGTCTACAACGAGATGAAAGGGGCCATGGCTGATCCTTCTTCATTGTTGGCCAGGCGGCTGAATCGCGCGCTATTCCCGACGGTCACCTACGGATGCAATTCGGGGGGGGAGCCAGAGGAAATTCCCGCACTCTCCTACCAGGAGTTGCGTGATTTTCACGAGCGCTACTATCACCCCTCCAATAGTTACCTGTGCAGCTACGGTAACCTGCCGGTCGAAAAACACCTGGAATACATCCACCACCATGCATTGAAGCAATTTGAACAGATGCCCCCCCATACGGCGATACCCCGCGAGAAACGCTACTCGGCACCCCAGACCTTTCGCCTCCCCTACCCGGTTGATGCGGCGGACGATCTGGACCAGAGGGCCCTTGTACAGCTTGGCTGGTTAACCTCCCCGATTGAAGACCGCGAGGACACCACGGCGCTTAATGTCCTGGCCTCACTGCTCATCGGCAACCCATCAGCCCCCCTGTACCGCGACCTGCTCGACAGCGGCCTGGGCCTTAACCTGACACCCGGCACGGGGTTTCATGACGACTTACGCGAAACCTATTTTGCAGCAGGCCTGCAAGGGTGCGAACCAAAGCAGAGCGAAGCCGTCGAAACGCAGATTCTCGAAACGCTGACAAGATGCAGCGAAACCGGCTTCACCCAGCAACAGATCGATGCGGCGATTCATCAGCTCGAATTTTCATACCGTGAAGTGGGGGGGGATGCCTACCCCTACGGCCTTACCCTGCTGGTACGACTGCTCGCCTCATGGCTGCATAACGACGACCCGCTCACTCCGCTGCAAACCTTGGCTCGATACAAGGAAATCCGCAACACGGCACGCGACACAAAGTTGTTTGAACGCCTCATCCGGACCTACCTGCTGAACAACCCACACCGGGTCAGCCTGACCCTGTTCCCAGACACAGGGCTTAAAACCCGCCAGGAACAGGAACAACTTCAAAAACTCGCAGAGCTGAAAGCCGGTCTCGATTCGCAGCAGGTTCAAGAATTGCTGGTCCAAGCGGACAACTTAAACACGGCACAGGAGTCACCCGGCGACCTCGAGGCACTGCCGACTCTCGAGCTCTCAGACATCCCACGCAGCGAACAGGAGGTCGACTACATTCAGAGCCAGATCGCTAACACACCGGCCTGGTATTTCAGCCAACCGACCAACGGCATTGCCTACCTGACCCTGCGCTTTGATATCGAGTCCCTCGACAGCGAATTGTCCCCGTATCTCCCTATTTTCTGCACCCTGCTGCCACAGCTCGGCACTGCCGGACAGAGCTATCTCGTTATCAGTGAGCGGATTACAGCAGCCACCGGCGGTATCCGTGCCTCCACACAACTCTCCGAACAGGCCTGCACCGACGACTTTACCCGGAGCCTCGAAATCCGTTCCAAGTGCCTTTATCGCTACCAGAGCGAGATGTTCGCCCTGATCGCGGAACTTCTGACCTCGGTAAACTTTGATGATTACGAACGCATTCACCAGGTGCTTAATCAATTACGCATTTCTGTGGAAAACGGTGTGCCCGGATCAGGACACAGCTACGCCATTCGAGCCGCCTCCGCCAGTCTGACCCCCAGTGGACATCTCAAAGAGAGTTGGAACGGTATCGAACAGCTACAGCTCGTACGGCGCTGGGCAAACACCCCGGCGACGGAACTTGAACCGCTTGTGAGCAAAATGAAACAGATCGTCACGGCCCTGATCAACCGCAACAGCCTGCGCCTGATGCTGTGTGCAGAAGAAGACGCCATAGCCAAGATCCAGCCAGAGCTAAAGAACTTTTTGGAGAAACTCCCGCTTTCACCACTGAACCCTGCAACAAGTGCCCCATCCTACCCGTCGTCTCTGGCCCACGACGGCTGGATCACCTCGGCTCCGGTCGCCTATGTCGCCAGGGTCTTTCGCACCGTCACCTACAGCCACCCCGAAGCCCCAGGCCTGGCGGTCTTATCCCGTCTGCTTCGCGCCGGATACCTTCATCGAGAGATCCGTGAACGGGGGGGAGCCTACGGCGGGCTGGTTTCCAACGACCCCTTAAGTGGCCTGTTCTCAATGGTGTCATACATGGATCCACACATCGTCCGTACCCTGCAGGTCTACCGCGACGCGGCAGAATGGGCCGCGACAGGCAACTTCGACCAAACCGACATCAAGGAAGCAATTCT
>PKUI01000022.1 GCA_002869605.1 Desulfuromonas sp. | reverse complement strand
GCCACTACGCACCTGGGCAAACAACACCGCGGCGAGCTCCGCGGCGGGCAGGTTGTGAACGTAGACCGGAAGCTGCGGTTCGGCGATCCGTTGCTCAAGCCACTGCAGCGGATCAGGCTTGCCGGTCTTGTAGTCGATGATGACCGACTCGCCCGAGGCGAGACGATCGATGCGATCAATCTGGGTGCGTATGACCAGCGTCCCAATGGAACATTCGTAGCGTTTTTCAAGCTCCTCGACGCTAAACGGTTCACGTTTATCTTCGACCGCGAGCCATTCGAGGCCCAGGGCGACCAGGCGCTCCTCCTCGATAACACGCAGGTCGGACGGAAGATCGTGAACCGACTCGAGGAAGCGTGCGAGGGCCTTGCGTGCGGCTTCGCGCAGACTGTTTTCCCGTTCCAGAAACGTCTGTTGTTCGAGGCGCGCGGAATCAGCGACCGCTCTCCAGTAGATCTCGAGCAGACTGTGCACCAGGGTGCCACGCTGCAGGGCGTTGAGGCCGATGTCGAGGCGCGTCAGCTCCTCGCTGCGCAGGCGATGACGTGCAAAGGCTCGAAACGGGCAGAGTGCCTGATCCTTGAGCAGCGCGGTGCCGCCGGTCACCGGCTTGTTCGAGTTGATCGGCGGGGCCTGGCAATCGGACAGCTGTTGCATGGCTGCGCGCTGCTTGCGGAGAATAACCTCGGGAGCGCAGCTCTCGGAAGCCGCGAATGGACTCTCGCCGATATCTACCAGCGGGCTGACATGTCGTTCACTCCCCTCCGTCTGCCGGGGATAACTCAGCATCACCTCGGGAGCTGCTGAAAACAGGCGCGACGCGACCTGCGTGGCAAATTCAAACTCGCGCGACGCGTCGGCGTGGGGCATGCGCTGGTCGCGTTGTAGCGGCACCGGGATGAACGGGTTCGGACGCGGCGCTGCCGGAAAGGCCGCGTCATGCAGGCCGAGCACCCAGAGGTGTTCGAACTCCAGCCCGGTTGCTTCGAGCAGCCCCATCACCTGCACCGCACCGGTCGCCTCCTTGATCTGAAACGAGCGTTCCTGGGCGCGACGGCTGATAAACGCAACCGCTTCGCCACGGCTCAGGTTGCGTCCGAGACGGTCGAGGGTGGCGAGCTCGTCGAAAAGCTCGAAGAACTCGGATCGCGCCTGGTAGTCGCGACTGTTAAGCGGGCGCTGCCCTGGCCAGCCGCAGGCGCCAAGGTACTCGCGCAACTCCGACGCCCACGCGCTGGCCGGAAGCGGCGTGCGGCCCTGCGCCAACGCCTTCGACAGCAGAGAGGCCAGCGCGCTTAGGGGGTTGGATGGGCTGCCACGACGCGTAGCCTTGCGGCGTTTAAAACCGGCCAGCGCACGCGGGCTCCAGTAGAGCTCACCACTGTCGCGCAGGTCGGCCTCAAAGCGCATGCGCTCCCCCCCCTCCGCGGAGAGATCGCCGATCCAGGGAGACCTCAACAGGTAGCTGATGTCGTTAAAATGGAGGGGGTTGCCAAGAACGAGCAGCTGCAGTGCGGCCGCCACCACCCCGACCTCGGCCAGGGTATCTCCGAGGGAGAAGCTCAGCAGGCCGTCGGCACGGCCTCCCTCAAGCAGCACCTGCGGCGCAAGTTCGGCGAGTAGCGACTCGTATAACGTGGTGCGGTAGTACTGCGGTTCACACAGCACGATACCGACCTTCACCGCCCCCTGCTCCAACCTTGCGCGGGCCCAACGGGCACAGAGGCGCACCTCGTCAGCGGGATCATCGGCCGCAACCAGGGTTTGTCTGGCGCTGCCCCCGTTCTCACCCACCCAGCTGTGTAGCGACGTTCCGAGGTCGGCGAGGCCTTCAAGCAGCGCCCTCTGATCGGGACGCAAGTCGTCGAAACCGGCAATGACCAGCTGCTCGGGCGGCTGCAATGCTCCCCGCACGAAAGCGTCAAACAGCAGCTTCGACAGCTGTGAGCGTTCAAGCGCCTCGAGGGAGGCAAGGCTCTGTTGATAAGCCTTGCGCCAGGTGAGGAACATACGGTGATCTTCACTTGCGGCATGGGGAGGGAAATCGACATCGTAACAGGTCAGCAGGTGGTGCGCCTCACGGGCCATGCGCGCGGTAGCAGGCACCTGAAGACGCAGGCGTAGCTCCGGGGTGAGCCCTTCAGAGACGACCTGTTGCCACAGCTGCAGCTCCTGCACGTCGCTCAGCAGGCGATCGTCCTCGGCGAGCAACTCCAGCAGCCCCTCCTGCCAGTGATCCCAGGAGGTAATCGACGGCTGGCGCCAGGCGGCGACGTCAGCGGCGAGCTGCGCATCGGCGTAGGCGTCGCGCAGGGCACGGGCGAGGCGCTGGTTGACCGTCACGACCTGCGCCCGCCCGAGGGTGGAGAGCAGCTGCTGTCGCGAGATCGGCCGACAGAAAGGCATCAGCGGCGGGACCTGATCTCGAAGGGGATGATCACCGCGACCACCACCAGGCTGCCGAGCAGATCGGCGAGCAGGTCGAGGGGGTCGCCACGCCGGTTACGGGTCATGGTGTGCTGCAGCAGTTCGACGACTGCGCCGTAGCCGACGCTGAACAGGCAGGCTGCCCACCAGCACCAGAACGGACGACGCATCAGGGTGCGCAGGGCAAGGCCACAGAAAAAGGTCAGCAGCGCGTAGGCGGAGGCATGTTGCAACTTGTCCCATGCCATCAGCCGCACCAAGGGTCTGAAGGGACGTGCGTCGAGCGAGGCCCATAGCACAATGACGGCCCAGGCTGCAAACAGCACCCAGGGGAGCAGGACAGAAAGTTTGAATTTAGCGTTCAGTCGCGAAATCATACCATGTCACGATAACGGATTTAAGGGTCAACTCAAAGTAAGAAGTGTCACGCTCTCGATGTGCGAGGTCTGCGGAAACATATCGATCGGAGTAGACGCTTCGATACGATAGCCGTGTCCCAAAAGGACCTTAAGGTCGCGCGCCAAGGTTGCGGAATCACAGGAAACATAGACGATGCGCGGCGGCCTTCTCCGGGCCAGGAGCCTGCAGGCGGTCTGGGCTCCCGAGCGGGGCGGATCGAGGACGACGCAGTCGAAGCCGACATCACCCCAGAAACCTTCGAGATCGCCCTCACAGTCGGCCACCTCGAAGGTGACATCGAGCCCGTGACGCTGTGCGTTCTCGCGAGCACGCAGAATAGACGGCCGGTACCCTTCAAGGCCGACGATCGCTGCGCCGTGACGGGCAAGCGGCAGGGTGAAGTTACCCATGCCGCAGAACAGGTCGAGGATCCGTCCCGGCAGTGTACCGACGTCAGCGCAAAGCTTGCCGACCAGAGCGCGATTCTGTGCCAGGTGCACCTGGGCGAAGCCACCGGCAGCGTAGGCAAGCGGCAGACCGGGCAGTGGCTCAACATCGAGCAGCGGCTCGCCGGCGAGACAGACGAGGCTCTCCTTGCGGCCGCTCTGCAGCAGTACCGAAACCGCGTGCTCGTCAGCGAATGCTTCGAGCTGGGCGATCAGCCGTTCACGCTGGCGTCCTATGTAGTGCACGACCACCCGCAGGCGCCCATCGTCACCGGTCGCTACGTCAACCTGCGGGATGCGCTGCGGTTCGACACTCGCCGCGAGGGTCTGTTTGAGCGCCGGGAGCAGCGCGTTGATGCGCGGGTGACAGACCGGGCACTGTTCGAGGTCGATGACGAAGTGACTGCCGCTGCGGTAAAAGCCGAGCACGAAGCCATCTTTAGCCTGATAACACTTGAACTGTGCCCGCGAGCGGTAAAACCACGCGGGGTCAGCGGCCAGCGTCGCCAGCACCTGCTCGGAGGCGACCCCGCAAGTGCGTTGCAGCTGTTCCAGATGCAGCTGACGCTTGGCCTCAAGCTGGCGTGGGTAGTCGAGGTGCTGCCATTGGCAGCCGCCGCAACGGCCGAACAGCTCACAGCGGGGCGTCACCCTCCCCGCTCCAGGCATGAGCAACTCGACCAGCACCCCTTCATTGTAGCGTTTATGCTCGCGTACACTGCGGCAGCGGATCAGGTCACCCGGGGCGGTGTACGGCACAAACACCGCCTTACCCTGGTGGCGTCCAACCCCGCGACCGCCGAAGGCGAGCGCGTCGATGCGCAGCTCATAGCTCATCGCGGCAACGTGATGCCCCCGCCGCTGCGCTTCTGCAACTGGCGTGACACGTAGCGGGCAATAAACTCGGCGTGTTCAAGGTAGGTGGCCGAGCTGTTGAGGAAGTTTTCGACCAGCTCCTCGCGCACCCGCTCGACATCGGCCCCGGCAACCCCCATGCGCTCCAGGGAGCGCTCGAAACGGAGGCTGTCGCCGTACAGGCGGCGTGCCTGCAGCAACTGCGGGTGGTCGTCGCGGTTGCCGAAAAACTCGCTGCGCAGCGGGATGTCACAGCTGACCTCGATGCGAATACGGTGATAGTCGCCGAAATAACGGTTACTCTGATCGCGCAGCTCGAGCTGCAGACCGTTACTCAGTTCAATGGTGCGGTACGGTTCCATCTACGCGTCCTTCCCGTCACAGGCGTTCTGGAGACGCCTGCGCTCCCCTTCCAGCCAGTCGATGCGGCTCCAGAGCCCCTGCAGGATCTTCACCTCGCGCTGATCGAGGGAGGTACGCCCGAACAGGCGGCGGAAAGCACGCAGGATGTGGTCGGGGTTCTGCGTGTCGAGATACTCGATCTCGGTCAGGGTGCTGCGCATGTGGGCGAACATGTTTTCGAGCTCCTCAATGTTCGCCAGCGGGTCCCCCTCGGGAACTTCGACGGTCGATACAGCCAGATCGCGCGCCAGGGCGTGCACGCAGAGCACCACCGACGAGGCGAGGTTCATCGACGGCAGCTCATCGCGGGTCGGAATAGTCAACAGGATCTGACACAGATCGAGTTCGCTGGTCAACAGCCCCTTGTCCTCGCGCCCGAAAACCAGTGCCACCGGTTCATTGCCGGCCGGCGCCAGCGACGCGGCGAGCTGATCCGGGCCGATGAAGTCCTCACGGTACTTGCCGAAACGGCGCGTGGTGGCGACCGCCAGCTTGCAGCCGTCTAGTGCGGCATCGAGGCTCTCGCAGACGATCGCCCGCTCCAGTAGCGGCGCTGCACGCACCGCCATCTTGCGGGCCTCCTCGCCGAGATGGTCGATCTGCGGATTGACCAGATACAGCGAGGAGAAGCCGAAATTCATCATCGCACGCGCTACCGAGCCGATGTTACGGTCTCCCTGCGGTTCAACCAGCACGACGCGGAAGCGCTCGAGGTTATGTGAAGGATCGCTCATGTCAGCCTAAATCTCCGTAAGCGTACTGTAGCAGCGCCGCGCCGACGATCGCCGCCGTCTCGGTACGCAGGATGCGCGGACCGAGCGACACCGGCACAAACCCGGCCGCGCTGAAATATTCGAATTCTTCATCGCCGAAGCCCCCTTCCGGCCCGACCAGCAACGCAACCCGTTGCGCTCTTTCCCGCTGCACGATCTCGCTGAGGCGCCACGGGGACGCCCCCTCCTTGAGCAGCAAGCGCAGGTCGCAGTCGGCAACCGCCTCGAGCATCGCCTCCCGCTCCAGCACCGGGTAGAGCTCGGGGAGTTCGACACGCCGGCACTGGCGGGAGGCGCGCAGCAGCACGTCGGGCCAGCGGTGCGACTTCTTCTGCCCCGCGTCCCGCTCATCGAGGGTGATGGAATGCTCGGTGACGCACGGGACGATGCGTGCCACGCCGAGCTCGGTCAACTTCTGCAGCACCAGCTCGAAGCGCTCGCGCTGCGGCAGCGCCTGAACGACGGTGAGGTACAGCTCGCTCTCGACCGGGGATGACAGCTGCTCGAACGGCACGGCATCAAACTGCCCCTCGCTCGCAGGCGTCAGGCGGGCGCGGTAGTAATCGTTCTGCGGTCCGCACAGGGTCACAATCTCGCCGGGCCGCACCTGCCAGGCGGCAAGCGCCGCATGTGCCGCATCGTCGAGCGTGAGGGTCTGTTCCAACTGAGGGGGATGGGAGATGGTGATGCGGCTTGCCGGGCCGCCGTTATTGATACATTCCGACATCGAACCCGGCCTCGCGGAAGGTTGCGAACCGCTGGCGCGAATCCGCGGCCAGCGCGTCGTCATAGAGCTCGGCGAAATCGTAGACCGTTCTGAACTGCCTGACGAATGCCGTGCTGCACGGTTTACCCATCACCAGCACCGAAGCGCCGTTGGGGTTATGCTCGTCGCTGACGATCGCCACCGGCTCATCCATGCAGTCGACCGCGCCGTTATCGAGGCAGTGCGGCAAAAAAGAGCCCTTCTTCCAGGTCCACATGAAACGATCGAGGGTCACGCCCTGGTTCTCGTCGTTGACCGTGATCAGCACGCGTTCGCCCTGCTCGAAGAACCGCTCCGCCAGCTCGCACAGGTGCCGGGCCTTCTCCGGCTTTTTAAGCTTGATGAATGCTACCCGAGTTTTTCCCATGACGCCCCGGTTACGCGTTCAGCGAGGCGGCACCGAGATCGAGCGCCTGCTCGTTGAGTGGGATGAAGCGGTGATTGCGCTCCGGCAGCACGTCCTTGAGCGCGTCCTTGAGGGTCTGCAGGCCGACCGCCCCGCTCTGCTGCGCGTAGGCGCCGATGGAGATCATGTTCACCAACCGCGCGTCGCCGAGTTTGAGGGCCATCTCGTTGAGCGGCAACCGCAGGTAGTTCAGATCGCTGCGCGCATCCGCCTTCTCCTCGATCAGCGAACTGTTGAGCAGGCAGAAACCGCCGCTCTGTACGCGATCGAGATACAGATCGTAGGAGCCCTGGTTGAGGATTAACGCCGCAGCCGGGTGCCCGACTACCGGCGAGCCGACCGGCTGGTCGGAGACATTAATGGTACAGTTGGCGGCGCCGCCGCGCTTCTCGACCCCGTAGGAGGGATAATAGCTGACGTTTTTGCCTTCGCGGATTCCCGCGTAGGCGAGCAGGTTGCCGATCAACATGATCCCCTGGCCACCGAAACCGGTCATATACACGTTATAATCCATCGCTTGTCTCACGCCTCGCTATCTTTGAACGTACCGAGTTGGAAATACGGGATCATCTCCTCACCGACGCGCTCGTTGGCCTGCAGCGGGTTCATGCCCCAGTTGGTAGGACAGGCCGAGAGCACCTCGACGAAGCCGAACTTTCCCTTTTCGACCTGCAGGCCAAAGGCCTTATCGATCGCCTTGCCGGCTTCGCGGATGTTCTTCGGATTGTTGACCGCCACGCGCACCGAGTAGGCCGCGCCGTCGAGTTGGGAAATCACCTCGGCCATGCGGATCGGGTAGCCGTCGGTGGCGGTGTTGCGCCCCTCGGTGGTGGTCACGGTACGCTGCCCCGGCAGGGTGGTCGGCGCCATTTGTCCACCGGTCATGCCGTAGGTGGTGTTGTTGACGAAGATCACCGTCATCCCCTCGCCGCGGTTGGCGGCGTGGATGATCTCGCTGGTACCGATGGCCGCGAGGTCGCCATCCCCCTGGTAGGTAAAGACGATGTTGTCGGGGCGTGCGCGCTTGACGCCGGTCGCCACCGCCGGTGCACGGCCGTGCGGCGCCTCGACCACGTCGATGTCGAAGTAGCCGTACAGGAACACGCTGCAGCCGACCGAGGCGACGCCGATGGTCTCCTGCTTCACACCGTACTTATCCAGGGATTCGGCCACCAAGCGATGAATCAGGCCGTGCTGGCAACCCGGGCAGAAGTGTGTCTGCACGTCCTTGAGCGACTCGGGATAACTGAATACCGGTTTCATCGCGCCACTCATGCGTCACCTCCTATACGTTTGCGGATCTGCTCGAACAGTTCCTCCGGAGTCGGCAGCGAACCGGTTCCGGGCGGGCGGCCATAGAAATCGACCTGTGTCCCCTCACAGACCGAGAGGCGCACATCCTCGACCATCTGGCCGGTGCTCAGCTCGACGCACAGCACCTGCTTGCAGTGTGCGGTCGCCTCCTTGAAGCCCTTCTCCGGGAACGGGTAGAGCGTGATCGGTCGCAGCAGGCCGACCTTGAGCCCCGCCTCGCGCGCCATGCGCAGTGCACTCTTGGCGATGCGCGCGCTGCTGCCGTAGGCAGTGATGATCAACTCGGCGTCCTCAAGGTGTTGCCCCTCGTAGCGTTGCTCATTGCCGCACAACTCCTGGTAGCGGTTGTAGAGCTTCCAGTTGTGCTGTTCCAGTTCCCCCTCGCCGAGGTACAGCGACTTGACGATACGCTGGTCGTCGCGCCCCTGTTTGCCGGTTACCGCCCATTCCTTGGCCGGCAGTTCGATCTCAGGGCGCGTTTTCGGTTCGAGCGCCTCCTTCATCTGGCCAATTACCGAGTCGGCGAGCAACAACGCCGGGGTGCGGTAGGTGTCGGAGAGATCGAAGGCGAGCATCGCCAGGTCGTACATCTCCTGCACCGAGTCGGGCGCCACCACGATCACGCGGTAACCGCCGTGGCCGCCGGTCTTCACCGACTGAAAGTAATCGGCCTGCGAGGCATCGATCCCCCCCAGACCGGGGCCGGAGCGGCAGATATTCACGATCAGTCCCGGGAGCTCGCTGCCGGCCATGTAGGAGATCCCCTCCTGCTTGAGGGAGATGCCGGGACTGCTCGAGGAGGTCATGGCTCTCTGTCCACATGCGCTCGCGCCGAGCAGCATGTTAATCGAGGCGATCTCGCTCTCGGCCTGCAGGAACACGCCACCGTTTTTTGGGAGCTCGCGCGACATGTACTCGGGGATTTCACTCTGCGGAGTGATCGGATAGCCGAAATAGTACTTGCAACCGGCTGCAATCGCCCCCATCGCCACGGCCACGTTGCCGCTGACCAGTAACTTCTCGCTCATGCCTTCTCCTTGACTTCGCGGTAGACGGAAATCGCGACATCGGGACACATCTGCGCGCACAAGGCGCACGAAGTACAGGACTCGAGATCCTTGTCCGAGATGTTGGCAGGGAGGAAACCGAGCTTGTTCATGGTGTCACTCAGTTTGACCAGATTCCGGGGGCACACCGTGGTGCACAACGCACACCCCTTACAGCGCTCTTCGTCGATGTTCAATTTGGCCTGTTTGGACATGGATTGTATTCCTGATTTAAATGGATTTGAGTCCCGCGAAATTAACAAATGCAGCCGGTGGCGTCAATCGCTAAGCAGGCAAAATAGCCCTTTGATTCGACCGCAGCAGCCGTTAGAATGGGAACAACACAAAGGAGATCGGGTATGAAAAGTTGCCTTCTTGCTCTGTTTACCGGCGCCATCCTCTTCGGGACCAGCGGCTGCATGCACGTCATATCCAGTGAGGGGCGCGCCGAGGTCAACAGCGACACCCCTTTCAGCGCACTCTACGCCGCGCCCGAAGAACACCTCGGCGAGCGGCTACTGGTCGGCGGGCTGATCCTCTCGGTCAAAGAGGACGAGGCTACCACCACCCTCGAGGTGTTGGCCTACACGCTTGACGGCAGCGGCGAACCGCTCGACTTCGACGACAGCGGCGAGCGCTTTCTCGTCCGCACCGCCGATCAGCGCAACCTCCCCTTCGACGCCGGACTACTGGTCACCCTCACCGGCACCGTTGCCGGCAGCGAGACCGTGGCACTGATCGGACGCGACTATACCTACCCGCTGCTGCTGATGCACGAGGTGCACCTGTGGGAGGAACCGTTTCGCCGCGGGCTGGTGCCGGGACAGGACCTGAACACCCCGTTCTACCAGCGTCCGCCACAACCCGCCGGGCATGAAAACCCCTACGACCCGGGTTACGCCCCCTTCCCTTACACCCCTTATTACTACCGCGAATAACCGGCACAGGGCAGCATGGCCGCGCCACCTAGAGCAACACAGCAGATCACGCTTGAAATCACCATCGCAGAGCCGCTGCAGTTTCTGCTCGCCCGCGACCGGCGCCTGCCAACCTTCGAGCAGACCATCTACCGCCAGGCCTCGCTCAAGGACGTAATCGAATCGCTCGGAGTTCCGCACACCGAGATCGGCAGGCTGCGGGTCAACGGCCACGAGGTCGGCTTCGACCACCGCGTCGCCGACGGCGAAACGATCCATGTCGAAGCCCTAGCAACCCCCCGGAACGTTCTGCAGCCCTCCATGCTCCGCCCCGTGCCGCTGACGGAGCTCCGTTTCCTGGTCGATGTCAACGTCGCCCGGCTGGGCAAGCTGCTGCGGCTGGTCGGCTGCGACACCTTCTACGACCCGGACCTGAGCGACACTGAACTGGCCCGTCTCGCCGCCGCACAGGGACGCGTCCTGCTCACCCGCGACCGTGCCCTGCTCCGCCATGGCTGCATCGACTACGGGCACCTGGTGCGCGCCGAAAAGCCGCGCACGCAGCTGCGCGAGGTCGTCCGCCTGTTCGGCCTGCGGGAACAACTTCGCCCGTTCAGCCGCTGCATGCACTGCAACGCGGCCCTGCAGCGGGTCTCGAAAAGCACGATCCTGGATCAACTCCAACCGCTAACCATACGTTATTACAATGACTTCATGCAGTGTTCCGGTTGTGGAAAGATCTACTGGGAGGGCAGCCACCAACAGGGCCTCGAAGATTTGCTTACCGAGGCCCTGTGGTAATCCTGGAGACTGTTCAGCGGTTAATGCCGAGTGCCTGTTCATAAGCACCCTGATTGAATCCAAGAATCTTGTTGCCGCCGATCACAGCCACTGGCACTCCGAGGCTGGGATTGAGCTGTGCGTGCTTCTTTGCGGCACGGCTGCTTTTTTTGACATCATACTCCATGAAGGGAACCTTCATGCTGCGCAGGTAGGCCTTGGCCTGCCGGCACGCCGGGCAGCCGCTGGTGACATAAAGCTCGACCCTGGGAAAGCTCTCCGGCAGAACAGTCTGGGGGGCAGGAACAGCCGACGTGACCGGCTCGCTTTCCTGCAAGAGATCATCAGGCTCACTCTCCTGCAGGAAATCATCCGCCACGGCCGACGTATCCGTCTCGTCCTCCTGGAAGAAATCGTCCGGCTCGGCCGGGGTGAGCGGCTCGCTTCCCTGCAGGGCATCGGCAGGCTCGGCAGCCTCAAGCGTTGAAGAGGCAGTGCTATCCTGTTGTTCAGAACCGTCAAAGCTCGGATTGGTCTCGATGCGCTCGGAACGGACACCCTGTGGAGGTGGCGTATCCTTGAAGGTCACAACCCCGTTCGCATCGACCCACTTGTAGATAGCAGCCTGCGCCTGAAGCGGCAGGCTCAGCAGCAGAAGCAGCAACAGAACTCGCATCACGATTCTCCTTTGCACAAAATAGAGCACCACCCTAATCGAGCATAAATCCAACCACCTTGCCGTTGGCCACGCTCAAACGACCAATCCACTGGTACTTGTAATCGTTCGGCCGTACCCGCCATACGTACTCATCCATACCGAGACGCTTAATCGGTCCGAGATACTCGAGCTGATAGCCTTTGGCAAGCCGCCTTTTGTGCTGCATGACGATACTGTCGAAGGTCCATTCGTCCATCATCTCGCGAAACGCCCGGTTGCCGTTATGGATAAACGCCGCACGATCATTGGCCGCCACGGCGTCGACCTGCTGCTGCATCAACGTCGCAACCTGATTCGGGGCATCATCGGCCAGGGCCACCTGGCCGGACAGTAGTAAAGTAAGTAACAGCACCACGTTCACTCGAATAAAATTGCGCATAATCATCCTCATGAGCTTAACATCGACTGCAGCCACCCGTATATGCAGCGTTAAATCTTGTAAGGGCCTTTGGATCGCGGTGATAAACACCTCTTGACTAGGTGGAAGTGCCCATATTATCGGGGCAAAATTCTGCGTCTTATTCCAACGCATGAACTGAACTCTTTATTAAGACAAATAACCTATTTTCTTACTCATTTTTATAAATACTCTATTAACAACAAAAGGTATCAGAAGTTTGAGAATCGGATTGATTTCAACTGGGTAGTAATAATCTTTATCTAACAAATTTTGGCTTTCCCAAAACTGGAAATCTCCCGGATACTG
>PKUI01000070.1 GCA_002869605.1 Desulfuromonas sp. | reverse complement strand
TCGGCGCCGACGACACCTACGGCTACGGCCTGCTCAACGTCGATGCCGCCTACCTGCGCCTGAGTGACCTGCCACACCTCGCCCTGCACACCCCAGGGGGCCCGGAAAACGATGCCACCGTCGATTTCGGCAATATTCCACCGGAAACAACCACGCCCCTCGATCTGACCTTGAAGAACAATGGTGGCGCCACACTCAACCTGAATTCAATTCAGACCGCGTCGATTACGCCCCCGTTTGCGCTGGTGGGCAACGATTGCCCGGCCTCCCTGGCCATCGATGCCTCGTGTACCCTGGCGCTGAGCTTTTCCCCCGACACCTTCGCCAGCTTCAGCAATCAACTGGTGATCCATAGCGACGACCCGCGCCACCCCATCCAGACCGTGACCCTCCAGGGACAGGGCAATTCGTTACCACCCATTCCGCTGCTCATCTCACCCGACAATAGAGCCAGCGTATCGGCGACCTCGGCCACCTTCACCTGGCAACAGGACGACGACCCGGACGGGGACCTTCTCACCCAGCAACTGGTCTGGTCAGACAACAGTCTGTTCTTCGACGAATTCAGCCTGGTTGTTGCCTCGCGCCTACCGACCGGCACCCTGCTGATTGCCGGCAGCGGCCTGCTTCTGTGCAGCGTTGCCCTCCGCCGTCGCCGCGGAGCGCTGCTGCTTGCTCTGGCGGCCGCTATTCTCTACTTCGCCAGCGCCTGCAGTGGCGGCAGCGGCGACGATAGTTCCCTGCTTTTTCCGAACACCAACAGCTCCTACACCCTCAGGACCCTGACCCCGGGCACCACCTACTACTGGAAAATTCGCACCGACGACGGTCACGGCGGTGTCGTTGAAAGTAGTATCCGTTCATTCACCACCCGTTAAAACAGCAGCGTCCCTGTCATACGACAGGGACGCTGATCAATCTCTACCCTTCCTTTTCAGCCGTGCTACCCCAAACCGCTCCTCCAACTCACCCGAGAAGCTTCAACGGCCCGAACAGCATCGGCCAGAACGCCACCGTGCAGAACAAAAGTAAAAAAATCAGCGCCGCCACCACCCAATAGCGCATCGTCGCCAACACCATCGACATCCCGGGCAGTCTGCTGACCAGCTGCAGCAGACCGATAACCAGCCCGCACAGGGTGGTCCCGAAAAGCCCCATATACAGCGGATAGCCGATGTAGTCACAACTCCCCTGGAGCATATCGAACGGGCAATGATGGGTCGGCAGTTGATAGATGTACAGCGACAGAAATGAAAGAACCGCCACCACCCCCACCAGGAAAAAGACCCCCGCCAGCACTCCAGCCAGGTAGCGCAGCAACTCCTGCGCGTAGCGGAGGTTGGCAAGCAGCACCAGCAGATAGGCAGCAAGCACTAAAAAGAACAGCGTCATACTCGACACCACCGGCAGACCCGCCAGTTCGGCGCCGAGGTTATCGGCGGTGCTGCCGAACAGGGTGCCGCAGCAGGAGGTGATCACCTTGGGGCGCAAGCCGCTGAAAAACGCATAGCTCAGCAGCAGATCGAGCAGCGCCAAGGGAAGCAGCCCGAAAAGAGCGATAAACCTGGCATGCATCAGTGGCGAAGTCTCGACTCGACGATCGTAATAATTGACAATGATCCAGAGTCCGCCGAGGAAGAATATCCAGACCTTGATCAACAGCGCCTGCCAGCCATACGGAGCGGCATTCAAGGTCCCGGTGGCACACATCGCCCCGATGAACAGACCATGAATATCGTCGGCAGTAAACACGAACAGGGGGAGACTGAACATGGTGATCAGCAGCGCGTGATGGGCGAGGGTCGAAACCAGCTCGGTGTCGCGTTCGAGCAGAAGTTGCTGTTCGTCCAGCGAGGAGGGTCGCCAGTTACGCATCACCTTCCAACCGACATACACGGCTTTCGCCAGCAGCAGACAGACCAGCAGACTGCCGAGCAGCAACGCCAGGATAGCCGGATGCAGGATCATCGGCTATCGTCCGCGATGACGGCTCCGTCGCTCATCGAGACGACCCGCTGCGCCAGCGGATGTTCGTAGACCTGTGGATCATGGCTGGCCATGAGGATGGTCGTCCCCTGGCGGTTGAGGTCCGCCATGATCGTCAGGAAATATTCCGCCAGGCTGCTGTCGAGATGGGCCGTCTGTTCGTCGGCGATGAGGATTTTAGGTCGGTTGATCATCGCCCTGGCGATCGCGACCCGCTGCTGTTCTCCTCCGGAGAGCCGCTGGATTTTGGTATCGACCTTGCCCGACAGCGAGAGCCGTTCCAGCACCTCTTCTGCCCGTTGTCGCATCTGCCCGAAACCGATCGCTTCAGGATAGAGCGGCAGCACAACGTTTTCCAGCACCGACAGGTCTTTCAACAGATTGTACTGCTGGAAAACGAAACCGAACAGCTGCCGTCGCACCTGGGTCAGGAACCGCTCCGATAAGCGTGACACCTCGCGCCCCTCGACCACGACTCTTCCGCTGGAAGGACGGTTCATGCAGCCGATCAGGCTCAGCAGCGTGGTTTTCCCCGAACCGCTCGGACCCTTGAAGACTACGATCTCGCCCTCATCAATCGTCAGCTCGACGTTCAGCAGGGCGTTAAACGCGTCAGCCTGTCCGCTGTGGTAGGTCTTGCTCAACTTTTCGCAGTAAATAAATGAATTCATCCGCCTACATCCGCATCACGCTGTCCGGCTCGGCACTCGCAGCACGCCACGTAGGGATGACCGTGCTCGCCACGTAGGGAACCACGGTCATGAAGCCAAGAACGAAAATCTGGTAGAGATCGATGTATGGTACCAGCTCGAAAGGGGGGAACAGGATCGACCAGCCACGGATGACGGCGACCAGCACCGGCGCCCCGAGGAGAAAAACATGCGCCAATGCGGCAAGGATACCGAGCAGCAAACCGCTGACAGCAATCGCCACCCCCTCCCAGAACTTGAGCAACAGGACATCGCTGGTATCCCAGCCGATCGCCTTGAGGATACCGATTTCCCGGCGTTCCTCGGCGCTCAAACCGGTCGCCTTGTCCCACGCCAACACGCAGAAAGCGACCAGCGCGGCTGCAAACACGATCAGCAGCATTCCACCGCGCCAGTTAAACACGGCATCGTAGGTGCGCCGAATTTCTCCATGGGTAATCGGCCTCGAATCAGGGAAATCGCGTTTGATCTTTCGCGCCAGCGTATCAATCTCCCGCGGGTTGTAGACCGTCACCGCCAGGTCGGTGGCGAACCCCTCCGGCAGGGCAAAGAAACGTCGCGTTTCAGCCGTGGACATCAGCACCAGGTCGTTGGCCAGCAGATCCGATTCGGGCTGGAAAACCCCCGTCACCCGGTAGCTGACACCGAGCCCACCGGCATCGATCATCATCAGATAATCGTCGACCCCCAGCCCCCGCACTCTTGCCACCCCTGAACCGACGGCACATTCGTCGTCCGCCTGCGGCATCTCCCCTACGAGCAGCGGCCATGCGAGTGGCGCCGTCGCGTCGACCCCCATCATGGTAAAGTTGGCCTTGGTCAGGTTGTCGTAGTAATACCCCCAGGCCCTCGCCTGCACCGTTTTGACCCCGGGCATGGCCTCGATCTGCTCCCGGTAGTGCTCCGGGATCAGGTCGTGACGGCCGGCACTCAGCCTTTGCACGACAAGGTCCGGGGCATCCTCCAGCAGACGTGTCGCTTCGCTGCGCAGGGCATGGGTCAAAAACAGCACCGAGGCGAGTACCGCAACGGTAAACGCAAACACCAGAATAATGGCGAGGCTCTTCCCCCAGCGGCGGCGCAGACACGAGAGGGCATGCTCGAGAATTTTAAGTTGCCGAAGAATCATCGCGTCGAATCCTCTCTACGTACCTCGAGCGTTGTCTTCGCCCTGCGTGGAGGCGGGGCGATCAGCGAACCGGCCGGGAAATGCTCCAGCGACCCCGGAAACTCCTGGAAGGGAGTAAACAGGTCGGCCTGGCTCGGATGTCTTGTGTAACGCGCCTCGCTCCATAGCGCCAGGTCAGTCAGGGTGAGGCGCCGCACCAGTTCACCCCGCAGCGGCTGCAGGTTCACCTCGGCCGTTCGTTGCTGGACCTCAGCCCACCACAGCAACGCCACGATCGCGGCAAGCAACCCCACAACCGTCATCAGAAAACGCTGGTACAACAGCATCAGTCGCGCACTTCCTCGAGTTTATGCTCATGATAGACCAACACCAGCCCACCACCGTGATCCTGCAGAAAGGTTTCCAGGGGCTGCTCCCCGGCCACCGGCACCAGCTCGTGCCCCATCGGCCCGAGCACATCGCTTCCGGAGACAAAGAAAACCTCCTCGGCGGCGACGGGTTGCTGCGTATAGTACTCGGTGACGATCACCGCGCTGATCTCGGGGAGATCCATCCCGGGATGATAATCGATGCGGGCATCGAGGTACTTGAACATGTCCTTGGGACCATCAAAGTAGAGCGTCGGCTGCCCCTCCAGCACCACCGCGGCCAGCCAGGCGGGGTAAGGGGCGACAAACATGCCACACACCACGCAGCGCGCCTTTTCGTCCGGTGCGGTAAATTCCGGAGTTTCTGCCCATACATTGACCGCAACCGCGGTAAACAGGAGTACGGCTACAAGGGTCTGCCACGTCGTGCTCATCGTTCCGTCCTTTCCCGCTAGTCGACCTTCTTGAGCTTCATGCCACAACGGCACGGCCCCGGCTCTGGTGCAAGCGTGTTGCAGGTGCATGACCCGGCGCAGTTGCAGAAGTAAATCCCCTGCCCCTTCAGCGACACGCGCTTGACCGGTTTGCCACAGCTGCACTTGCTGTCATCGTCGGGATCGATAGTACAATGACATCCTTCGTCACCACTGCACAGCAACGCCTCGTCACCGACCACCTTCACCACATGATGCCACTTCATCGGCTTACCACATGGAATGGCACCCGGCTCGGTGCTGACACTGTTACAATGACAGTCCTTGTCGCAATCGAGCATGTAAAGTACGTCCTGGCGCGCCGGCTCCTCTTCGGCCACCAGCGCCGTTGTCCATACCGCCCCTGCAAGCAGGCAGATCAAAAGCAGGTTGCTCACACGTAAAATCTTCATTGGGCCCTCCTGAGAAGCTGAGTTAAAAACAAGCTCTTATCTTAGCAGGATATTATTATAAAAAACTACAACCTGAGGTTACTTTTTGCTGGTTCGTGCAACAGCGTCCGGCACGCACAGAACCACCAACGTGCGAGTTCGTAACAACGAACACATCGTCTCCGTGACGGGAAATACCCCCCCTGTAACAGAGAATAATAAAAAAGCCCCCGGCTTTTGCCGGGGGCTTTTGGGTTTCACTATGCGTGGTGAGGCTAGTCGACCTTGTACTGCTCGGCCTCCTCACGGGGGAGTGGCTTAACCGTCAACGCCTTGGTCTCATCTTGCTGGATGGCCAGGACCTCGAGTTCGTCTTCACCCTTCCCCTTGCCGTAAGAGGCGACCAGTGCCGCGGCCTGGAACATTTCCTGCTCCGTAAACTCCCCGCTGACCAGCCCCAGCGGACCGCTGAAGTGGGCAGAGCGCAACAGAACATCTGCAGGGCGTTGCAGCTTCTTGATCCGTTCGTTATCCGACTGGTTGCGCCCCATCGCCAGCTTGACCGTCGGCGTGAGACGAAATTGCCGACCAACCTTCAAAAGTTCAACATCGACCACCGTGGCAGACGGATTTTTTTCGAGAAGATCGCGCAGGCGCCCCGCAAACGACTTTTCGGTCAGCAGGCAGCCTCCTCCCGAGGAGGGATATTCCTTAAGGCCCCACTCCACGGCCAACGCCTCCTGTGGTTTGCGCGAGCGCCCCTGGATATCGAGCAGACGCTCTCGGTCGACCAGCCCCTCCTCTTCCATCGGCGTGATCGGCAGCAGCTTGGCGCTCAAGGGGCGCAGAATACGCCCTTTAAGCCCCGAATGTTTCGACACCGTATGCAAAGCGGTCATGTTCTGGCTCATCGGCCGCTGACCGAGAACCTCCCCCGAAAAGAGGAAGTCGAACCCTTCCTGCTGCATCACCTCCCCGGCCAGACGAAACATCATGGCGTGGCAGTCGATGCAGGGGTTCATATTCTTGCCGTAACCGTAGACCGGGTTCTTGAGCATCTCGAGGTGAATCTCCGAGATATCTCGAACAATCAGCGGGATCTCCATCTGCGCGGCCGCCTTGCGTGCCTTGTCGGCTCCAAAAAAAGGGGTCACAAAGCTGATGCCGGTCACCTCAACCCCCTGCCGTTTGAGGGTCAGTGCGGCCAGCGAGCTGTCGAGTCCGCCGGAAATCAGGCCAATGGCTTTACTCATAGGTTTACTCCACTTCTATCTTTAAACACTACAATCATGGTGACACATTTCTTCCCTACCCGGCAAGCGGCGACAAGCCGTTGCTTCCCGAGTGATAAAGATGGTATTTTAACTACTTAAGGAGATTACCGAACCACGTGAAAGACTCATTCGGACGTACCATCGATTATCTGCGTCTCTCGGTCACCGACCGCTGCAACCTGCGCTGCCGCTACTGCATGCCGGAAGAAGGGGTGCCGGCCTGCCGTCACGACGAGATTCTCAGCTACGAGGAACTTCAGCGGATCGCGCAGGTGGCGATCGCGGAGGGCATCCGCCGCATCCGTATCACCGGCGGTGAACCGCTGGTGCGCCGCGGCCTCGCCGATTTTATCGCCCGCCTGGCGCAGATCTCGCCGCGCCCCGAACTCTCCCTGACCACCAACGGTCTGCTGCTCGCCGAACAGGCCCGGCAGCTCAAGCAGGCAGGTCTCGATCGCATCAATGTCAGCCTCGACACCCTGCGCGCCGAACGCTTTCGTGAGATGTGCCGTCGCGACGGCCTCGACCAGGTCTTTGCCGGCCTCGATGCTGCCGAACAGGTCGGCCTGACCCCGATCAAGGTCAACATGGTCCCGCTGGCCGGGTTCAACGTCGACGAGATCGCCGACTTTGCCCGCCTCACCCTGAAACGGAACTGCGACATCCGCTTCATCGAATTCATGCCGGTCAGCGGCGGCCTCGACTATCCGGCCGAAAGCCGCGTACCCACCGGTGAAATCCGCCGCCATGTCGAACTGCTCGGGCCGCTCGAAGAGGTCGCCTCCAGCGGCAGTGGCCCGGCCCGTACCTACCAGCTGCCGGGGGCTCGCGGCCGCATCGGCTTTATCTCGGCGATTTCCGAGCATTTCTGTGACAGCTGCAACCGCCTACGCCTGACCCCGGAGGGGCACCTGCGTCCCTGCCTCTTTTCCGACCTCAGCATTGATCTGCGCAGTCCGCTGCGTGGCGGAGCCAGTGACCATGAGCTGGGCAAGCTCCTGCAGCAGGCGGTGTGCGGCAAGCCGGAAAAACACACCATCAACAGTCCCGACTTCGAGCCCGGCGACCGCCGCATGAACACCATCGGCGGCTGAGAAATACAAAAAGGCCCGCAGCTGCGGGCCCCTTCGGGTTATTTTCTATTCAAACGGAGCTTGACTCAGGCCTGCTTGTCCTTCTCTTCAGGCTCGTCCTCAACCCGCTTCGCTTCTTCGATCTTATCGCCATCCTCACCGCGCATCCCGTCCTTGAAGTTGCGCAGCCCTTTCCCAAGTTGTCCGCCGACCTGGGGAAGTTTCCCGGCACCGAAAATAATCAGCACCAGCACGAGGATAATCAGCATTTCCTGCATTCCGGGCATACCCATTGTTCATCTCCTTTACGCATGTCGCATAACAGGAGCACTTTACAACCTTTTGGGCGCTTTGGCAATCTCTGAGTTGGCTACTATGGTGTATACGTGAAGGTTTTTCAGTCGCGGTAGGGTTGCAGCTTTTCATTCAGAGAGAGCAACAACAGCAACAGGCAGAGCGAACCGCAGGTAATGAGAAGTTTCGGCAGACATGGGGCCACCCGTGGCAGCAGACCGTTTACCGCCAGGGGGCTGGTGGTAAGGATCTTGGCGAGCTGAGTCGCCAGCAACAGGTCGTACCAGAACATGAACTGACCGCCGACGACCAACAGACAGGAGAGGCACAATGCCCAGGCATGACGTCGAACGGTGAGTAGCAAAACCAGGGGCGCTATCATTCCTAGCGACACTTCACCGGCCCAAAAACTGCCACTCAATGGACCCGTGACAAACAACTGGCTGACCAGGGCTATCTGCTCTCCGCCCCAGGCAGCTCCGCCATACAGAACCAGGGGTTCTCCCACCAGCTGGATCACAAGCAACACGGTCAACAGCGTCACCAGCCTCGACATCAACAAGCTGCTCTCGGAATCAAGCGCCTTGCCCGCCAGCCAGAGTGGAATCGCCGCCACCAGCAACAGCAACGCAGTTCCGAGTAGCAGCGCCGAAAAGGTCACAACCGGCGGCAACGCGGCAGAGAGCCACGAGGCTCCATGACCGAACAAGACCAGCAGCGACTCGCTCTTGAACAGTACCACCATCACCACCGCGTAACCGAGCACCGACATCAGTCGGGCACGATTGCGATAACCATGGCCAAGGCTGTAACAGGTTGCAGCCAGGCAGCTGATGTAGATCAGGCTGTGGATCAGAATCTGGTATACACCCGGCATGAAGCCCTCGCCGAGGTCGGCGCTGAACGAGAGCCGTACCGGCTGGCTCAGCTCCACGACAGCGACCCCGAGCGCCCCGAAGAACGCCACTCCTGCGGTCATCAGCCCTTTTTGTGAAACCTCTGACGGCAACGGCCAGTCCCGTGGCAACAACCACGGTACGGCAATGCAGGTCCCGGCGCTGGCCAGGGCGAAAAAATGGGAGGTCACCACCAGGATCCCCCAGGGAGGCTCCCAGCCGACATTCATCTCGTGGGTGTGCCCGAACAGCATCACCACCGTCAGCGCGACCAGCCCGGATAGCACCCCGGTGGTCAACAGGGAAAACCACCAGAAACCGGGGGTTTGCCACGGTCGCGCCTTTGCGGGGTCTGTATCGTGATGTAGGGTGTTCGGGATTTGGGACATCGCTACCAAAAGCAAGGGGGAGGGAAGCGTGCTCCCCTCCCCCTTGGATAAAGGTTCGGCCGTTGCCGAAGCGTGAATTAGAAGTTGATGGTCAGGCTGGCGTTGGCGTTCCAGGCAGTGTCAGCAACCGGCAGGAAGCTGAACGCGTCACCAGCGAGAACTTCGTCGATGTTCTGCGGCTGACCCACCGGCGAACCGCTTCCGGTGTACTCGTAGTCGTAGTAGAGGCCAGCCAGCTTGATGAACATGCGCGGGTTAACCTCGAAGATCGAGTAGAGCTCACCGACATGACCGCGGGTAGCGAGCTTGCTACCGAGCATGTCGTCCTGGGCCTGGGTGAACGGGGTCCAGTACTTGGAGCCGTAGTTGTACTCGAGGCCGAGCTTGACACCGTCCATCACCGGCAGCTGGGTACCGACATAGATGCCGTAGCCGTAGTTGGTTTCTTCATCGGTAGCGCTCACCGGGCTGAAGATGATTTCGTCACCGTAGCTGTTCAGGCTGGCTTCGAACACAGCGTCGTTACCCATACCACCGAACATACCGGCTTTGCCGTTCGACTCGAGACGGGTCCAGCCAAGGGAAGCAAAGTAGTTGATGCCGTTCATTTCTTCGCGAGCAAGGCCGAGACCACCAAGGTAGATGTCGCCGATGACGGTGGAGGGCGTGTAGCGGGTCACGAAGTTAAAGGTCGGGAATTTCTGCATGTCATGGTAGAGGGTCGGGGCGAAGATCGCGCCGAGCTCGGTCGGGAACGCGAAGGTCCCCTTGAAGCCGTCAACCACGTCGAGAGCGGCAAAGGCGGTCAGCTGCACGAAGTTGGTGCCGTCGTTGATGATGTCCATGTTGATACCACCGAGATGGGTATCTTCGGTGGTGATATTGTTGTACATCTCGCCGTTGCCAAGCTGCGACTCGTAACCCTGGCCGTAGCAGAAACGGACCGCCATCCCCTCGATGACGTCGGAAAGACCATAGCCGAGGGTGATGCCATCAAAGTTGAAGTGCACCAGGTGACCCGAGGGGGTACCACCGCGCATCTCGTTCTCGCGGTACTGGCTGGGGGGACCGTAGGTCGAGGGACGACGACCGATGGAGAGGTAGAAGGGGGTGCCGCCGATGTTCTTCCAGTTGAAGTAGGCACGCTCGACGCGCAGCCAGTCGCCGGTGGTGTTGCCGCCGTCGGTACCGTCCATGGTGAAGGCATCCCAGGAATCGAACACCTTGGTACCGGTGGAGTCGCCCCAGTTCTTGTACATGGAGAGACGGCCGGCAAAGCTGACGTTCTTGTAGACGTTGGCCTTCATGTTGAGGCGCAGACGGGTGGTGTAGGCGATGTCGTTGTCGATGTCATACAGCGTCGGAGCCTGACCCGGAACAGCACCCGCCAGCAACGGGAAATCACCGGTACCGGCGTTGAACGGCGTACCGGACATCATTGCTCCTGCCCATGTCGAGAAGTTGCCCATCAACCCTTGGTAGAGCATCGGGTTGTTCATGTACAGACCATAGAACATCGTGTCGAGCGGCGAAGCATCGTCGGTACCGAGAGCACCGGTTCCGGCATACAGACCGTTCTGGGGGTTCTGCGGATCAAACAGGTTGAAGCCACCCAGAGGGCCGGTAGCACCGGGCCCCATGGCTGCAGGTGCGAGCTTCTCAAAAAAGTCCTGGAAGTTGACGGTGATCGCCGGGTTCCAGGAGGCATCCTGCCAGTGCAGGGTGTCGGCCTTGGTACGCATATCGCCGGTAAAGGTGATACGATCGGTCGCCGCGTGCTTCTCGGCATAGTCGAGACGATCCTGGATCTCCTCGAGTTCTTCCTGGATCTCCTCAAGAGACGCAGCGGCCATGGCGAAGCTCGGCATGGCCAGAAGGGCTGCCATCAGCAGCACAATCCACTTACGCATGTTCTTCCTCCTTCATACTCTTTGTTAGTGTGGTACTACACAAAGTGACGCCCCATCCGGTCATTCCGGGCAGGGCGAAGCGTGGCAGATTAACCGCAGGTCTGGGGTTGATCAGAGTCTGCAGCATGGTCAAACAGGAACTGGTTGATATCGAGCAGGTCTTTCTCGGAGAGAGCTTCCCACTTCTCGGCACCACCCTTGTGGCCCTTCTTGAAAACACGGTCCCACTGACGCATGGTCTTGGACAGCGGGGTCAGCTTGCCGCCTTCACCACCCTCGGAATGGCAGGTCTTGCAACTTTTCTTGTACAGATACTTGCCCTTCTTGGGGTTGCCGCCTTCAACGGCAAAGGCCACACTGGCCACCAGGGAAAGCAGGGCAAAGATCGCTACGATTTTCTTTACGTTCATGGTTCTCCTCCAACTAATAAGGTTTGGTTACGGACATTCTGTCCTTTTGATTGCTTGAGTTTTTGAAGTTAAATTTCAAATTTCAAATTTCGAATATTCATATTTCACGCTCCATGCCAAAAGCTCTCCACTCACCGAGATTTTTTTAGCCTTCACTCAAGCTATTGAATGCACAGCACAAAACCGAAAGCATTATAGCCGATTAATTCAGCACGACAACACGAGGAATTGATTGTATTATTCGAATTAAGTGATTTAACGTAGAGGCCGGTGATTTCCCCGAATTGCCTCAGCGTCTATGTCAACAAGGTGAAAACGACCCTCTCCAGGCGGCTCAAACCAGCTTCAACCGCCGGTGATAGCGACGTCCCGGGTTGCATAGCGGCAGGCTGTACCGCCACAAGATCGACCCGCACGCTGGGGTGTAGCTCACAGGCCAAAAGCATCAGCGGCGCCAGGCCGGCGTGCAGCTGCTGCAGGGAAGTGGAATCATCGAGAGAGAGCTCGGCGAAATCAAGGTGCACTATTTCGCCAGCCGCAGCACCGAAATCGACGGCATCGACCAGGATCACCTGTTCAACATCTGCAAAATAATCGATCAGGCTCAGTCCACCGAGCCCACCATCGAGCAGCTCGACACCGTGTGGCAACTCCGCAGCGCGGAGGCGTTCGACCAGGGCGACGCCGATACCGTCATCGCCACACAGCGGGTTACCGACGCCGATGATCCGTGTTTTAACAGACATCGATTTTAAGCATG
>PKUI01000043.1 GCA_002869605.1 Desulfuromonas sp. | reverse complement strand
TAATGTCGAAAAAGCCATCAAGGTCCTCAAGCGCAAGCTGCAGCAGGAAGGTCTGTTTCGTGAAATGAAACTGCGTCGTTTCTACGAAAAGCCGAGTGTAAAGCGCAAGCGCAAGGAGAAGGAAGCTCTGCGCCGTCTTCGTAAGAAGATGCGCATGATGCGTCGTGACAGGGATTAGATCCTCGTTCACATGTAATTAAAGTAGAAAGGCCGGTCACCGCAAGGTGGTCGGCCTTTCTCGTTGTTGAGGAACGAGGCTTCCGGGGTAAAAGCAATAGCCTCCACAATCAACACCGCCGGGGGTGCCCGGCAGCAAGATTAAAATCCCGGCACTCGGTGACTGCGCACGGGGCCCCGTAAGGTCTTTGAAACAGTCAAAGACACTCCCCTTCCCCGTGTGACGCAGCCGGAGCAGCAGCGCTTCATGCCGAAATAGGCCGAAGAGTTGAGCGTAGCGAATGGCGAAGGCCAGGTGGGAACCGTTGCTGTGGAGGGAACCCGCGCCTTTTGCGGGCAAGGAGGTCGGGCGCCCTTTTCTGCCTACTCTTTTGTGGCGTAACAAAAGAGTAGGGTGTCGTCAGGGGGCGCAACCCCTGGGTTCCAGAGTAAGTTTCAACAAGAAACGCCGGGATGATGAACATTCCGGCGTTTCTTGTTGTTTGCGGTTTGAAAAATCCCGTTTAACGCGGAAAGTCCGGCAACTGCAGACCTGCAATATGGTCGAGCATCCTCACCACCTGGCAGCTGTAGCCGAACTCGTTATCGTACCAGATATAGAGCACGCAGCGGTTCTTTTCGGCAATGGTCGCCATCGAGTCGACCACGCAGGCGTGGCGGGAACCGACAAAGTCGCTCGAAACCACTTCGGCCGAGTTGGTGTAGTCGATCTGGTTCTGCAGGTCCGAGTGGAGCGAGACTTCGCGCAGGTAGCCGTTGATCTCGGCAACCGAGGCCGGGTTGTCGAGGGTCAGGTTGAGAATCGCCATCGAGACGTTCGGGGTCGGCACGCGGATCGCGTTGCCGGTCAGCTTGCCGGTCAGCTCCGGCAGCGCCTTGGCTACTGCCTTGGCCGCTCCGGTCTCGGTGATGACCATGTTCAGCGGGGCACTCCGTCCCCGGCGGCTACTACTATGATAGTTGTCGATCAGGTTCTGGTCGTTGGTGTAGCTGTGGCAGGTTTCGACGTGACCGTTGACGATGCCGAAACGGTCGTTCATCGCCTTGAGCACCGGCACGATGGCGTTGGTGGTGCAGCTGGCTGCCGAGAGTACGTTTTCGTCAGCGCTGATCAGCTCGTTGTTGACGCCGAAGACGATGTTCGGGACATCTCCCTTGCCCGGTGCGGTGAGGACTACCTTGCTGGCCCCCTTGGCCTTGAGGTGTATCGAGAGACCTTCGCGGTCGCGCCACTTACCGGTGTTGTCGACCACGATGGCATTGTCGATGCCGTAGGCGGTGTAGTCGATCTGGTCGGGCGCATCGGCGTAGATCAGGCGGATCATGTTGCCGTTGGCGATGATCGCGTTCTCTTTCTCGTCGATGGTGATGGTTCCCTCGAAGTGGCCATGCACCGAGTCGCGGCGCAGCAGGTTGGCGCGCTTGAGCAGGTCGTCAGCGCTTCCCTTGCGGACCACGGCGGCGCGCAGACGGAGCTTGTCGCCTCCGCCGGTCTGCTTGATGAGGATGCGTGCCAGCAGGCGCCCGATACGGCCGAAACCGTACAGCACCACGTCGCGCGGCTCGGAGAGCAGTGAGGCCTTGCCGGTGTTCAGCGACGAGAGCTCGCTGCGCACGAAGTCGGCGACCGGGGTGTCGAGGCCCTGGGAAAGGTAACGCACAGTCAGTTTGCCGAGGTCGATCTTGGCCGGAGCCAGGTCGAGGCCTGCCATGGCTTCAAGGACCGGGAAGCTTTCCCGCACCGAGAGTTCGTTCTCGAGGATCTGGCGCGCGAAGCGGTGCGCCTTGAGGATGTCAATGGTGGAGCGGCGGACCAGGCTGCGTCCGTAGACGGTGGTTACCACGCCGTGGTTGCGATACAGCGAGCCGATCAGCGGGATCATCGCTTCGGCAAGTTCTTCTCGCCCTTTCCAGTCCTTGAAATAACGTTCGTCGACCTGACTCATGGTTGGGTACTCCCGGATATGAATATGATTTCGATGGGCAGTGGTCAGACCACCTCCCAAGGGGGGAGGTATCCTAGTGCAAGGCACGCGCTTTTGCAACTCTTTCTTGACGTCTAGGGTCTGGACTTAAAACGGCTTAACTGCTATGTATACAGCGTTTGCGTTCCGGGGTTCGGGGCGCTGATCTTGCACAGGAGGCGACATCGATGAGTACTGTTCATTATTCCGACCTCGGGCTGGTCAACACCCGGGAGATGTTCAAGCAGGCGGTCGATGGTGGCTACGCCATCCCGGCCTACAACTTCAACAACCTCGAGCAGCTGCAGGCGATCGTTACCGCCTGTGCCGAGAGCAAGTCCCCGGTGATCATTCAGGTCAGCAAGGGGGCGCGTGAGTACGCCAACGCGACCATGCTGCGCTACATGGCGATGGGTGCGGTCGAGATGGCCAAGGAGCTGGGCTCCGAGGTGCCGATCTGTCTGCATCTCGACCATGGCGATTCATTCGAGATCTGCAAGTCGTGCATCGATAACGGTTTTTCCTCGGTGATGATCGACGGCTCGCATCTTCCCTACGAGGAGAACGTCGCCCTGACCAAGAAAGTGGTCGAGTATGCCCGCCAGTTCGACGTCACCGTCGAGGGTGAACTCGGTGTACTCGCCGGCATTGAGGACGAGGTCGTAGCAGAAGAATCGACCTACACCAAGCCGGAAGAGGTCGAGGATTTCGTTAAGAAGACCGGCGTCGATTCGCTGGCGATCTCCATTGGTACCAGCCACGGCGCCTACAAGTTCAAGCTTAAGGAGGGGGAGTCGGTGCCGCCGCTCCGTTTCGATATTCTTGAAGAGATCGAAAAGCGTATTCCCGGCTTCCCGATCGTGCTGCATGGCGCCTCAAGCGTGGTGCAGGACTACGTTACGCTGATTAATCAGTATGGCGGAAAGATGGACGGCGCCGTCGGTGTCCCCGAGGAACAGCTGCGTAAGGCCGCCAAGAGTGCGGTGTGCAAGATCAATATCGACTCCGATGGTCGCCTGGTGGTCACCGCTAAGGTGCGCGAATATCTTGCCAACAACCCGGGTGAGTTCGACCCGCGCAAGTACCTCGGTGCGGCACGCAAGGAGTTGGTCGAGCTGCTCAAACATAAGAACGAGACCGTTCTCGGTAGCGCCGGCAAGGCGTAACGCTCTTCCGGCGACGGCATCGCTGCCATCGTTTTAAGCATCAACAGAAAAGGCCACCCTATGAGGGTGGCCTTTTTTTGTGCCGAAAACCTGCCGATCAATGTCGTGTTTCCTGGAGGGGCTTCGCGTGGCAGGCATGTACGGTCGCCGGTCCCGGCAGTCTGCGATCACTGCGTAGGTGAGCGGCCATGTTGCGTTGGGCCGGGGTCAGGATCGATTCGATTTCCTGCTGCATTTCAGCGTGCTGAGCATGCAGGTTGAGGCGGGTTTCGATGTGTTGGGCGGCCAGGGTGTCGAGCCGGCGTTCGGCCTGTTCCGTATGCTGGAAACGGAGGTTGTAGAGTTCTTCACGTTGTCGGTCGAGCTCTTCGCCGAGGTGTTTGAGTTGGGCGCGCTTGCGTTCAAAGGCCAGGCGGATCATGCGTTGCTGCTCCTGGCTGAGTCCGAGACGGGCAATTAGCGATGATTCCTGCCCGCTCTTCGGGTGGTCGGGGTCGTAAGCGGTGTGCGTCGGATGGAGCGAAGTCAGAGTTTCGTTTGGGGCGAGGCTGATGACGCCGCTGATCAACAGGGCACTGGCGGCAACCAGTTCGTCGGTGGTAAAGCGTGCCATGTTTGTTCCTCTCATTAGTCATTTAAGGTTGTGGTACTCGCTTGTTTGACGAGTTTAGTTGCAAAAGGTTTACATATCTTAATTATTCTACCAGAGCAAAGAATTTATTTTGGGAGAGAGTTAGACTTTGACCGCGTGGCCGAGGTATTGAACGCGGGCGTTGCGGCTTAAGCGCATGGTCAGCTGGGAGCCAAAACCGCAGGAGGTGAGTTTGCCCCGCTTGCAGGCGAACAGTGCACGCAGGATTTTTAGTGGAGAGTTGGTGGGGCGCAAGCCGAACAGCTCACGGTTCTTCAGCCCGCGAGCCGCCATCAGCGAACAGAGCTCGGTCGGCGTGATAAACAGCCGCCAGCGGTGCAGGTCGTCAGGGAGGAGGCGACTGAATGGCCAGTCCTGGAGGAACTTGATGGCCAGAAGCCAGCTTTCGAAGGTGCGGTTGAGGGTGGCGTAGATGTAAATGCCGTTTGGCTTGAGGACTCGCGACGACTCGCTGAGACTTTGCTCGAGGTCATCGACATGTTCGAGGACGTCGCAGCAGATCACGACGTCGAAGCTGCCGTCGTCAAAGGGGAGCGCTTCGCTGCGGCCGGTGCGATATTCAATCGACAACCCGGCGTCTGTGGCACGCTGACGGGCCAGTGCAAGAGAAGTATCTGTACTGTCGATACCGGCGACGTGGCAACCCTGCCGGGCGAGCGGTTCGCTCAGCAGGCCGATTCCACAGCCGACATCGAGCACCCGGGTACCGCGCAGGTCTTCACCCCGTTCACCTTCCAGTACCCGCAGCAGGTAGTCGATGCGGGCAGGGTTCATTCCCATCAGCATCCCGAAGGGGCCGTTTTCGAGGAGGTTTTTTGTGGGGGTGCGCGAGAAAGATGTTGCCATGGCAGAGTTTAGCCGGGAGAGGCCAGGCCCGTGAGCAGCTCGTCTGCCGTGTGAAAACGTGTGAGCAGTTCGGCACAGGAGCTTTGCTGTTCGATATGCTTTTTAAGCGGGGCAGAGAGGGAGGTGTCGCCAAGCAGGATCGCACCGACAAGGCGACTGTCGCGAAAGACAAGGTACGCATAGCGCTGTTGTTCACGCAGTTCGTAGGTCTGGTAGCTGCCGTCGTCGGGGTGGACGTTGCCGATGCTGAACAGTTCCACGCCGAGGACTTTGAGCAGGTTTGAACGGGGGATGCCGGCAAAGGAGACCTTGTTGCCGGTGGCGTTCATGCCGGCGATCGTCCCCTGGAACTGGGCCGGTGCCCAGGTGCCGTAGCTGATACCGGCATGTTCGCAGGCGTCGCCGACGGCATAGATGTCCGGAGCCGAAGCCTGCAGGTAGTTGTCCACGACGATACCGTTATTGACGTCCAGTTTTGCCAGACGCGCCAGGAACGTGTTGCTGCGCACCCCGGCAGCGACCAGCACCATCTCGGCGGGGAGTGTCTGTCCCGATTCGAGCACCACCTCGCGGACCTGCTCATCGCCGTCAAGCTGCTTGATCCGCACCTCGGTCATCAGCTCGATGCCGACTTTTTTCACGTAGCGGGCGAGTTCTACGCCGGCGGAACGGTTGAGCTGGCGTGGCAGCAGCCAGCCAAAACCTTCAACAAGTGTGACCCGGGCACCGCGGCGGGCAAGGGCTGCCGCAGCCTCGAGTCCAAGAATACCGCCCCCGATCACTACGCAACGCACTACTTCTACGATGCGCCGTAGCAGGGCCTCGGCATCAGCGAGCGTGCGCAGGGTGACGACGTTTTCGCGGTTGACGCCCGGTATCGGCGGAACAAAGGGGTGCGCGCCGGTCGCCATGATCAGGCGGTCGTAGCTGAGCTCCCGGTGATCGCGCAGCTGCAAGTGGTGCGCGACTGGGTCGATGTTTTGGAGCTCTGCGGAAAGTAGCAGGTCGATGTGGTTCTCCCGGTACCAGCTTTCGGGATGAATCGGCAAGGCGGCGGCTTCGATCTCCCCGGCCAGGTAGCGGGTCAGGTTGAGACGGTAATAGGGGAGGTCCGGCTCCCGGCTGAGGACGGTGATCTTGGCATCGGGGGCCGCTTTACGGACAGCCTCGGCAGCGGAAATTCCGGAAACCCCGGCACCGACGATAATAACCCGTCGGGCATCCCGGTTTTCCAGAGCGGATTCAGGGAGTGGTGGCAGCGCCTCGAACTTGTCGCAGCCCGCTCCGCAGACCGGGCAGACCTCGGGGGGCGCAGCCCCCTGATGAACGTAGTCGCAGTTGAGGCAGCGCCAGTGGGTGGTTGCCGGCGTTGGAGGGGGAACCGCAGAGACGGTATGCGGCTCAAACAGGTCACTGGTCGCTCCGCAGATTGGGCAGCAGTCGGGGGCAGTTTCCCCCTCATGAATGTAGCCACAGACGGTGCATAGCCAGCTACCGTTTTCAGACATACGTTGCTCTCCGCTTGGCCATGCCGGGGCGCAGGCCCCGGCATGACCAGCTGTAATCAGTCGATCTTGCTGAAACGTTCCTTCGGGACCCCGCATACGTCACACTTGTCGGGGGCGTGATCATAGACGGTGTTGCCGCAGATCTCACAGACGTAGACCTCGCGCTGCGGAAGATCGCCTCCCACTTTGACCGCTTCCAGTGCCTTGGAATAGAGCTCGTAATGGACCTCTTCCACCGCCAGGGCATTGCGGAAAGAAACCTCCGCCATGCGATCCCCTTCTTTCTGCGCTTCCTCTAGGTAGGGCGGATACATCTTCTGGAACTCGAACCCTTCTCCCTCGATTGCCGCGGCGAGGTTTTCCTCGGTCTTGTTGATGCCGCCCATGGCGCGAAGGTGGGCGTGGGCGTGAATGGTTTCCGCGTGTGCCGCGGCGCGGAACAGCTTGGCGACCTGGGGCAGACCGTCGGTTTCAGCCTGCTTGGCAAAGGCGAGATACTTGCGGTTAGCCTGGCTTTCTCCGGCAAAGGCGTCGGCGAGATTGTCCTTGGTGCTCATGGTTGAGTCCTCCTCGTATCTGTGGGTAGACAAAGTTTATTCTCGACGGTCGTTTGAAATGAAAAGAGTAGCATAAATCCGTAGCACTTCTAGGGGAAAGGGGTGTGACAGCAATACGCGCGATGTTTTGTTGGGACCCTGCAGTGTGCTTACGTGCACGTGGGTGAAATGACGCTTTAATCGCGATTTAGCTTCATTGAAAAACGTTGGGCATCGGTTTTGTGCGGAGCCGGTAAATAAACAATCGGAGTATTTTTGAATGTTTCAGTATATTTGGAAAAACACATGAAACGATTTTTTGCTTTTGGCATTCTCGCTGCAATTGATATCTTCTGTGAGCGTTATCCTGCCGGTTCGCTCTGCAGGGTTTTAACAAAACCACCTAACAAAACCACGCGTTGGCGTGTTGACGACTCTCTCCAACTGTTATGTTGTTATTTTGGGCATGGATGCTTTCCGTGCCCTTTTTTTGGGGTTGAAAAAGGAAAGGGATAAAGCGCTTGCGGCAGCGCATGAAGTCAAGGTTTGCCAGGGGGGGCTCGCCGAGCTGGCGGCCGGTGGGTGCTGGACCAGGTAATTATAGCCCGGCTCGGCATAGTAGACCGCGCTGTTGAGCATCATCACGCAGATGCCGAACACCCCGATGGTGATCGCGGGTCAGATCGATAGGCCCGGCTCGACCGGTCTGGCCGCGCGACTCACCATCGCCGCCGCTTTCGCGCCACAGCCTTTCAGCTTTTTCAAAACGTGAATTGGCCACGTAGGGGAGCACGAAATAGCCGGCCACGGCGCCGACAATGATAAGTAAGCCTGCAAGAGTAAAGATAAAACTAAGCATGACATTCTCCCGGAAATAAAATGAAATAAATTGATCATTAGCATTAGGCAATGTTGTTGCCAAGAGCGGCAAGCGCAGGTCCGGTGTGCAGGTGGATGCAGCTTGGGGGAGGGCGGCCTTTTTCCTTTTAATTCTGTAAGTAATTGAGTTATAAAAAGTATTCACGGGTTGTTAACTGGCATGTTTTACGGGTGCCATCAAATAAACTAGGAGGTATTACGGATGAAGAAGATGATTCAAGTTTTGGCAACGCTGTGTGTAGCAGTGTTGATTCTGTCCGGTTGTGGCGGGAGCAGCAGTGTTACCGATCACTTGGAGATTGCTACGGTAGCGGGGGTTGTAACGGATGGAACGACATCTTTGCCGTTGCAAGGAGTCACTGTCCAGATCGATGGCAAATCCGGTAACACCAATGATGTTGGCTTTTACTCTATTGATGGCGTTACTACCGGGAACCATATTATCAACGCGGCACTTACAGGGTATGTCGACTATACCGGAACCTGTAACGTAGATTTGGTTACGGTAGATTGCAATATTGAAATGACGCCAATCGCTGATGCCACATTCGCTGATTTAGTGACAGGCCAGAACTTTATAGAGATAGATACCGGTTCGACGGTTGCTATTCAGTTCGGAGTGGGCGGGGTGCTAGAAGCCCAAGGCTCCGATGGAAATGTTTGGTCGCTGAGTGGCAACTGGACCTCTACGAGTGCTGATACCATAACCTTTGATTTTGGTGCTGATGGCAACGGAAGCTTTGTTTTACTTGTCAACAATCCCAATGCACTTTCTGTGCAAATTACCGATAGTACCGGTTCAACTGTTAAAACCTGGGACAAAACAGAAGCGTTTGTCGATAGCGATGTGGCGAATAAGACGTTTGCCTTGTCAGATGTTGCTGGCGAGACAGCCACTTTTGACGGCTCTGGTGGTGGACAGATCTATAATCCGACCGATGGAACATTTTCCTTTAGCTACACCATTACAGGTGGTGTCTTGAGATTAGACTTTACAGATGGATGGGCTTCCGAACTGTATAAGCTGGTTAGCAGCACGGCGACTGTTGTGAGTGCCGGTGTCGTCGATTATGATACCCTTGATAATCTTGATGATGTTTCAACATTGACCTTTACTGAGCTATAAACGGTTTCTTGCAAATTGTTTCCATTAAGGCCGCCTGTTTACGGGCGGCCTTTTTTATGCGGTCGAAGACAGAACACCACGGCTTTAGCCGTGGATGAATGAGCCCGGAGGCGGTATGGTGCTGAGATGGAAGTCCGAGTCTCATCACATTGTGCGTATCGTTTGCAATACCACGTTATCTGGGTATGCAAATACCGCCGTAGGATCCTGAAGCCTGGTGTCCGTGAGTACCTTGAAAAGGTGCTCACTGGGCTATTGCGGCAGATGCCCGGCGTAGAGATTGAGACGATTGGCTTTGACGGTGATCATCTTCATATGGTGATGATTATTTCGCCGAAGTATTCAATTTCAGAAGTGATGGGAAGGTTGAAAAGCCAATCGTCGTCTAGAATGCGTAAGAAATTTGAATGGCTATCCAAAGTATATTGGTCCGATAACATCGTGTGGTCGCCGGGCTACTTTGTAAGTAGTGTCGGTGTGGATGAGAAGACAATCAAAAAGTACGTAGAATACCAAGGACGCCAGGATTCAGGTCAGCACCGTGAGGTGCTGTGAATTTAACTGATTGCTGAAGGCGATCAGTTGGCGGAGCCTTAGAACCCCGGGTTTACCCGGGGGTATCTATTTAAGGGCAATCATTTTCGTTGGAGGATTTTCGAGTCAGTAAATGTGATGCCGGGATTATTGTCGTTAATCAGGTCGATGTCAGAGATGGCGGTACGGTGGGTGTTTTCCCCAATTTTTTTTGCTAATTAAATAGGTGGATTTCTACGGTGAACTTCGTGGCCACCAGCGACCGACGTGGGTACGGTAGCGCTGCCAGTCGTCGCCGAACTGCTCGGCGAGCCACGGTTCCTCGTAGCGGATCACGCGCAGGTGAAAGCCGATGGCGAGCAGCACCGTGTAGCTCGTCAGAAGCGGCGAGGCATGCAGGAGTGCCCAGCCGGCCACCAGGGTCAATACCCCGACGTACATCGGGTTGCGTACCAGGCGGTAAAGGCCGATCACTACCAATTTCTTCGGTGGATCCCATGGGGCCAGCGTCCCCTTGCCGGAGAGATAGAAGTCGCGTACGCACCAGAGCAGCAGCAGGGTGCCGAGGACGATCACACACCACCCGGCGGCAATCGGTACGCCTCGCCACGGGTCAAGTCTGACCAGCAGCGGTGGGGCTACAAACGCCGCCAGTCCGGGGAGGAGCAGGAAGGCCAACAGTGCGCGTAAGAACATAACGATTCCTGTTAGAGGGGCTCTGCGTTCACCAGCTTCCGGCGCCTAGCTGTTGCAGGAAGGTAACCCCTTGCGGGGAATGGAGCAAGATCAGCGTGCCGCAGTTGAGGGCAACCGTTGCCCAGAACAGGACGTGGAAGGGGAGCTTGCGGGTTTTGTGTCGCAATTGCTGCTGTGCCATCAGTGCCCCCGGCCAGCCTCCCAGTAATGCGAGCAGGTGCAGCCTGTTCTCCGGGGTGCGTCGCGCTCCACGACGCGCGGCAGACTTGTCCCTGGCGTACCAGGCGAAGGTCATTAGACTGACGACGAGGTAGAGGTAAAAGGTCGCCAGCGGTGTCCGGCCGCTTGCCGCCGAGGCTGTCAGGGCGGCCAGGAAGATCAGTGCTACCGAGTGCGCGATGATGCGGGTCATTGGGTCTTTTCCATGGGGCGTACTAGTCGGGGTGCCCCAGCAGCATCTTGCTGTACAGTGCCAGGAAGAAACCGAGCACCGTGCCGAGCGGCGGTGCCCAGTGGCGCGCCAGATGTGACTGAGGAGCGATGTCCTGGAAGATCAGGTAGAGAGGAAGAGCGTTTAGGTAGCGCCGAGGTGACACCCGGGTTGGTCTGGCTGAAAAAATCCTTTTTGGTCAGAAATTCCAAGGGGAGTTCCAGTGAGGGGAGGTGTGAGGCCGGTCGAGACGTTGATTTGAACTCGGCCTTCGTGCCCCGGTGCACGATTAAATTTGGGAGCGCTCGTTATGGCAGAGTGAACTCCATGGTTTTGCCGCCGTTGACATGAGCCGAGCCATTTCTCTTCCCGCAGTTAGGTGGGCTGGTCCACTTTACCGGGACAAGGCTCGATCGGTTCGGCTTATGTTGTTATGTGTCAGGGGGTCATTCTGTTTCAAATTGGTATCCGAAGATTTGAATATCCTTTTGATAAATCTCGGCGACTTTTTCTGCAAGCTGGTCACTATAGTGCTCTTGATAGGTTTTTTTTCTGCAAGTTACATTTTTGCGAACAATTTTTTGAGAAGCAATTCCTATCTCATCGAATATATGGTTTGCATCATCTTCAAAGGTTTCCAAGCGGCCCAGGTAGTCGACCCTGTTAAGGTCGATCAAGGATGATTGCGAACGTAAATGACGATTACACCTGTCAATGTCAAGGCTAGATGCAAAATCGACAAAATTTTCAAACTTTTTCATTTGTTCTAGGTTGGTGCTGTCAAAGTTAAAAAGGTTGTTGTTGATAACCTTGTCGCGCCAGCACGAGACAAGTCGGTCCCAGGGGTTTCGAACAAAAGCAAATTTAAAATAGTCTTTAAAAGAGTTCACTGGATAATGAAGCCTACTTGCGTGTTCCACATCAAGACAAACGCCACTTTGCCTTAAGTGATTAAGAATAGTTCTGGTGCCAACTTTAGCTACTCGATACCATACAAACTTTTGTTCATGTGATATTGTTAGATTATAGCGTCTGATGGATGGGATAATCGGTATTTTACTGACACCTCTGTATAATATCTGCATAGAAAGGCTTTTTTTGTCTAGTAGGTTCGGATCATTCGGCAATGTTTTCACAGCAATGTTCTCCTGTTTCAATAACGAACTTATCGACTTTAATTGACTGGTAACTAATTATTGAACAACGAACAAAAACTATGGTTAAGGACTACATTCGTTGATTTCAAAGTTGTTCATGTGGGGAGTAATGTTTCAGATATTCTGTGTAAATAGGCTCAATTATTCTGTCACCTTATCATAAAAAATAAGTTTCAGCCAATTGGGTTCCTGACTAGTATCTGCCCCCTTTGTCTTTCCGCTGTGTCGTGCCATAATGTCGCCCCATTCCAACCGAGAGGTTTTACGTTATGTCCGACCAGCCCCAGCGGCTTTTTCTGATCGACGGTTCCAGCTACATCTACCGTGCCTATTACGCCATCCGCCACCTCTCCAACAGCAAGGGGCAGGCGACCAACGCCATCTACGGTTTCACCAATATGCTG
>PKUI01000222.1 GCA_002869605.1 Desulfuromonas sp. | reverse complement strand
TGAAGAGATTTCACAACAATTCGGCAATCTCGTAACGCTTGGCAGGATCACCGCTCCGCTCAGCATCATGGACAGATTGGATGATGCCATATCCCTCCGAATTGAACTGGAATAGAGCAAAATGAGCAAAAATATCCTTGTATTGTCGTCCAGTCCCAGAAAAGGTGGCAACTCCGACCTGCTTTGCGATGAATTCTTGCGCGGTGCAAGGGTGGCGGGTCACGATGGCGAAAAAATCCGGCTATCGGAAAAAAACATCAACTATTGTACCGGGTGTTGCGCCTGTATCAGCCAGAGAGGCGCCTGCGTACAGCGGGACGACATGGCTGAAATCCACGAAAAGCTACTCGCCTGTGATGTGATGGTGCTTGCGACACCGGTCTACTTCCACTCCATGAACGGCCAGCTGAAAACCCTTATCGACAGGGTCTGCCCCATTTACACCATGCTCAAGGATAAGGATGTCTATTTTGTCGTGGCTGCTGCCGGTGGGGAGACGTTGATTGAACGTACGGCCCAAAGCCTCAGGGTCTTCACCGACTGTCTGGAGAATATCAGGGAAAAAGGCGTTATCTCCGTAACCGGCGTGTGGGACGTAGGCCAGGTTAAAAAGACCGAGGCCATGTACCAGGCGTATCGTTTCGGGAAAGGTGTTTGACTTCGTCAGGGTATGTACGTCAGGGCTTCATTGTCAAAGCATAGGAATTGAGCAGTGAAAAGGATACTCAAATATATGTTAATTGGTCTGTTGGTGTTGGCCTGCTGCCTGGTTCTTGCCGCTTGTGTTTTTATGAAACACCCTAAGTTCGGCAAGGCCCCGGAAGGAACCCGGCTGGAGTCCATTCGAAAATCGCCAAATTATGTCGATGGAGAGTTTCGCAACCTTATCGATACGCCCAAGTTCACACAAGACGCCAGCACATTTTCCATCCTGCTCAACCATATGCTGCACCCCCCCGAGCGTCTGACTCCAGAGCAGCCGGTACCTTCTGTGAAAACAGACCTGAAGGCTCTCGACAGTTCGAGCGATCTGGTCATCTGGCTCGGGCACTCCTCTTATTATTTCCAACTTGGCGGCAAAAGGTTTCTGCTCGATCCGATTCTCAGTGACCATGCCGCTCCGTTGTCGTTCCTCAACAAGGCCTTTGCCGGGACAAGCATCTATACAGTTGATGACATCCCTGAGATTGATTACCTGCTGATCTCCCATGAACACTGGGATCACCTGGACTATCCAACGGTTGAGGCTCTAAAGGACAAAATCAAGCAAGTGGTTTGTCCGCTTGGGGTAGGGACCTATTTCGATAGGTGGGGATTCGATGCGAGTAAAGTCTCCGAAGGGGACTGGTATGATCAGTTTGAATATGGCGATGGAATCAAAATCCATCTGCTCCCCGCAAGGCATTACTCCAACCGGCTGCTGCAGGAAAACCAAACTTTATGGGCAGGCTTTGCTCTGGAGACTGACGCGCGACGTCTCTTCTTCAGCGGTGACAGCGGCTATGGGCCACATTTTGCCGAGATCGGCCGTACGTTTGGTGGTTTTGATTTCGCGGCGCTCGATTGCGGGCAGTATGACGAGCGCTGGGCCAATATTCATATGAATCCTGAAGAGGCAGTACAGGCCGCAAAAGACCTTAACGCGGCTACGTTGCTGCCTTCACATGTCGGGAGATTTACCATCGCTCGACACGCTTGGGACGAGCCCTTCATTAGGGTTGCTTCTGCAAACAACGGGGGAAACTCCAGGTTGCTGACCCCTGCCATCGGCGAGACGGTGCCGCTGGAGAATAAACCGCAGGAATTTTCTTGCTGGTGGGAGGGGATCGATTGTCTTGGTTCAGGCTCTTGAGTGGGCTAGGGACTGATTTCAATCCGTCTCAAATTCATTAAAGTCATTCGGGAGTTATCGTGTCCACGTTGTCACATGCAAAAGCCGAGGGAGAGCTTGACGTTATGGCAACCGTCGCTCCAGGTTGGTATGTCCTCGCAGTGCTCAGCCTGCTGATGGGATTCGCCTCCATCTCTACCGACCTCTATCTGCCGGCCATGCCGGTGATGAGCCGAGCATTGCACGCCAGTGCCGGAATGCTCGAATGGACGATCTCCGGCTACCTGATCGGCTTCAGTTCCGGTCAGTTGCTGTGGGGGCCGATCAGCGACCGCTACGGCCGCCGGCTGGCGATCGGCAGCGGGCTGGTCCTGTTTGTGATCGGCTCGGCCGGTTGCGCGCTGTCGAACGATGCGATCACGCTGATCGGCTGGCGGATCGTGCAGGCCCTGGGGGCCTGCGCCAGTGTCGCCCTGTCGCGAGCCATGGTGCGTGACCTTTACTCGGGGACCATGGCGGCACAGATGCTCTCGACTCTGATCACGATCATGGCGATCATGCCGCTGGTCGGGCCGCTGGTCGGTGGCCAGATCGTCACCCTGTTCGGCTGGCGCGCGATCTTCTGGCTGCTGGTCGTGGTCGGGCTGGTGACCTTCGCGGCGCTCTACACCATCCCCGAGACCCTGCCGGTGCACCGTCGCAACCCGGAGCCGCTTCATAGGGCCCTGTGGCGCTACGCTGAGCTGCTGAAGAATCGTCGTCTGCTCGGTTACCTCGGCGCCGGTGGCTTCCTCTATGCCGGCATGTTCGCCTATGTCGCCGGGACCCCCTTCGTCTATATCGACTACTATCATGCTCGCCAACATGCTGAACCGATCGCTGGTAGGACGTTTCGGTTATGGACGGGTGCTGTTCTTCGGCACCGTTGCCGCCCTGGGGAGCGGGTTTTGGGTCGGGCTTATCGCCTATAGCGGTGTTGGCGGGCTGTGGGGACTGGTCGTGCCGCTGTTTCTGTTTGCCTCGACCACCGGCTTCATCGTCGCCAACTCGATTACCGGCGCCCTGGATGACTTTCCGCAGCGCGCCGGTGCCGTCTCGGCCCTGACCGGGGCGGTGCAGTACGGCAGCGGCATCTTCGGCTCCGGGCTGGTCGGCCTGTGGGCCGATGGCACGCCGTGGCCGCTGGGACTGGTGGTGGCGATGAGCGGCATCGGCTGTCTGATCTCGATGCTGCTGTTGGTTCCCGAACGCGCCAAAAACTGAGGTGACGGTCAAAGAAGTATTCTCCTCCCGGCACCACCTGTCGCCCGAGGGGAAACATGCTAGACTCAAACCTTAAGCAGCATCTTTTAAGGAGATTGCGATGTTGTATAGAACCGTTCCCAAAAATGGAGACCAACTATCTGCTTTAGGCTTTGGGGCCATGCGCCTGCCTCTAAACGAGGATGGCAGTATTCATGAAGCCAAAGCCATTGCCCAGATGCGCAAGGCCATCGACAGCGGGGTCAACTACGTCGACACGGCCTGGCCCTATCATGGCGGACAAAGCGAAGGGGTGGTCGGCAAGGCTCTTCGGGACGGCTACCGTGACAAGGTGAAGATTGCCGACAAGCTGCCGCCGTGGGCGATCAACAGCCGTTCAGATATGGAGCGAATTCTCGAGCGTCAGCTTGAACGACTTGGCGTGGAGACCATCGATTATTACCTGTTACATGCCCTGGAGGGGGACTCATGGGAGCGGATGGAAGCTCTCGGCGTCATCGACTTTCTCGAACAGGCCAAGGCTGACGGGAAAATTGTCAACATCGGTTTTTCCTTCCACGGCAGCAAGGACGAATTTACGCGCATCATCGATGCCTACGACTGGGTGTTCTGCCAGATTCAGTACAACTTTCTCGATACCCAGAACCAGGCAGGGACGGCCGGTCTTTTGTACGCTGCCGCGAGAGATATCGCGGTGATCGTGATGGAGCCGTTGCGCGGCGGCAACCTGAGTCGTCCGGAAACCCCGCCGGCGATTCAGCAACTCTGGGACACGGCGGAGACAAGCCGTGCTCCGGTGGAGTGGGCTCTGCGCTGGGTATGGGACAGGTCGGAAGTGACGGTGGTGCTCTCCGGGATGAACGATGATGTCCACATTGAGCAGAATCTGGCGATTGCCGGACAGGCGGAAGCTAACTCCCTGAGCGATGCAGAGCTGGATCTGGTGGCCAGGGTCGCAGACAAATACCAGGAACTGATGCCGATTGCCTGCACCGGCTGCCAGTACTGTATGCCCTGCCCGGCGGGAGTAAACATCCCCAGTTGTTTCGAGATCTACAACACCGGATTGATGTTTAAAGAGCCCCGGCAGCGCACGCAGTTTGTTTATGCGGTGCAGAATGGAGGGGTGCGGGGCAACAAGGCTTACGCTTCTCAATGTACCGGATGCGAGCAGTGCCTGAATCATTGCCCGCAGCACATCGCGATACCCAAACGGCTTAAGGTCGTGGCAACCTATTGCGAGGAGGACGGTATGGTCGAAACCGTGCAATCGGCTCTTACCGGCAAGATTGAGTAAAAATGGACTTGGAAATAGTTGTCACTCGATGTTTATGCTTTCTACTCAATACCCCCTGCCGTCCGGCAGGGAGGTTCAGAAATTAGCAGGCCGATCTCAGAAGTAAGATAAATTTTTTCTGCACAATACTTAGATTGGCCATGTAGGCAAAATCTAACTTGACCAATATGCGGAAATGGTGTTTAAGCTCCGGAGTGAATGTTCATTCCGCGCTGGAGGAACCCAACTGATGGGCAAGACAGACAAACGCGAAGATATCATCTGCGCTGCACTGGAACTGATCGCCGAGCACGGCTTCCACGGCGCCCCGATGGCGATGATCGCAGAACGGGCGGGGGTGGGTGCCGGGACGATCTACCGCTACTTCGAGAACAAGGACGTACTCATCGCCGAGCTCTATCGCGATCTCGAAGGGCGGATCACCCCCTTCTTGCTGGAGGGGTACGATGAACAAAGGCCGATCCACGAGCGTTTTATCCATCTCGGCAGTGCTCTGCTGCACTATTTCATTCGCAACCCTCTCGACTTCCGCTACCTGGAGCAGTTCCACAACTCCCCCTATGGAGTCGAGTTCCGCCGCGAGAAGCTGTTGGGCAAGCAGGACAACGATGATGCCTACCAGAAGCTGTTCGCTGACGCCATTGCCCAGCAGATGGCAAAAGATCTGCCGTTGGCCGTCCTGTTTGCCCTCGCTTTCGGACCACTGATCTCCGCAGCACGGGATCACATCCTCGGCTTCATCGATCTCGACGGGGCGCTGATCACTCGGATCATTGAGGCCTGCTGGGACGCCATCAAACGTTAGAAATGTACGTTATACTTAAAAATTTTCAGCGCTTATTTTACTCATAACTGTACGCATATTCGTTCCCATTTATCCCCAGAGGTAGCCATGCAATCGATGCTCAAACCCAGAACGACTCTCCTTGCGGGGCTGTTTTCCGCAATCCTGCTGACGGCCGGCTGCAACAGCGACAAAACGGCCGGAGCTCCGCCCCAGGCCCCGCCTCCCGAAGTGGCGGTGCTGACCATCGCCCCACAGTCGGTGGTGCTGACCACCGAGCTCTCCGGGCGTACCGCGCCGCACCGGGTCGCCGAAGTGCGGCCGCAGGTCGGCGGCATCATTGAAAAACGCCTGTTCACGGAAGGGGGCGAGGTCAAGGCGGGCCAGTCGCTCTACCAGATCGACGCCGCTAGCTACCGCGCCGCCTATGCCAGCGCCAAGGCGACGCTCGCCCGTGCAGAGGCCAACCTCTCCCCGCTCAAGCTCAAAGAGGAACGCTTCGCCGAACTGGTCCAGATCAAGGCCGTCAGCCAGCAGGACTACGATGATGCCGCGGCGGCGCTGATGCAGGCCGAAGCCGAGCTCGAAAGCGCGAAGGCAGCGCTCGAGGTCGCACGCATCAACCTCGACTACACTACGGTCAAGGCGCCGATCTCCGGTCGCATCGGTCGTTCCTCTGTCACCACCGGGGCGCTGGTCAAGGCTGCACAGGACCAGGCCCTTGCCACCATCCAGCAGCTCGATCCGATCTACGTCGACGTCACCCAGTCGAGCTCAGACCTGCTCAGGCTCAAACGCAGTCTTGCCAGCGGCCTGCTCAAAAGCGACGGTGCGCAGCAGGCCCAGGCCAAGCTGGTGCTGGAAGACGGCAGCGCTTACGACAATCCGGGGATGCTTAAATTCTCCGAGGTGGAGGTCGACCCGAGCACCGGCTCGGTGACCCTGCGCACCCTGTTCCCCAACCCGCAGCAGCTGCTGCTGCCGGGGATGTTCGCGCGTGTGGTTCTCGACGAAGGGAAAAACGAGCAGGCGATCCTGGTGCCGCAGCGGGCCGTGAGCCGCAATCCGTCCGGCCAGGCGCTGGTGATGGTGGTCGGTGCCGAGGAGAAAGTCGAGCCGCGGGTCATCAAGGTGGTACGGACGGTCGGCGACAACTGGCTGGTCGAAGGCGGGCTCAAGCCTGGCGATCGGGTCATTATCGAAGGGCTCAATGGGCTGATACCGGTCCGCCCGGGGGCGGTGGTCAAGGCCGTTCCGTTTGGAGCCCCGGCCGCAGCACCGCAACCGACCGCAGCGAACTAAAGGAGACTCGCCATGCCCAAGTTTTTCATCAATCGCCCGATCTTTGCCTGGGTGATTGCCATCGGCGTCATGCTCGCCGGGCTGCTGGCGATCAAGACCCTGCCGGTCTCCCAGTATCCGCCGATCGCGCCGCCGCAGATCGCTATCCGCGCCGTCTACCCGGGGGCCTCGGCCCAGACCGTGCAGGACACCGTCACCCAGGTGATCGAGCAGAAGCTCAACGGTATCGACAACTTGATCTACATGTCCTCGACCAGCGACTCCTCGGGGATGGTCGCCATCACCCTGACCTTCAAGGCCGGCACAGACTCCGACATCGCCCAGGTGCAGACCCAGAACAAGCTGCAGCTGGCGGTGCCGCTGCTGCCGGAGATTGTCCAGCGCCAGGGGATCCAGGTAGCCAAGTCGACCCGCAACTTTCTGCTCATCGTCGGCCTGGTTTCGGAAGACGGCTCGATGGAGCGTAATGCCATCACCGACTATATGGTCTCCAACATCCAGGACGTGGTCAGCCGTGTCGACGGCGTCGGTGAGCTGCAGGTGTTCGGCAGCCAGAACGCCATGCGCATCTGGGTCGACCCGGGCAAGCTCTACAACTACAGTCTGACCGTTGCTGACGTGGTGGCAGCGCTGCGCGCCCAGAACGCCCAGGTCTCGGCCGGGCAGTTCGGAGCCCTGCCGGCGGCTGAAGGGCAGCAGCTCAACGCCACCATCACTGCCCGCACCCTGTTGCAGACCCCGGAGCAGTTCGACGCCATCATCCTGCGCACCAACCCCGACGGTTCGACGGTGCGGCTCAAGGACGTTGCCGAGACCAAAATCGGCACCGAGAACTACATGACCGAGGCGTTTTACAACGGCAAGCCGCTCGGCGGCATGGCGATCCGCCTCGCCTCTGGTGCCAACGCACTGGAAACCGGTGACCGGGTCAAGGCCAAGATGGCGGAAATGGAGCCATACTTCCCGGGTGGGCTGAAGGTGGTCTACCCCTATGACAGCACCCCGTTCGTCAAGATCTCCATCGAAGAGGTGGTGCGGACCCTGATCGAGGCGGTCTGCCTGGTCTTCATCATCATGTTCCTGTTTTTGCAGAACATCCGCGCCACCCTGATCCCGACCATCGCCGTGCCGGTGGTGCTGCTCGGCACCATGGGGGTGCTGGCGATCAGCGGCTTCTCGATCAACACCCTGACCATGTTCGCGCTGGTCATCGTCATCGGCCTTTTGGTTGACGACGCCATCGTCGTGGTCGAGAACGTCGAGCGGATCATGTTCGAGGAGGGGCTCTCCCCTCACGATGCTACCGTTAAGTCGATGGGGCAGATCACCAGCGCCCTGTGGGGGATCGCGACGGTGTTGACCGCGGTCTTTTTGCCGATGGCATTTTTCGGCGGCTCGACCGGGGTCATCTACCGCCAGTTCTCGATCACCATCATCTCCGCGATGATCCTCTCGGTACTGGTGGCGATGATCCTGACCCCGGCGCTGTGCGCCACGATCCTTAAACCGGTCCCCAAGGGGCACCACGCCGGCGAGTCCGGCTGGTTCCCCTGGTTCTTCCGCTACTTTAACCGGGCATTCGAGTACTCTCGTGGCAAATATGAACGGGTCGTTGGCCACTCGCTGCGCAAGCCGTTGCGCTACCTGCTGCTCTATGGCGGTATCGTCGCGGTCATGGCCTGGTTCTTCGTGCAGCTGCCGACCTCGTTCCTCCCCGAGGAGGACCAGGGCTTCATCATCTGCATGGTGCAGCTGCCGGCCGGCGCCACCAAGGTACGAACGACCAAGGTCGTGCGTCAACTGGAGCAGCACTTTCTCGAAAACGAAAAACAGGCCGTGGAAGGGGTGATCACCGTCACCGGCTTCAGCTTCGCCGGCACCGGCCAGAACATGGGACTGGCCTTCGTCAAGCTCAAGGACTGGAAACTACGTCCGGGCCCGCAGCTGAAGGCCAAGGCAATCGCCGGTCGCGCAACGGGGGCCTTCATGAGCACCATACACGATGGCTTTGTCTACGCCTTCCCGCCGCCGGCGGTGCTCGAGCTGGGGACGGGCACCGGTTTCGACCTGCAGCTGCAGGATCGCGGCGGCCTCGGCCATGAGCAGCTGATGGCCGCGCGCAACCAGTTGCTCGGCATGGCGATGCAGAACCCCAAGCTGACCCGGGTGCGTCCCAACGGCCAGAGCGACTCCCCCGAGTTCAAGCTCGACATCGACGACGTGCGTGCCGGTGCCCACGGGGTTGCGGTCGCCGACATCAACAGCGTCCTTTCCACCGCCTGGGCCAGTACCTACGTCAATGACTTCATTCAGGACGGCCGGGTGAAGAAGGTCTACCTCCAGGCGGCTCCGGAGTTCCGGATGCTGCCGGAAGACATCAATCGCTGGTACGTGCGCAACAACCAGGGGGGGATGGTTCCATTCTCGGCCTTTTCCACCGCCCACTGGGAGTATGCTTCGCCGCGTCTCGAACGCTACAACGGCATCCCGTCGATGGAAATTACGGGTGAGCCGGCTCCTGGAGTCAGCTCAGGCGAGGCGATGGCCGAGGTCGAGAAGCTGGTGAGCAAGCTGCCGGCCGGAATCGGCTACGAATGGACCGGTCTCTCCTACGAGGAGAAAAAAGCCGGTGCCCAGGCTCCGGCCCTTTACGCGATCTCGCTGCTGGTGGTGTTCCTCGCCGTGGCGGCTCTCTACGAAAGCGTGACTATTCCCTTCGTCAACCTGCTGATGCTTCCCCTGGGGCTGGTCGGGGCGGTGGTTGCGGTGACCTTCAGGGGCTTGCCGAACGATATCTACCTGCAGATCGGCCTGTTGACCACCGTCGGCCTCTCCACCAAGAATGCCATCCTGATCATCCAGTTCATCAAGGCCCAGCTGGACGAGGGGTTGGAGCTGGTTGAGGCGACCCTGACGGCGGTGCGTATCAGGTTGCGGCCGGTCATCATGACCTCGCTCGCTTTTTTCTTCGGTACCCTGCCGCTGGCGCTGACCAAGGGGGCCGGTGCCGGCGCCCAGAACGCCATCGGCACGGCGGTAACCGGCGGTCTGCTCTCGGCGACCTTCATCGACCTGATCTTTATCCCCTTCTACTTCGTCCTGATCTCGCGCCTGTTTTCCAGGAAGCGGGGGGACGCCTACAAACCGCTGGAGGTGCGCTGACATGACACGCATGAGACTCTTACTGCCGGTCCTGTTTCTGCTCCTCGCCGGCTGCACCATGGCGCCGCGCTACCAACGCCCGGACGCGCCGGTCAGCGACAACTGGCCCACAAACGCTGCCAACCAGGTGGCAGGAGAAGCGTCCGCGCAGGTTGCCGCCGACATCCCGTGGCGGGACTTCTTTGTCGACCCGCAGCTGCAGGCGTTGATCGAACAGGCGCTGCAGAACAATCGCGACCTGCGCGTCGCACTGCTCAACATCGAGCGCTACCAGGCGCAGTATCGCATCGAACGTTCCGCGCTGCTGCCGAGCATCAACGCCACCGGCAGCGGACTCAGCCAGCGCTTGGCCGAGGATCTCTCCGGCACCGGCCAGTCCCAGCTCGTGCGCCAGTACAGTGCTACCCTTGGCGCCAGCGCCTACGAGTTCGACCTGTTCGGTCGGGTGCGTAGCCTCAAGGATCAGGCCCTGCAGCAGTATCTCGCCACCGAACAGGCCCGGCGCAGCGTGCAGATCAGCCTGATCGCCCAGGTGGCTAACGGCTACCTGACCCTCGCCGCTGACAACGAGCGGCTGCAGCTGGCCAGGGAGACCCTGGCTAACCAGCAGGACGCTTATGACCTGGTCAAGCACCGTTTTGACACCGGTGTCGCCTCAGCGCTCGACCTCAACCAGGCGCGTACCAGCGTCGAGGCCGCGAAGGTCGACAAGGCACGCTTTACCACCCTGGTAGCCCAGGACGTTAACGGACTGACCCTGGTGGTCGGCGCGCCTCTCGATGTTACAAAACTGCCGACAGAACTCTCAGCGGAACTCTCTGCCTTACAGGGTATCCCCGCCGGTCTTCCCTCGACGGTGCTGCTTGAGAGACCTGATATCCTGGCGGCCGAGCATCGACTCCTGGCCGCCAACGCCAACATCGGCGCCGCCCGGGCTGCATTTTTCCCCCGGATTGCCCTGACTGGCACCCTGGGTACCGGCAGTGACGAACTCTCCGGGCTGTTCACGGCAGGCTCGGAGACCTGGATGTTTGCTCCACAGATCACCCTGCCGATTTTCACCGCCGGCAGCAACCTGGCGAGGTTGAAGGTGGCCAAGGTCGATCGCGACATCGCCGTCGCCGAGTACGAGAAGGCGATCCAGACCGCCTTCAGGGAGGTCGCGGATTCTTTGGCCCAGAGCGGCACCATCGACGAACAGTTGGCGGCGCAGCAGGCACTCACTGACGCCAGCTCCGAGAGTTATCGGATATCCCAGGCCCGTTACGATAAGGGGGTCGACAGCTATCTGACCGTCCTCGATTCCCAGCGTGCCCTCTACGCGGCTCGGCAGAACCTCATCGGTACCCGCCTGACCCGTCTGACCAGCCTGGTGACGATGTACAAGGTGTTCGGAGGCGGCAGCCTGTAGGCTCCAGTGAACAGCAGGCGCTCAGGAGTTTCTCTATCAGAAAATACTGAAAGCTTGATGGGAAGTACGATCGACATCATCAGGTAAGTGGAGTTGGAAATGCCAAGGCCCATGAAGAATGAAACTTCATGGGCCTTGGTGTTGGAAAACGTACTGAGGTACGCCGGAAGACTGGTGTTGTCAGGGTGTCGGGTCTCAGGCTTTGTTGAAGGTGAACTCATCGGTCCATAACTGTCCCGTCGTGACGATTTCGGTTTCGACGCGATACGGGCCAGCAGGGAGCTGGTCGATGGCGACAAAGTAACCGCACTTGTAGGGAGTGGCACGGTTTGCCTGCTGGTGGCCATTCTGGTCGATCAGTGTAGTGATGAGCTGGGCATCTTTGACAATGCTGCCGCTGGCGTCGGCAAGGTACAGATGCAGGGTGTTGATCGGGGTTTCCGTGTGCGCGCTTACCGGGTGCAGGCCGGAATTTTCTGTCATGAAGGTGAGCATATGTCCTTTATCCTCTTGGGAGCGTTGCTCGGATTGGTCTTCGTTGCTTTCGAACGGTTCATCCAGGTTTGTGGCCAGGACATTGCCCGGCATGGCGATGTTCATAAAGCAGAACACGGAACAGATAAAATTGGGCCATTTCTTCATCGTCATTTCTCCCGTTGCTCGATGGCGTCAGGTTGGGACTGCGTTAAAGCGACAACAATGCACCTGGAGGAAATATACTAAGTGAGTGTTTCGAGATGAACGTGAATTGATGCAAATGTTCGGGGCCGTATCGGTAGCAGTAGATGAGGGAATGCACAGTAGGTCGCAAGCGAGGCTTTACCGTAAAGCTGAGTCGTGAATGCATGGGTTTTGGTGGGTTGTGGGCGAAAATCGCAAGCCTGTCACTTCACGTGATGTGCAGTCAGGTTTGACTTCCACTTGTGTGTATTGAGTCTCACTCAAAAAGAAGGCATGGCCGTCTGGCCATGCCTTCTTCAACGTTGTTTGGACGGGTAGCTGGTTACCCGAGGTAACGCGCCACCAGCTTACCGTTTTCCTGGGAGCGGGCTCCGTCGGAGCGTTGCAGCACCACGCACTTGCTGGTGTCGCCGATCTTGAGC
>PKUI01000166.1 GCA_002869605.1 Desulfuromonas sp. | reverse complement strand
TGATAGGTACGGTACTCAGAGAGTTTTTCCACCCCGCGATGCAGGAACCCGATGTGGGGGGTAGCCTTCTTGACGACTTCGCCATCCAGTTCCAGGATCAGCTGCAAAACCCCGTGAGTGGAGGGGTGCTGCGGACCCATGTTGACGGTCATGATCTCGGTCGTTGCCATTGCATTCCTCGTTGTATGGAAAAAGTTATAATTCTAAACACTCAGGAAAATCAGCTAACGCGCCCCTGGTAGGGCTCGCGATCAGGGCCCTGCACCGGATAATCCTTGCGCAGCGGATGCCCTTCCCAATCGGCTGCCATCAAAATGCGACGCAGGTCGGGATGATCATTAAAGGAGATTCCCATCAGGTCCCAGCATTCGCGCTCCATCCAGTTGGCCGTGCCCCAGACAGCGGAAACGGTGTCAACCTGGGCCGCAGACTCTTCTACCGGCACCTTGATGCGGAAGCGCTCTTTGCTGGAAATGTTATAGAGGTTATAAACCACCATGAACCGCGGCGACTGACCGAGATAGTCAACGCCACACAGATCACAGAGGAAATTGAAACCGAGCTCATCTTTCATGAAGGCACAGACCGCGACGATATCTTCTTTCTTAACCGTCACGGTGGTCTCACCACGGAAGTCGACCACGTCGAGTACCGTATCGGCAAACTTGCCCTTCAGCTTGGCCACTACTGTGTTTTCAGACATATCTAATTACCCCGCTAAAGAATGGATTAGAGACCCTGGACTACGTCGCCGACACCGATGGCCGCACCGAAGCTGTTACGCTCGGCCATGATCTTCTCCTGCAGCTTCTGCAGACCATAGAGAAGACCCTCGGGACGCGGAGGGCAGCCGGGGATGTAAACATCGACCGGGAGGTGTTCGTCGACCCCCTGAACCACACTGTAGGTATCGAACACACCACCCGAACAGGCGCAGGCGCCCATGGCGATAACATACTTGGGCTCGGGCATCTGCTCGTAAACCGTCTGAATGACCGGCAGCATCTTCTTGGTCACGGTTCCGGCAATGATAATCACGTCCGCCTGACGCGGCGAGGCGCGAAACAGGATCCCCATGCGGTCAAGGTCGAAACGGGCCGCACCGGCCGCCATCATCTCAATGGCGCAGCAGGCCAAACCAAACGTCATCGGCCACAGAGAACGGGATCTCGACCAGTTAACCAGCTTGTCGAGACTCGTGGTAATGACATTATTTCCCAGGGTTGCCTCTACTCCCATTCCAGTGCTCCTTTTTTCCAAACATAGACATAGCCAACCAGAAGGATCACGATGAACACGCCCATCTCGACGAAACCGAACACCCCGAGGCTCTTGAACATAACCGCCCAGGGATAGAGAAACACACATTCGATGTCGAAGACGATGAAGAGCATCGCAATCAAGTAGAACTTGATCGAGAAACGCTCACGAGCCGTTCCTATGAGTGGCATACCACACTCATAGGGGGCGAGTTTAACCGCGGAGGGTTTGCTCACCCCGATGACTCCGGAGGCGACAACCGAGCCTATGGCGAAGAGCACGGCGATCCCGATGAGCAGCATAATCGGCAGGTAACTTTCAAGCATGAAACGACTCCTTGCACGAAAGGAATTGTGTATACGGTCCGTAAGCACACGAAACCGTTTACGCTATACAGCAGCGAGAAATTAGAATAATCCCGGTACGATGTCAAGGAAAAAATACAGTATACAGTATGCACTCCCCAGGCGAACAAAGCCCCATTTTATGGGGCTTTTGCAGACTAGTACGGTCAACAATCGGGGAATTTTTTTGCGTGGGCCGGGGATTTGAATTGGCTGAATTTAATGAGATTTCTCAGGGAGGAGCTAGCGCTGTCGACCTTGCTCAAACCGGTTCATGGCCGCCAGCAGCAGACCGAGAGCAATAAAGGCCCCGGGAGGGAGAATCATCAGCAGCAACGGCTGATAACCGGCACCGAAGATGCTCAGGCCGAGCAGGGTCCCGGCACCGAACAGTTCACGCACTGCGCCGAGTATGAACAGGGCAAGGGTAAACCCGAAGCCCATACCGAGTCCGTCGGCCAGCGCCAGCCGCAGATCGTTGCGCGACGCAAAGGCCTCGGCACGCCCGAGGATCAAACAGTTGACCACGATCAGCGGAATAAAGATGCCGAGCGATTTGTGCATGCTGTAGAAATAGGCCTCCATGCCAAGCTGTACCACGGTCACAAAAGAGGCGATAATGACAATAAACGCCGGAATCCGTACCCGGGAAGGGATCAGGTTACGCAGCAGCGAGACCACCAGGTTGGAACAGACCAATACGAAGGACGATGCCAGCCCCATACCGAGCCCGTCTATGGCACTCGAAGTCACCGCCAGCAACGGACACATGCCGAGCACCAGCTTGAATACGGCGTTTTCCCGCCAGATCCCTTTCGAGAACTCCTGCCACAGACTCATGGGATTGACTCCGAGGTGGTTATAGAATCCTGGTTGTCACGGTAGAACTCCAGCCCCGCACGCACCGCGCCGACAATCGCACGCGGCGAGATGGTCGCTCCCGTCAGCTGGTCGAACTCACCGCCGTCCTTTTTAACCCGCCAGTCGACGTTGCCGAGATTTTTCCCGGCAAATTGCGCTCGAAAGCTCGGCAGCTCGATCTTGTCGCCAAGCCCCGGGGTTTCGTTGTGAGTGAGAACCTCGACCCCCTCGACGGTACCGTCAGGGCGAATCCCGAGCATGATATCGATATTGCCGCTGTAGCCGTCCGCTGCGGTCACCTTGAAGGCTAGACCAGTCAAGGTATCCTGCTTGCGCCCCCGGTACACAACATGAACAATATCGCGCCCGCGCTTATCCTGGCCCGTCACCAGCTTCACCCTGTCGGCATCGGGTTGGTTGTCGAATTCAGGCAGCACCGACTGTAGGGCACGTAGCATCTCCATACGCCGCTGCTCGGCGATCGGTGCGCGCGTGACTTGCTCAACCAGCGACAGGATCAATCCGGCACAACCGGCAACCAGGGTCAGGGTAACAACCAGGCGCATTAAAGAGTTCATGCCGTCTCCCCCCGGTAACCGAAAACCTTCGGACGCGTAAAGCGATCGATCAACGGTGTTGCAGCGTTCATCAGCAGGATGGCGAACGATACGCCTTCCGGATACCCCCCAAACAGGCGGATCAGGATGGTGAGCACACCGCAGCCGACACCGAAGACAATCATGCCCCGCGGTGTTATCGGAGAGGTCACCATATCGGTCGCCATGAAGAACGCCCCCAACAGCATGCCCCCGGTGAGCAAGTGGAATACCGGGCTCGGATAACGGCTACCGTCCACCAGCCAGAAGACACCCGACATCAGCACTGCGGTACCAAGAAAAGTGACGGGGATATGCCAGGATATCACCTTCCTCCAGAACAGATATGCCGCGCCGATCAAAAGCGCAACGGCAGAGACTTCCCCGATGCATCCCGACATGGCTCCGAACAGGTAGTCGCTGTAGCCGGCCTGCAGGGCCTCAGGGAGTTTCCCGCTCAACATCACGGAACTTTTCATCTCGCCCAGCGGGGTCGCGGCGCTTACCCCATCGACCATAAATTTAAAGGGTTCTGGTGCCGTCCACCGGGTCATCTGCACCGGAAACGAAATCAGCAGGACCACGCGCGCGACAAGCGCCGGGTTGAAAGGATTGTAGCCAAGGCCACCATAGATCTGTTTGCCGATCAGGATAGCGATCACCGCACCCAGCAGCACCATCCACCACGGCAACGAGGGCGGCAGGTTCAACGCCAGCAGCACCCCGGTGATCGCAGCGCTGTTGTCGCGCAGTGTCAGCGGGCGCTTCATGGCCAGCTGGCAAACTGCTTCCGTCGCCAGGCAGCCGCCAACGGCCAAAACCAACACCAGAAGGGCCGGCCAGCCGAACAACACCACGGCAACCAGCGAGGCAGGTGCAAGCGCGATCAGCACATCGAGCATGATCCGCTCGGTCGAAGACCCTGAGTGGAGATGGGGAGACGATGACAGGTAGGGTATCTTGTTCACGTCAAGCCTTCCTTCTTGCCGCGATAATCGCCGCCTTGGCCGTGCGGATCGACTGCACCAGCGGTAACGCCGCCGGGCAGTCGAAGGAACAACACCCGCACTCGATACAATCGAGCGCGCGGAGCTCGGCCGCCTGATCGAACATCTCCAACCGGGCACTGGCCGCAATCGCGGTCGGCAGCAGGTGTGCCGGGCAATGCAGGACGCACCGAGCGCAGCGGATGCACGGACCTTCCGCACGTGCCGCCACATCTTTTTCGCGTAATAGCAACAGCCCCGAAGTTCCGCGCGTTACTGGCACTTCCAGGTTCAACAGCGCCATGCCCATCATCGGGCCACCCATAATCAATTTGCCCGGATCGTCGGTCGTTCCGCCACAGTATTCAACCAGGTGCTGCAGCGGCGTACCGATGCGCACTCGCAGATTTTTGGGAGTCGCGATACCCGGTCCGGTTACGGTGGTAATCCGCTCGATCAGCGGCATCCCATGCTTAACCGCCTGGTGCAAGGCAGCAATCGTCCCGACGTTCTGCACCACCACGCCGACGTCCATCGGCAGCCCGCCGGAGGGAACTTCGCGCCCCAGAATCGCCTTGATCAGCTGCTTCTCGGCCCCTTGCGGATATTTGACCTGCAACGGGACCACTTTGAGACGGGAATCGCGTGCCGCCTCGCGCATGGTCTCGATGGCGTCCGGCTTGTTGTTTTCTATGCCGATGAACAGTTTGCTGACCCCGAGCAGGTTAGCCACCTCCTCGGCTCCGACGACGATCCGTTCGGGCCGTTCGAGCATCAGGCGGTGATCGGCGGTCAGATACGGTTCGCATTCCACGCCGTTGAGGATCAGGGTATCGATCGGCTTGTCCTCGGGTGGCATCAACTTGACGTGCGCCGGGAAGGTCGCCCCTCCCATGCCGACTACGCCGGCATCCCGGATGCGGTCGAGGGTCTGCTCACGGGTCAGGCTCTCCGGCGCGACCTCCGGCAGGATCTCCCCCCAGCGATCCTCGCCATCGGGGCGCAGAATGATCGCCGGCAGGTCGCGACCACTCGGATGCGGGCGCGCTTCAACCGCCACCACCTCTCCGGAGGTCGAGGCATGCACCGGTACCGACACGAACCCCTTGGCCCGTCCGAGCAGGTCACCCTTGCCGACACAGGCGCCAACGTCAACACACAGCTCCGCAGGGGCGCCGATGTGCTGTGACAGGGGGATCACCAGCTCGTTCGGCAGAGGGCACTCTTCGATCGGAAGGTGCGCGCTCCACTGCTTGTTATCCGGAGGATGCACTCCCCCGGGGAAGGTCTTCAAAGCCATTTAACTATCCTGCTCAGGCAACATGCTCATCGCTGTCCTCAAGGTCCACATTCAGGGAGCTCCCCCCGGGGTAGCCGGTACGGAAATCGCGAATGCACTTGGTGGGACACTTGCTGACAGCCGCTTCGGCTTCTCGATGATACTCGTAGATGACCGACGCCAGGTTCTCCTCCACCCGGTAGGCTTCGGGCACGGTCTTCAGACAGATACGACAGGCAATGCACCCGACCTTGCAGTTCTTGCGCACCAAGGCTCCCTTGTCGCGGCTGTTGCACAGCACATGCACCGTCGCCTGCTTAGGAGTCATGGCAATCACCTGCCGCGGGCAGACCGCCACACACTTGCGACAGCCAGTACACTTTTCTCGATCAATAACCGCCAGGCCCTCGGCGGTCATCTCGATAGCCCCAAACGGGCAGGCGCGTTCGCAGCTGCCAAGTCCCAGGCAGCCTCCGGCGCACTGCTTCGGCCCATCCGCCACCTTCTGGGCCGCATTACAGTCGGCCAGACCGAGGTAGCGGTACTTCAAGCGTGCCTGTTGGTTGTCCCCCTGGCAGAGCACCACGGCGATCTCCGGGTCTCGCACCTTGGCCTCGACCCCCATGATGTGCGCAATCTTGACCACGGCTCCGGCACCGCTGGCGGGACAGAGGTGGGGCTCGACCTCACCAGCCACCACCGCCCGGGCAAACGCCCCGCAACCAGGGTAGCCGCAGGCTCCGCAGTTAGCCCCGGACAGAACCTCGAGAATCGCCTCTTCGCGTGGATCAACCTCCACGGCGAAGCGGCGTGCCGCGAGTCCCAGCGCCAGTGCAGCAGCCAGTCCAATGCCGGCGAGGCTCAAGATTGCGGCCAGCGTGGCCGTCACCATGGACATCATTCGACGATCACCCCTTGACCAACCCCGCGAACCCCATGAACGCCAGTGACAGCAGTCCCGCCGTCACCAGGGCGATCGCCGTACCACGAAACGCCCTCGGTACCGGTGCCAGGTCGATCCGCTCGCGCAGACCGGCGAACAGCACCATGGCGAGGGTAAAACCTAGCGCAGCGCCCATGGCAAAAACGATACTTTCGACGAAGGTATATTCTTTCTGGATGTTCAGCACCGCCAGACCGAGCACGGCGCAGTTGGTGGTAATCAGCGGCAAAAAAATCCCGAGCGACTGGTAGAGCACCGGCGAGGTTTTCTGGATAATCATCTCGACCAGTTGTACCAGTGAGGCGATCACCAGTATAAAGGCTATGGTCTGTAGATATTCCAGGCCAAAAGGGATCAGCACCAGATACTGGATCAACCAGGTGACCACGGCGGCAATGGTCATGACAAAGGTGACCGCCATCCCCATACCGAGAGCGGTATCGGCCTTCTTCGAGACCCCGAGGAACGGGCAGATCCCCAGGAAGCGCGCGAGCACAAAGTTGTTGACGAACACCGCGCTTGCTAAAATTAGTAACAGTTCTGTCATGGATGCCTTGCCGAATTCACAGATGTAAAATGGTCAGACCAATTCTATAAACCATGTACACCTCTTTTGTCAAACCCCTCGCGCCCTTGACAACCCCGGGGGGCTATGTTAATTCAGGCCCGTCTCCATGGGACTTTGCGGGATTTCAGAGAACTCAAATCAAAGGGGTTTTAAAGCATGAATCACCAGAAATCAGACGGCCTTTTCACTCGCGCACAAAAGATTATTCCCGGCGGCGTCAACAGCCCGGTCCGAGCCTTTAAATCGGTCGGCTGTAACCCCCTGTTCATTACCAAGGCTGCCGGTTCCAAGATCTATGATGCCGACGGCCAAGCCTATATCGACTATGTCGGCTCCTGGGGACCGATGATCCTCGGCCACTGCCACCCCAAGGTTGTCGAGGCGATTCAGCAGGCCGCTGCAAGCGGGGCCTCCTACGGCGCTCCAACCGAGAAGGAGATCGTACTCGCCGAAATGGTCAGCGAAGCCTACCCGAACATCGAGATGGTGCGCATGGTCTCCTCCGGCACCGAGGCCACCATGAGCGCCATCCGCCTGGCACGCGGCTACACCGGCCGCGACAAGATCCTCAAGTTCGACGGCTGCTACCACGGGCATGCCGACTCGCTGCTGGTCAAGGCCGGTTCGGGAGCCGCAACCTTCGGCGTCCCGACCTCTCCCGGGGTCCCCGAGGATTTTGCCAAGCACACCCTGACCGCGACCTACAACGACCTCGACGACGTCAAGCAGATGGTTGCCGCCAACAAGGGAGAGATCGCCTGTATCATTCTCGAACCGATCGCCGGCAACATGGGCTGCGTCCCGCCCCGGAGCGGTTTCCTCGAAGGGTTGCGCAGCCTGTGCGACACCGAGGGGATTGTGCTGATCATCGATGAAGTCATGACCGGCTTCCGCGTCGCCTACGGCGGCGCCCAGGAACGTTTCGGCGTGCGCGGCGACCTGGTCTGCCTCGGCAAGATCATCGGTGGCGGCCTACCGGTCGGAGCCTTCGGTGGCAAGAAGGAGATCATGGAGAAGCTGTCGCCGAACGGCGGCGTCTACCAGGCAGGCACCCTCTCAGGCAACCCGCTGGCGATGAGCGCCGGCATCGCCACCCTGACCCTGCTCAAGGAAGAAGGCTTCTACGAGCAGATCGAGGAGAAGAGCGCCTACCTGTGCAAGGGTCTCGCCGAAGAGGCAAAGGCAGCCGGCGTACCGACCTCGCTGCAGCGCGTCGGTGGCATGTTCTGCACCTACTTCCAGGCAAAAGAAGTGTTCAACTTTGCCGACGTCGCCCCGGAAACCCCGGCGATCTTCGCCAAGTTCTTCCGCAGCATGCTTGAATCGGGAATCAACCTCGCCCCGAGCCAGTACGAAGCCGGCTTCATGAGCGTTGCCCACTCCACGGCCGACCTCGACGCCACCATCGAAGCGGCACGCAAGGCACTGCAAGCGCTCTAAAAGGCTCCCATCTCCGTTTACAAAGAGGCCCGGATGACCATCCGGGCCTCTTTTTCTTGCGCAGTGCGGCGCGCCTTGATTGACTCACCAGAGACTTTTCCCTATCTTTGCCAGTGGACTGGTAGCAGTCCCTTATCCCATTCCACAAGGCTGGAAACTCTATGCCCGATATGCAGGGGCGAATCTTACTCGTCAACAGTAACCCGCTGATGCTCAGCCTCGAACGGGGCTATTTTTCGCATCAGCGCATCAATGTGGCCAGCGCCCAATCGGCCCAGGAAGCCCTGAAGATGCTCCCGGCCCTGCGCCCCCAGGTCGTCATTCTCGCTTACGAACTATCGGACCTCAACGGTGCCGACTGTTGCGCGAAAATCAAGCAGGACCCGCAATATCACAACTTGCCCGTACTGCTCCTGGCCCCTCAACAACAACAAATTATCGATCGTTGCTGGGAAGCAAGTTCTGATGGGGTTCTGGCCCGTCCGCTCAGACGGAGGGAGTTATCCGGCATCACCCAGAGTTTCATCAACCTTGCGCAGCGTGCGGCACCCCGCATCGATGTGCAGACCCGGGTTCGCTTCAGCCTCAGTGGCGAACTCGAACGCTATGACAATACCGTCAACCTCAGTTCCGGAGGCCTCTACCTGGCGAGCACGGAAAACTTTACCCATGGTCAGGATGTCAAACTCGAGTTCCCACTGCCGCTGCGTGAAAAAAAACTGCACTGCTCCGGCAGGATTGCCTGGATCAACCGGGGGGCGGAGCGGACCCGTCCCGACCTCGCGGAGGGGGTAGGCATTGAATTCGTCAACCTTGACAAGGATTCGCGCCGCGCGCTGCAAAGGTTTGTCATGGAGTCCCTGCGCGCCTCTGCCTGATCGCCCTCTCTGCCGTTACGTACTATACTATAGTTACCCATACACTGTGAGAAAGGAGTTCTCCCATGGCCCTGTTCATTTCCCTGCTTTGCATCATTGTAGCCATCTGGCTACTGCTGCAATTTGCGCCTCAGGCTTATCTGGAGATCCTTATCCATGAGCCCGCTCCGGATGACCGCTTCTTGACCGCGACCCTGTCGATACGAAACACATCGCGCGCGCGTATGCGCAAACAGACCGTATTGCTGCAGAGTCTTGCCTACGACCACGACAAGGCCATTCAACTGCCCGACAGTGTCCCATTCCGGACCTCTTCGGTCCGTAGCGGCGACGAACCGCTCGAATGGCACGAACCGAAGGAAGTCTTCAAAGACGTGCACTACCTGTTCCCCGGCGAAACCCTGACCTCCGAATGCCTGGTTCCGCTCCCGGCTGAAGCCGACATCGTCCATATCGGCCTGCAGTTCAATGCCGCACCACCTCCCCTGGAGAACCTCATGGGGCGTTTCTTCACGCTCAACAACAGCTGGGAAACGGCGGCATTCAAACTCCTACGCAGAACCGACTAATCAACATGCCTCGACTCACCATTGTCCTCGTCGAACCTCGGATTCCGGCCAACATCGGCATGGTATGCCGAGCCATGGCCAATTTCGACATCAGCCGCCTGCGCTTGGTCAATCCCTGCGATCACCACGACGCCATGGCGCATAAACTTGCCGTTGGCGCCGCACCGCTGCTGGATCGCGCCCAATGCTACGACTCTCTCGAGGCGTCCCTCGAGTATATGCACCTCTCGGTCGCGGCGACCCGTCGCGCTGGCCGTCACCGCGGGCAGTTGCTGGAACTCCCCGCCTTTGCGCAAAGCCTTTCACGCTACCCCGAGGATTTCGACCTGGCCCTGGTCTTCGGCCGCGAAGACTCTGGTCTCACCCGCGACGAGGTTGAACAATGCCAGCAGGCCGTCACCGTACAGACCTCACAAGCCCTCGGCTCTCTGAACCTCGCACAGGCGGTGCTCCTGTTTCTCTACGAACTCTCCTCCGCTCCGCCCGGCATCTCTGCCACACGCGCCTACCCCCGTCACGCCGAAACCACAGCTTTTTGCGAAAGTGTTCAGCAGCTGTTACAGCGCGTGGCGTTTCTGAACCCTCAGCGCCCCGATGCTATGATGCAACCGCTCAAGCGGATACTGAACCGAGCCAACCCTGATATCGACGAGTTCAACCTGCTACGCAGCATGTTTTCACAGCTTGCAGAAAGTGCCAGGGACTGGCGCGGAAAACGCCGTGGAAAGGGCTAATCGGCAGGCTTTACAGGCCTTCCAATCGAGGCAAAAAGCCGGTTGACACATCATGTCCCCTATGCTAATTATGCACGGCTGAATTGTGTATGCTGTATACACGGAACTGGGATGGATGAGCGAAGAGCGTCAGCAACTTTTTAAAACCCTTGGATTCCTGTCCAGCGTCGGCATTTCGATGGTCGTATCGACTTTTATCGGCTTGGCGATGGGTTACTATCTGGACAAGTGGCTACAGACCTCACCGTGGCTGACCTTGATTTTCCTGGTACTTGGAATCATTTCCGGTTTTAGGAACATTTTCATTCTGACCAGTCGCGAACTGAAACGCCAGCAGCGCGAGCAGGAGAACGATGAGCAAGGATGACCGTTTGCTCAAGGACCTGTCCCGACGTAACTGGATTGTACTCGCCCTGCTGACCCTGGCCAGCCTGCTCTGGCGGTCGCTAGAGGTTACCCAGGGAGTGTTGGCCGGAGGTCTGCTGGCCATCATCGCCTACCGTTGGCTGCAAAGCTCGTTGACCAAGGTCATCAGCAATCCGCAACGGGGAGCGGCGGTCGGTTTCAAGTTCGCCTACTTTTTACGCCTCGGTTTTATCGCCATCGCCCTGTACCTGCTGATCGCGGTGGCCAAGCTCAACCCCGTTGCCCTGGCCGTAGGCCTGTCGGTAGTGGTGGTGAATATACTCTGGACTACTTTCAGACGCATGATCTGAATTAAGGGAGAACATAAGAAGATGACCCATCCGTTTTTATTTTTTCAGTGGCTGGCGGACAAACTCCACCTCCAAGGGATGTTCGGTTTTGAGCATGCCGACAAGATCAATCACGTTACTTACACCTGGTTCGTTATCCTGCTCCTGGTGGTGCTTGCCGTGCTTGCTTCCCGTTCGATCAAGACGGTTCCGAGCGGCCTGCAAAACCTTATGGAAGTCGTGGTTACCGGCATTGAGAACCTCATCGTCGAGACAATGGGTGAAGAGGGCAAGAAATACTTCCCGTTGATTGCGACCATCGCACTGTTCATTCTGGCTTCCAACCTGATCGCCCTGATCCCCTGTTTTTATCCGCCGACCGCCAACCTGAATACCAACTTGGCCCTGGCGCTGGTGGTTTTCGCCATGACCCACATCATCGGCTTTCAGAAACACGGCATTGCTTACCTTAAGCACTTCATGGGTCCGGTCCTGGCACTGGCGCCGCTGATCTTCGTGATTGAAATCATCGGCCATCTGGCACGTCCGATTTCCCTGACCCTGCGTCTTTTCGGCAACATGTACGGCCACGAAATTGTGCTCATGATCTTCCTGGCACTGGTCCCGTTCCTGCTGCCGGTGCCGATGATGGTAATGGGTGTACTGGTCGCGTTTATCCAGACTTTCGTCTTCACTCTGCTGGCCATGATCTACATCGCCGGCGCCCTTGAAGAAGCGCACTGATCCCCTTCGGGGTTCGGCATAATGGTCCTAACTTTTTAGGAAAAAATACTCACAAGAAGGAGAAGTAACATGGAACAGTTTTTCGCATGGTGTATGATCGCAGCCGGTTTCGGCATGGCAATTGGTTCTTTCGGTACCGGTCTCGGCCAGGGTCTGGCTATCAAGAGCGCCGTTGAAGGTGTTGCACGCAATCCCGGCGCTTCGGGCAAGATCCTCACCACCATGATGATCGGTCTGGCGATGATCGAGTCCCTCGCTATCTACGTTTTCGTTGTAGCGATGATCATCCTCTTCGCCAACCCCTTTGCT
>PKUI01000082.1 GCA_002869605.1 Desulfuromonas sp. | reverse complement strand
CCGCTGTCGATCGATTGAATGTGGTGGGTGAGCCAGTAGATGAGCGCCTTGTTGGTACGGATCAGGATGAGCGGTGAGATGCCGGAGGTTTCCAGCTCCTGCTTCAGGTCGGCGAGGTGGCGGACAAACTCACCATGTTCGGCGAGGTGAGCGTCCCGCTGCGGGTAGCCGTAACGGCTCATCAGCTCTTCCTCGATGGCAAAATGCTCCTGAACGTAGTCGTCCAGAAAAGCGAACAGCTCCCTGAGCGATTCGCTGGCCCGCCCCTGGTTGCAGGCTTCCAACAGGGTGCCAAAGCGTGTGAAGATTTCGCGGTGCTGGGCGTCGATGGCAGGGTGCCCGACGCATAAGGTGTCATTCCATTCCAGAGATATCGTCATGCTCTAGTACTGTTCCTTTCCTAAGGTCTGCTGTTGCCAGTAGTGTCGCCAGTTCAGCCGTGCCGTATGCGAACCGCACTCCGGGGGCATGGTGCAGCGCATCTCCCCTTCCAGCAGGGTGTCGATAGAGGGGGTCAGTGCCAGGCACTGGCCGGGGCGCAACTCGGCGTCGAGGCGGCAGCCGTCCGGTCCGAGAAAGAAGCAGCCGTGTTCCAGGGTCTGTGGCGCGGCAACTTGGATACCGCCCAGATCGCGCAACACGACCCCTTCCGGGAGGGCCCCCTGCTGCAGCTTCTGCCCGGCAAAAAACAGCCTCTCGAAACGTTGCGGGTCAACCCATACTCCGCTGTGTCCCTGGCAACAGAGTCCACCGCATTGGCTGCAGGTCTGGGTGTCGGACGGGTAGAGGCTCATGAGTTAAGCTCCTGCGTGTCGGGGCGAAGGGCGGGAGGGATCTGCCGTTCGCACGGGATCGCGGCCTGGCAGAGGCCACAGGGGGTAGCCGTCACGCCGAACTGTTGTTTGGCGTAGGGGGCGGTCACCTTGCGGATGTACTCCTTGCACGCCTCCTTGTCGTGGCCATCGGCGGTGATGGCGTTGGCTGGACAGCGATGCATGCAGACGCCGCAGCTCCCCTTGGCGTACCACAGGCAGTAGTAGTGTAATCCCTTGTAAGGGCGGGGGGAGACCGGCAGATTCAAATGTACTACGACCGAGCCGCAGCGCATCGCCTTGCCCAGCGGCGTGATCAGCCCATCCGAGAGCCCGAAGGTGCCGTGGCCGGCAATGTAAGCCGTGTGCCGCTCCGACCAGTTGGAGGCGATGCCGAAGCGGGGCGATTGCCGGTAGTCGAAGCCGGGGAGCCTTTCCGGGGCCACGGCCGGTATGCCTGCGTTAGCCAGCTGTTCGACCAGATGGAGGCGCAGGGTGCAGTTGAAGGCTTCACCGAACTCGCGCACCAGTGACCAGCTCCGGGAGGGGAGTTCTTGGGTTTCCCGTTGTTCCTCCAGGGTTGTTTCGGTCTGGGGGAGTATCCAGCTGATGACGCTCAGCTCTGTTGCCGGGGTTGGCTTTTGCGGGTGGCCTAGGGCAAAGGCCTCTTCCGGGGTCCAGTAGAAGGGGCCGATATCCTCTTTGAGTTGCGCGAACAGGGGGTCGTCGGCGCGTGCGAAGGCGACCCGGGGAGCTCCCCAGGACGGTTCGGCCGAACCCGGGGCGAGGCGGTTCTCCGGAGAGGTCGCACAGAATTCGGTGATAATGGTCGAGATCGCGTGGGCGGCCTGCGCCGGCGACGTTAGACGATCCATAGTTGACTCCCGCGTAGGGTTACAAGGTTAACATAGCTGCCGACATGATTTCATCTGCTGAATTAAAACCCCGCCAGGCATCCGGATGGGCATTAAGTTTGCTTCATTGTGAATGACTGTGAAGCAATGCAGGGAGGAGAGTAGCTATGAAAAAATTGATTGCGGTGTTATGCGGAGTACTTGCTTTGTTGGTCACAGCCTTTCCGGCCATGGCGATCGGCTGGACGGAGGTGGACGCTGCTGACGTAAAACAGATGATGGAGCAGGAGGATCCGTTGGTGATCTTCCCCTTGAGTCGCATCGAATTTAACGACCTGCATATCGTCGATTCCCTGAACATTCCCCTGGGGCGCCTGGAGGAGATGCTGCCTCCCGATCGCGACCGCAAGCT
>PKUI01000146.1 GCA_002869605.1 Desulfuromonas sp. | reverse complement strand
GAGGGTCTCGACGCTGTGCAGGTAGGCGAGGTTGTTCTGCACCCCGGAGATGTAGTCGATGCGATCGGTATAGGGGATGAACTGGTTCCAGTGCTGGCGTTCACCGACCTTCTCGGCGGCGCGGTGGTGGTAACCGATATCGGGGTCGACATCGACCACTTCCTCGCCGTGCAGCTTGAGGATCAGCCGCAGCACGCCGTGGGTGCCGGGATGCTGCGGCCCCATGTTGAGTAGCATGGTCTCTTCCTCGTCCGCAACCGGCTGTCCCTTGAACAGCTGCCCGGCATCCTCCGGCAGGTAGCTGGCGGCCGTCTCGGCTGTGAACGGTTCCATCTGAGTCGCGCGCGCCGGGTGATCCTTGCGCAGCGGATAGCCTTCCCAGGTCGGCGGCATCAGGATACGTCGCAGGTCGGGATGCCCCTGGAAGCGGACCCCGAACATGTCGTAGACCTCGCGCTCATACCAGTCAGCATTCGGCCAGATGTCGGTGATGCTCGGCGCTGTCTGGGAATCACCGGGCAGCGGCACCTTGACCCGCAGGTAGCCGGGCTGTTCGAAGTTGAGCAGGTGGTAAACCAGGGTGGTATCGTGGCCGGGGTAGCGGCTCCGCTCGGACTCGTCGACGGCGGTCAGGTCTTCGAGACGCCTGAACCGCTGGGTTGATTCCTGCTTGAGGAACCTCAGCAGTTCGGGAGTGCGCTGCGGGTCGCTGACTGTCAGACCCGGCATGTCGGCAGCGGACTCGTCGATGGCGACGCTGTCACCGAAGCGGGCCAGGACATCCTTTTGCAGCTGGTCGCTCCCCTGCGGAAACTCGACCCGCGGCTGCGGCGGGGTCCAGATCTGTTTCGAGCGCTGACCGAAGAAATCGGGCTGGGTCTGCGAGCTGCCACGCAGTGCGGCATTGCCGTAGCCGGGACCACGCGGGTCACGACTCTTGCTCAGCCCGTCGACCAGCACCGGACCCTCGCTCCCCTCGCTGCCACCACCTAAGCCGAGCACCCGGCGCGCCGGCTGCTCCTCGGCGGTGATCTTGTCCTGCAGGATCTGCAGTGCCTGCAGAAACGCCTCGGGACGGGGCGGGCAACCGGGCACGTAGACATCAACCGGGAGCAGCTGGTTGACCCCCTGCACTACGCTGTAGACATCGTACATGCCGCCAGAGTTGGAACAGCTCCCCATGGAGATCACCCACTTGGGGTTGGCCATCTGCTCGTAGACGCGCAGGATCGAATGCGCCATCTTCTTGAACGGGGTACCGGCGATGATCATCAGGTCGGCTTCGCGCGGGGTGCCACGCATGACCTCGGCACCGAAACGGGCCAGGTCGAAGCGCGGCGTCATGCTGGTCATCAGCTCGACGAAGCAGCAGGAGAGGCCGAAGAACATCGGCCACAGCGAGTTCTTGCGTCCCCAGTTGATGGCGTCGTCGAGGGTGGTGAGAATGATGTTGTCAGGGAGTTTGTCAGGCATCGTCCCCCCTGCGAATCTTCAGGCGTGACGGGCCCCAGTCGATGCCGCCCATGCGCCACAGGTAGACCAGCGCCAGAAACAGGATAACGATGAAGAAGGACATCTGCAGGAAACCGGTCCAGCCGAGCAGGTCGTAGGCGACCGCCCAGGAGACGATGAACACCGCCTCGACGTCGAAGACGATAAAGAAGATCGCCACCAGGTAGAAGGGGACCGGGTCGCGCAGGCGGGCGGTGCCGGTCGGCAGCACCCCGCACTCGTACGGTTCGTCCTTCATGGTCGAGCGGGTGCGGTTGCCAAGAACCCGCGCCAGCACCAGCAGCAGTCCGATCAGGAACACGGCCACCGCGGTGTACAGACCCAGCGAGAGCAGGGACCAGGAATCCGGGGGAGCCCCTCCAGGCAGCAGCAGCGATGTGGACGTTGCAACCTGAGACATACAAAACAGCCTTACTTCGAAAGCCCGTGAACGACAGAGGCGTCGCTCAACTCAAAGGGCATAGAATACCACAGTTCGAGGCACAGTCCATAGGTCGAAACAGCGGAAGTCAGGCGCTACGCGCCCGCTCGATGGCAGCCCGTGCCAGGGAATCGCAGCGCTCGTTCTCCTCGTGCCCGGCATGGCCGCGCACCCAGTGCCACTCAACCTGGTGCGTGCGGGTCAGGGCCAGCAGCTGCTCCCAGAGATCGCGGTTAGCGACCTCCTTCTTCTGGCTGTTCTTCCAGCCCCGCTTCACCCAGCCGTCGATCCACTCGGTGATCCCCTTCTTGACGTACTCCGAATCGGTGGTCAACGCCACCGTGCAGGGACGACTGAGCGCCGCGAGTCCTTCGATGGCAGCGGTCAGCTCCATGCGGTTGTTGGTGGTCTCGGCGGCGAACCCGGAGAGTTCCTTTTCATGCCCACCGAAGCGGAGCAGAGTTCCCCACCCCCCGGGACCCGGGTTACCCGAACAGGCACCATCGGAAAAAATTTCAACCTCGACATCGCTGCTTGTCATGTAGCCTCCCTGCGCCCCGCATGCGGACCGGCGTCCCACGGGTCAAATCAACCGGGCTACTATAACAAAACGAAGATAAAAGCGCGACGCCGTTTCTTGCGCCGCGCTTTTCATCGGCCTACGCCAGCGACTCGGCCACCACCTCGGCGACATCGCGCAGGCGTACCTGCTCGGCACCGAGGTCGTTGAGTCCGTCGTTGACCATGGTCATGCAGTACGGGCAGCTGACGCACAGGGTGTCTGGCGACTGTTCCAGCGCCTCGGCCACGCGGGTGCGGTTGATCCGCTCGCCGCTGACCTCCTCGAGCCACATGCGACCGCCACCGGCGCCGCAGCAGAAGGCGCTCTCCTGGTTGCGCTCGAACTCGCCCGGGGCCTGGCCGGTAACCGCCGTCAGCGCCGCGCGAGGCGCCTGATAGGTGTCGTTGTGACGCCCGAGGTAGCAGGAGTCGTGGAACAGCAGCTTGCCGGCGTCCACACTCTTCTGCGGCTTGATCCGGCCCTCCTCGAGCAGCGAGGCGATCAGCTCGGTGTGGTGCACCACCTCGATCTCGAGGCCGTACTGGCGGTAGTCGTTCTTGAGGGTGCTGAAACAGTGGGGACAGGCGGTGACGATTTTCTTGACCCCGCGCTCCTTGAACAGGGCAACGTTCTGCCGTGCCAGCTGATCGAACACGTACTCGTTGCCGAGGCGCCGCAGGCTGTCGCCGCAGCAGAGTTCATCCTTGCCGAGCATTCCCCAGGAGATACCGGCGCTATCGAGAATGGTCGCGACCGCCACCGAGACCTGCTTGGCGCGGGTATCGAAGCTGCCGGCGCAGCCGACGAAGAACAGGATTTCACTCTTGCCTGCCTCGAAGTCCCGCTCGCCGAGCAGGGAGCTCCACTTGCCACGATCGGCCGGCGCCATCCCCCAGGGGTTGGAGCGCTGTTCGGCGTTCTCGAAGAAGGTCAGCAGCTCCTCGGGGAAACGCGCCTCGCTCTCCACCAGGTGGCGGCGCATCGCCACCAGCTTGGGCAGGTGCTCGACGAATACCGGGCAAGCCTCCATGCACGCCCCACACGAGGTACAGGCCCAGATCGCCTCCTCGGCGACGCTCCCCTTGCCGGATTCGCCGATCAGCGGCAGCGTAGCTTCCTGCCCCTTCTTGAGGCGACCACCGTTGGCGAGCAGGTTGCGCTGCAGCTCCTTGAGCATCATGCGCGGATTGAGCGGCTTGCCGGTCAGGTTTGCCGGGCATACGTTCTGGCAGCGCCCACAGGCGGTACAGGCGTAGGCGTCAAGCAGGTCCTTGGTCGAGAGTCGCTCGACGCTGCCGGCACCGAACTGTTCCCCCTCGACGAAGGTTTCCGTCGCCGGCACGTGGGCCGGCCCCTCGCAACGCAGGAAACAGTTGGCAATGGCGGTAAATACGTGCAGGTGCTTGGTAAAAGGGATCAGCACCACGATGAAGGCGAGCAGCGCCACGGCGTGCAGCCACCAGTAAAAATCCAGAGCCGCAACCGGATCACCGATCAACTGCGCAGCAAACAGCTGCGCCAGCGGCATCACCTGCGCCGCCCGTTCCTCACCGAGGGCGATTTCGCTGGCGGAGATACCGAGGTAGGCGAGCATGTGCATGGCGATCAGCAGCAGGATGGCGTACGATTCGAGGTTACGCGCGCCGGGGTAAGGGGGAAACAGCGTGCGTCGCAGCAGCGCCACAGCGATCGCCACCAGCGCCAGCCCCGACATCACGTCGGCGACCGCGCGGATCGGCAGATAGAGGGCATCGGGCAGCAGGCCGAGACGCAGCGAGGGCAGGACCCCGCTGACCACGAACTCGCCGTTGACCAGCAGCAGCGCCATGAACGACCAGAAGATCAGCAGATGGTTCACGCCGAACCATTTACGCAGCACGCGCTTCTGGCCGAAGGCGTTAACCAGCATCTCGCGCAGTCCTGCTGCGATACCGACGAACCGCTGATTAGGCTGGCCGAGGGCCACCAGGCTCAGGCGCCGGTAGAGGCTCCAGGCGAAAAAGATCAGCGAAAACCCCAGCAGGGGGGTGAAAATCAAGCTATGTAGAGTCATCATTTACTTCCTTTGAACGTCATGGGTATCCGGGGCGAAGTTACGCTGCCGCGGAGCGCTTGAGCTCGCGGATACGTTCGGTCAGCGCCGGCACGATCTCGAACAGGTCGCCGACGATACCGTAGCTGGCGACCTGGAAAATCGGCGCCTCGGGGTCACGGTTGATGGCGATGATGGTGTCGGAGTCCTGCATACCGACCAGGTGCTGGATGGCGCCACTGATGCCGCAGGCGATGTAGATCTTCGGGCGCACCGTTTTGCCGGTCTGGCCGACCTGGCGGCTATGCGGCTTCCAGCCGGCGTCGACGGCACTGCGCGACGCCCCGACCACCCCGCCGAGCTCATCGGCCAGCTCCTGCAGAATGGTGAAGTTCTCGGAGTTCATCATGCCGCGCCCGCCGGAGACGATCACCTCGGCCGCAGCAACATCGACCTCGTCCTTGCCGTCACCGTCGCGCAGTACCTCGAGGACCTTGACCAGGATATCCTCCTCGCGCGGCGCGAACGACTCGCGAATGATCTCCCCTTGTCTTCCCGGCGTAGCGGCCGGCAGGCTCATCACGTGCGGGCGTACGGTCGACATCTGCGGGCGGAAGCGGTCACACATGATAGTCGCCATGATGTTACCGCCGAAGGCCGGGCGGGTCTGCGCCAGGTTGCCGTGGGCATCGATGGCCAGCCCCGTACAGTCGGCGGTGAGGCCGGTGCCGACCACCGTGGCAACCGCCCCGGCGAGGTCGCGTCCCTGCCCGGTGGCGCCCATGAGGATAATCTCCGGACGGTGCTTGTTGATCAGGTGCACGATAGCGTCGTTGAACGACTGCGTGCGGTAGTGCCGGTAGACCGGATGGTCAAGCAGCAGCGCCTTGTCGGCACCGTAGCTGAAGGCCTCGGCGCACAGGTGTTCGACCTGGTTACCGATCACCACCGCGGTCAGCTCGACGCCGCGCTGGTCGGCGAGTTCGCGGCCGCTGCCGAGCAGCTCCCACGAAACCCGAGCCGCTTCGCCTTCGTACTGCTCGATCACCACCCAGACCCCCTTGTAGGTTGCCAGGTGCTCGCGCAGCGCAAGTTCTTCCTCATCGAGTTCCTCTTCGTCGGCGTCGTGCTGCGCCTCCCACTGCTTGAGCAGTTCGAGCTCTTCCGGGGTGTAGAACATTTCCAGCGCGTTAGCGGCACAGACCTTGACGCACTTGACGCAACCGATGCACTTCTCGGTGGCGATCTCCGGCTCGCCGGCCTCGTTCATGGCGATACCGTCGATCGGGCAGGCACTGGCACAGCGCTCGCCGCAGGCGATACACTTGCCGGCAATAACCCGTGCCTTACCGCGTGGCTTTTTTATTTTTTTCTCAGACATCCTCACATTCCTTCCATAACAATCGCTTAAACGGCGAGCAGATCCTTCTCGAGCAGACGGTCGACCAGCTGCTGCACAGTGCCATGCGGATCGTTCAGGCCGTCACCGATGATCTCGCCCTGATCCCGCTCGGGGGAGAAAATCTTACTCACCCAGGTCGGTGAGCCCTTGAGACCGACCGTCTCGACATCGATGCCGAGTACGCTGTTGTCCCACATTTCGATCGAGCGCTTCTGGGCCTGCAGCCGCATCGGCACCGTCGGGTAGCGGGGGGTATTAAGCTCGCGCACCACGGTAATCATCACCGGCAGTGGCGCCTCGACGATCTCGTGCCGCCCCTCGAGCTTGCGTCGCACGCGGATTTTTTTATTCTCCAGGTCGAGATGTTCGATCTTATCGACCAGGGTCAGCTGCTGCATACCGAGACGCGAAGCGATCCCGGGGCCGACCTGGGCGGTATCACCGTCGATAGTCTGCTTGCCGCAGAAGACGATGCCGACCTCCTCCTGCTCGCCGAGCTTGGCGATAGCGCTCGCCAGCACCTTGCTGGTGGCAAGGGTATCGGCGCCACCGAAGCAACGGTCGGAAAGTAGAATGGCCTCGTCGACCCCAACCGCGGCTGCCTTGCGCAGCGTCGCCTCAGCGTTCGGCGGGCCCATGGAGAGGGCGACACTCCGTACACCATAGGCATCCTTGAGTCGCAGCGACTCCTCGAGGGCATGGGTATCGTACGGGTTGACGATGAACGGCACCCCGTCACGGATCAGGGTGTTGGTCTCGGGATCGATCTTGACCTGGGTGGTATCCGGGACCTGCTTGATACAGGATATAACCAGCATGAACTATGTTCCTCCTCGATCTATCAAAGGGCCCCGGTATCTCCGGGACCGATAATGTCGTGTAGCGGTTAGCCGATGCTGCCGAGGCTCGCCAGCGAGACCATGCTCTGCAGCTCGACCTCCTGCGGGTTGCCGCGCACCATCAGCGCATTTCTTCCCTTGCAGACAAAACCGCTCGCCCCCAGCAGCGACTTGAGCGGCGACGCGCTGAGCAGGTCGACCACCAGCTCCAACTTCGGGTTGCGCGCCTCAAGCACCTCCTGCAGCAGTTGACGATTGCTGCGCGGGCACATGTTGGCCGAGTACCAGGGGCCGAGAATCTGCAGATGAAGATCGGTCTGCAGCAGCGCCGTTGCGTCCTGATGGGCAAACGCACGCGCGACCGGAGCCAACCCCTCGAGCAGACCATCGCGCGCCTCCCCCCAGATCGACCGATCCGACTGCCGCAAGCTTGTCCAGGCCACCACGGAATCTTCGCTACCGCGCTCTCCTGCCTGCCCAACCGGCAACACCCAGCGCTCGATCTCACCGACCACCTGAAACCCGTAACCGGTATAGAGCGGCTGCCCATCGGTGGAGGCGGTCAACCAGGTTGAAACTACCCTGCGGTCTTCCAGTTCATCCAGTGCCGCTTCGAAGAGTCTGCGCCCGTAGCCGCGTCGCCGCAGCTTTTTGGGCACCAGCAGGTTACCGATCCAGCCGCTTTTCTGATGCGTCAGTGCCGAGATCAGGCCGCAGAAGATATCTCCATCGCCGAGCACCTGCACCGCCTCCTCAAAAGGGCCTTGCAGCAGCTGTAGTTCGCGCTGCGGCACCCGCCACCCCTCACTACGGGCCAACCGTTCAAAGATCTGCCAGTCGCGGCGACTGGCGGCGCGCAGCTCCGTCACTCTAGGCCACCTGTCGCCTCGCGCCGTACAGACGCAGTAGATCGAGATCGTTCAGTGCGGTCTTGCGTTGTTGCGCCAGGCTGCGCACCTGCTCCAGGAAAGAGGAGAGCTCGTTCGCCGCCATCTTGATACCAAGGCGCTCCAGGCTCGCCTCCAGGCCGTGGCCACCAGAGTGCTTGCCGACCACCATGTGACGCTGTAGGCCGACCTCAGCGGGATCGAAGCCCTCGTAATTCCCGGGAAACTTGATCACACCGTCGGCATGCAGCCCCGACTCGTGGGAAAAGACTTTCTCGCCGACCACCGCCTTCCATTCCGGCACCGGGCGACAGCTCGCCTGGCCGACCAGACGCGATAGCTCGACGAAGCGCGCGGTATCGATGCCGAGATCGATGTGGCACGCATGCTTGAGCGCCATCACCACCTCTTCGAGGGCCGCGTTGCCAGCCCGTTCACCGAGGCCGTTGACCGTGGTGTTGACGAAACGTGCCCCGGCACGGATGCCGGCGATGGCATTGGCGGTCGCCATACCGAGATCGTTGTGGGTATGCACCTCAAGGTCGAGATCGACCCGCTCCGCGAGGTAGCGGACCTTGTCATAGGTGGCGAACGGGTCGAGGATGCCGAGGGTGTCGCAGAAACGGAAACGGTCGGCGCCGAGGCTGCGTGCGGTCTCCATCAGTTCGACCAGAAAATCGAGATCGGCACGACTGGCATCTTCACCACCGACCGAAACGTAAAGGTTATGTTCCTTGGCAAAACCGACCGCCTGCTTGAGCTGCTCGACCACCCACGCACGGCTCTTGCGCAGCTTGTGAGCAATATGGATATCGGAAACCGACAGCGAGACATCGACAGCCTCGACCCCACAGTCGAGCGAGGCCTGGATGTCGGAGCGCACCGCGCGGTTCCAGGTAATCAGGCGTGCATTGAGGCCGAGATCGACCAGTGCCCGGATCGCCTGCTGCTCCTCGCGCCCCATGGCCGGGATGCCGCACTCCAGTTCTCCGACCCCGGTTTCATCGAGCAGGCGAGCGATGCGCAGTTTCTCTTCACGGCTGAAAACCACGCCGGCGGTCTGCTCGCCGTCGCGCAGAGTGGTGTCATCGATTATTACCTCGGTGGGCGTCGTGTCATTCATAAAGGCACCTCGCAAATGGAAAAAGCCCTGATACATCTTATGAAAGAATGTATTCAGGGCTTCGTTGCCAACTCCGGCGACCTTGCCGGAAATCTTGGTCTGTTCCAGGACAGAACGCGTACGCCTGCCGAACATAGCTTTCATGTTTAGCAAGGGGTGTGCCTACCTGCGACTTTTTCTACCGAACGGCCGTATACGCGGCATCGCGCTCCCAGCCGCTAAGAACAGCTGCTGTAAACTGCCTCAAATCTGCTCATTGGCGCAGCACACCTGCCCGGTTTTTATCCTCCGTCAAGGTCAACTTGTCTTACCACTTCTCCGCAACCTCCTGAACTTACATCGATTTCACAACTGGCAAGACTCTTGCTCTACAACTTAAGCACAACAAGCGACCGATCGACACGTTCCCTCAACAAGGAAACCGTATCATGGCCAATAAACCGAAAATTCGCGAACTGCTCGATGAGAGCGGCTGCGCCCACAACGCCACCCGCAAGGCGGCCTGTAACGCCCCGACCCCCGGCGCGACCACCGGCGGCTGTGCCTTCGAAGGCGCGCAGATCTCCCTGTTTCCCTACGCAGACGCTGCCCACCTGGTGCACGGCCCGATCACCTGCCTGGCAAGCTCATGGGAGACCCGGGCAACCAAGACCAGCTGGCCGGGGCTTGACCTGACCCAGGTCGGACTGACCACCGACATCAGCCTCAATGACGTGGTCTTCTCCGGTGAAGAGAAGCTCACCGCGGCGATCGACGCGGTGGTCGAGCGCTACGCCCCGCAGACCGTGTTCGTCTATGGAACTTGCGTTACGGCGATGATCGGCGACGACCTCGACGCGACCTGCAAACAGGCCGCACAGCGCCACGGTATCCCGATGGTCCCGGTGCATGCCCCCGGCTTCGTCGGCAGCAAGAACCTCGGCAGTCGCCTCGGCGGAGAGGCGGCGCTGATGCACCTGGTCGGCACCGCCGAACCGGAAACCACCACCCCTTTTGATATCAACCTGATCGGCGAGTACAACGTCACCGGCGACATGTGGCAGTACACCCCCTACCTCGAAGAACTCGGCATCCGGGTGCTCGCCACCCTCTCCGGCGACGGACGCATCGCGGATATCCGCTGCGCCCACCGCGCCAAGCTCAACGTGCTGGTCTGCGCCAAGTCGCTGGTTTCGCTGACACGCAAGATGGAAGAGCGCTTCGGTATTCCCTCAGTGTCGCTCTCCTTCTACGGCAAGCGCGACACCAGCGCCGGGCTGCACGCCATTACCACGGCCCTCGGCGACCCCGATCTGATCGCCCGCACCGAGGCATTGATCGAGCGCGAGGAAGCCGCCATCGAGAAAAAACTCGCCCCCTACCGCGAGGTCTTCGCCGGCAAGAAGGCGGTACTGAATACCGGCGGCAACAAGACCTGGTCGATCGCCGCGGCGCTGCAGGACCTCGGCATCGAGGTGGTCGCCACCGCGGTCAAGAAAGCGACCGAGGACGACCGCGCCAAGGCGCGCGAGACCCTCGGCGAAGACGGAGTACTGATGATGAACCCCGGCGCCGAGCAGGCCAAGCTGATTGAGGAAAAGGGCGCGCACCTGCTGCTCGCCGGTGGACGCTCTCTCTACACCGCGATCAAGAAGGGGATTTCGTTTGCCGACGTCAATCAGGAAAAAAAGAAAAGCTACGGCGGCTACAACGGCCTGCTGAACCTGGCCGAGGACCTGAAAAACGCCCTTGAAAACCCGGTCTTCAAACTCGCCGCACGGAGGGCTCCATGGGAAAAGTAACCAAATCAACCAAACCGTTGCAGGTCAACCCGTTCAAGCTCTCGCAGCCGATGGGTGCCACCCTTGCCTTCCTCGGGGTCGATAGCTGCATGCCGCTGATGCACGGCGGCCAGGGCTGTACCAGCTTCACCAAGGTTTACTTCACCCGCCACTTCTGCGAGCCGATCGCCATCCAGACCTCGGCGGTCACCGATGCCATTGCGGTGCTCGACGGCGGCGACTACTCCATCGTCGAGTCGGTGAAGAACATCTGCAAGAAGGTTACCCCGAGCCTCATCGGCCTGCATACCACCGGGCTTCCCGAGACCAAGGGAGACGATATTCGCGGCGTCGCCAAGCAGATCGACTTCCCGATGGTCTGGGTCAACACCCCCGACTACGAGGGGGGCCTCGAGAGCGGCTGGGCACTCGCCTGCAAGGCGATGATCGAGCAGCTGGTCGAAGCAAGCGAGGCGCTCGACGACAACAAGGTGGTGCTGCTGCCGCACGTCAGCCTGCAACCGCTCGAGGTAGAGAAAATCAAGGAGTTCATCGCCGCCTTCGGCTTCGAGGTGCTGGCGCTCCCCGACCTCTCGTCCTCCCTCGATGGCCACCTCGGCGAAAAACAGGCCGCGCTCTCCAGCGGCGGCATCAAGCTCGAAGAGATCCGTGAGCTCGGCAACGCCGGGCTGGTGATCAGCGTCGGCGCCTCGATGCAGGCCAGCGCCAAAACGTTGCTGAAGAAAAACCCAGGCATGCGCCACCATCACTTCGACCACCTGCAGGGGCTGGTGGCGTGCGACGCGCTGACCGAGCTACTGCTGGCCGAGACCGGCTTCAGCACCCCACCGCTGGCGGTTGCGCGCTGGCGTCAACGGCTGCAGGATGCACTACTCGACTCCCACTTCTCCCTCGGCCAGACCCGCCTGCTCGCAGTCGGTGAACCGGACCACCTCGCCGGTCTCTGCGCCGCCCTCTCCGAAGCCGGGGGACGGGTGAACGTAGCGATCTCCAGTGTCGACTCGCCGGTGCTTGAAAACCTGCCGGCCGACACAGTGCTGATCGGTGACCTCGAGGATGCCGAGAACCTCGCCGAACATTACGACGTGATCGTCGGCAACGGCCACTGCGAGGCGCTCGCCGAGCGCCTGCACAAGGGGCTGGTGCTGCGCGGCTTCCCCAACTGGGAGCAGGTCGGCAACCAGCTGAAAAACGACGTGCTCTACGAGGGGGGCTGTTTCCTGCTTTTCGAAGCGGCCAACGTCGCCAGCGCATGGAGACATCATCAGGCGAGTTGAATATGGACGGCTACACTGACACCATACGCCGCTGGGCGGCCGATACCCGGCACACCGGGCTGCTTGATCCCGCCCACGGCACCGGCGAAGTCGGCCTCGGCTCCGAAGAGGCCGGGCGCCGCCTCGCCGTACGCTTCACTCTGCAGATCGAACTGGAACACATTGTCGACGCGCGTTTTCAGGTCTTCGGATGCGGCTTCACCATCGCCGCCTGTGCCGCGGCCGCCGACCTAGTCATCGGCGAGACCCTGCACGAAGCTGCAGCGATCGACGCTACGCGTATCGACCGTCTACTCGATGGACTTCCGTCCGAACGCGACTACTGCGCCAAACTCGCCGCCGAGGCGCTGCAGGCCGCTGTCTCCAGCGCCCATTCTGATCAGCAGCCGATCCAGGCCAAACTCGCTGAAGAGGGGGAGCATGGCCCCCGCGTTCACGCAGATGACCCGCTCTACCTGGCTCTTAGCGACACCCCCTGTCCCGAGGGAATCTCAGCAGACGACCGGCACCTGTTCGCCTGCCTGCTCACGGTAGCCACACGCGAACCCTACCCGACCGCTTCCACTCTTGGCCTCAACGACCGCGAACTCGGCCGGATGCTGCTTACCCTGTTTCCGGCCTTCGACCCTTCTCGCCTCGACGACTTCACTCCGGAGTCTCAGCAGGAGCCCCCCGAGATCAACCTCGACGTGGTGAAACTGCTCTCCAGCTACCACCCACACCCCTGTTCCGACATGGCCAACTGGCTGACCGCTGCGCTTGCGGCCCGCGCCGCCCTGACCGGTCACCTGTGGGTTGCCATGGGGCTGT
>PKUI01000026.1 GCA_002869605.1 Desulfuromonas sp. | reverse complement strand
GGATGTGGTGCGCACGCTCAGGCGTCTGAGGGGGGATCGGGAAGAACTGGCCTACCAGGTGAATCTGGTTTTAACCGAGGCGATTGCCAACGTGATTCATCATGCAAGCAACGAGAAGTCGCTGCCATACATCCGGATTTCACTCGGTGTTCGCGACGGAGATTTCATCATCAAGGTCTTCGATGAGGGGCAGGGTTTCGACATTGAAACTCTACCCGAGCCCGACTTCCAGTCCCTCGAATAGGGAGGTCGAGGCGTTTACCTGATCCGCTCGGTCATGGACGAAGTCAACTACATCCAGCGCGAGGATGGGTATGTCCTCGAAATGATCAAGCATATCGACTAGCAAGCAGGCAACCAACAGGAAAACTCCGACCAGTTTGAGAACCGGCTGCAATCGTCCAGGCCGGTTCCGAAAGCGACAAATCGACACCCTGCGCTGACCGCAGCCTGTTGGTCAGAGACGGCATCCCCTACAAAAAGCAGATGATTTTCCTGAAACCCGAGTTGTCGTGCCGCAAGATGCAGCATCTGAGGACTCGGTTTCGGTTTCTCGACATCACTACTGGTGACGATGCACTGGAAACAATTGCGAATAGAAAAATGTTCAAGCAACAGGGAAACACTTGCCGTGCGATTCGTCGCCAAGGCCAGCGGGTAACGGCTTGCAAGCTGCGGCAACATCTCGAGCATCCCTTCAAACGGTTCGAGATAGTCGATGAACTGCCGATAATCGAGGGATCCTGCAATCGTCAGCGCCTCATCGACCCACTCCTCACCTAACAAGCACGTAAAAACATCCCGGCTGCATGCCGTGTGACATAACTGCGCCTGTTGATGGTTATCTGGGGTCACGAGAGGTGCCCCGAGCTTCCCGAGGACCGTATTATAATAAGCAAGATTTGCCGGGTGGCTATCAAAGAGCACTCCATCACAATCAAAAATGATCCCCTTGAACGCCCCTATTGTCATCCCCGTCTCCAAAGCCAGAGCAGCCCCAGAGAGCCGATCAACATCATCGGCATAGACAGCCACTGCCCCATGCTCATCCCGCCCCACAGAAGCCCGAGATGCGCATCCGGTTCACGAACGAACTCAACAACGAATCTGAACACCCCATAGAGCAGAAAGAACATAAAACAGGGGACTCCAGACCTGACTCGACGACGATGCAACCACCACAATACGGTAAACAGGACGACCCCTTCGAGAAGAGCCTGATAAATCTGACTCGGATGACGCGGTACCAGGCCACCTCCGGCAAACACCATCCCCCAGGGGAGATCTGTGGGGCGCCCCCAGAGCTCACCATTGATGAAGTTACCAATCCGTCCGCAACCGAGGCCAATCGGGGTAGCTGTCGCCAGGATATCGGCAAAGGAGAGTATTTCAATGCGGCGGCGAAGACAAAACAGTGCGCAGGCCACAATCACGCCAAGGAAGCCTCCATGGAAACTCATCCCCCCCTGCCAGACATAGAATATCTCCAGGGGATGGTGAAGGTAATAATCGGAGTTATAAAAAATTGTGTAGCCAAGTCTACCGCCGAGCACAACACCGAGCACCCCATAGAAGAGAAAATCGGCAATATCGTCCTTATCGATAGAGAGCTGTCGATAACGGGCCAAGCTTAACATAATGTTATACGCGGCAATGAAACCGACTAAATACATTAAGCCGTACCAGCGCACGGCCAGTGGCCCGACAGAAAAGATGACCGGGTCGAAATTCGGATGTGTCAGCATGGTAATTTCTCTTTACTTAACAAGACCGTCAATTGAGGCATCGGTCTTCTGAAATGAATTCATCTCCCAATTAAAATGGGCCAGCAACTGCTCCATATCGACGGGAAGCGAGGCAACAAACTCCATGGGAGCACCGGTTACCGGGTGCGCAATCGCCAATTTCCAGGCATGTAATTGTTGGCGCAAGACTGTTTGGCCATCGATTTCCCGCGGGCCGCCGTAACGCAAGTCACCGATGAGTGGATAACCAGCCTCGGAAAAATGTACGCGGATCTGATGAGAACGACCGGTCAGGGGTTCAACCTGCACCAGGGAACAGCCTTGACTTGAGGCAAGAACTCGGTAGCGCGTAATCGCCTCCTTCCCCCCGGCCGGTACTGACTTGACCAGGTTTCCCTTACGCGAACGCGCAAGCATGGAGCGATACTCCCCTTCACCCTGCAGTTCACCCGCGATTAGTGCCAGATAAACCTTGCGTGCCTTGCGTGAGGTAAAGGCCGTCGTCAACCCACGATGGGCCTGAGGGTGAATGGAAAATACCAGAAGCCCCGAGGTGTCACGGTCAAGCCGTTGTACCATCCCCAGGGATGGCTCGCTACGTGGATTTTTTGACCGCTCGCGCATCCACGTCAACATCGCCTCGTAGAGCGTGCCGATATAACGGGCATGCGTAGGCTGCATTTCAACCCCGTAAGGCTTGTTCAGCGCAATGAGGTGACGATCGAGATAGATGATATCCTGATCGGAAACACGGTAGGGCTCTAGTTCACGGCCATCGATATAGGCTTCAATACGATCGCCCACGTTAACAACAGAACCACAACGCCGGGTGCGACGGCCATTAAAATGAACCCCACCTATATCGATGACTTTTCGCCACTGTCCACGGCTGAGCTGGGGTAGTTTTTGCGCCAGAAAACGGTCAAGCCTCTCCCCCCGGTCTTCTGATTCAGCCCTTAGACGCCAGACTCCTGAAATAGGCGCAACGGAGACACTCTCTGTTGAGGCTTGTCTATCGCTAGAAATAACCATCAATCCTGCTTGACAAGGTTAGGCCGACTGGTAAATTGAAACTACGTTCATTGACAACTCTGGGGTGCGCGACTGAGCAGAATACATGCCCGGGCCAACATTCCTTTTCAACATCCGTCGTAAGATGTCGGTGAGCAGGCCCGCGAAAGAGTGGGAAGCCTAAAACACCTTCACGGAATAATGTAGAAAACGGGTCTATGGCTTGAACTGTATCGTCGGCATCCCGGAGCACCAAAGACTAAGGCCCCGAACAAAACCGGGGCCTTTTTATTTTTGACACTCTAGTATGTGCCGATCTAAAACAAAGCAGGTAAACTCAGCTTCAAAAACTGGCTTCGAAGTCGTCACGCTGCACCGTACTTTCTGTTTTTTACCCTGACTTTCCTCGACGACAGCCCGGGCCACCATCTCCTCCCCCACCGTGACCGGCGCAAGGAACCGGCATTGTGCTCCCCCCAGGACCACGTTGGGGTCATTGACAGCCAGCATCGCCGCATAGTCAGCCAGTCCGAAGGTAAAACCTCCATGCACGAGGCCATGTTCGTCAGCAGCCATCTGCTCGTTCGCAAATAGTCGAGCCGTTGCTGCCCCTTCGGTGAGTTCGATCGGTTCACCAACCCAATGGGGCGATATGTTATGATGAGTGTCAACTTTCATCGGTAGAAGCTTATACGTCTACACGCTCGCGAAGTTCCTTGCCGGTCTTGAAAAAAGGGGTTTTTTTAGCAGGGATACGCACCAGTTCACCACTTTTAGGGTTACGTGCATCACGCGAATCGCGCTCACGAACGGTAAAAGACCCAAACCCACGGATTTCAACGCGGTCGCCGCCAACAAGTGCATCACCGATCGAGTCGAAGATGGAATTTACAATCGTCTCCGCATCTCTCTTGGTCAGTTCGATGTTCGACTCGGACAAGCGTTCGATCAGGTCGCTCTTGGTCATTTTCTTTGACTCTCCTTAACAGCGTCTTTCAATAGCAGCCTACATGGCAATTGGATAAAAACCCAAGCACAAGCTACGAATATGTTATCGGGGGTGAAACGCGCACCGCCCCATACATGACGTATGGGGCGGTGAGATAGGACTATTACTTCTCGTCGTTGTCAGAAGCAGCTTTATCCATGGCCCCCTGGAGAAGAGCGCCAAGGTTAGAGGTTGCTTTTTCCTGGGCACCCAGGAACGCGTCGACCTCTGCCTTTTCCTTCTGGTCAGCCAATTTCTTGATCGACAGAGCGATCTTACGGTCAACGTTATCGATGTTCAGCACCACCGCCTCTAGTACATCACCTTCAGTGGCGAAGTCCTTCGGAGATTCGATCTTCTCCTTGCTGATTTCCGAGACATGGATCAAACCTTCAATCCCCTCTTCAATCTCAAGGAAGATGCCGAAGTCGGTCACCGAGGTGACCTTGCCGGAGATGATCGAGCCGGAAGGATAACGTTCCGAGATCTGCGACCAAGGATCAGCAGCGAGCTGCTTGATGCCGAGCGAGAAACGCTCGTTTTCGCGATCGATATTCAATACGACCGCCTTCACCAGATCACCTTTTTTGTAGATCTCCGAAGGATGGCGCACACGCTTGACCCAGGAGAGGTCGGAGATGTGTACCAGGCCGTCGATACCTTCATCAACACCGACAAAAATACCAAAATCAGTGATATTCTTGACTTGGCCTTCGATGATGGTGCCGATCGGGAACTTCTCACCGACGACATCCCAAGGATTCTCTTCTACCTGCTTGAGGCCAAGAGAAATACGACGGTTATCGAGATCAACAGAGAGAACCACGCTCTCAACCTCATCACCGACGTTCATAATCTTGTTGGGGTGTTTGATACGACGGGTCCAGCTCATTTCTGAGACATGGATCAGCCCCTCAACACCTTTTTCGAGTTCGACGAATGCGCCGTAGTCGGTCAGGCTGACGACCTTGCCGGTAACTTTCTCACCGACCACGTACTGCTGCTCAACCTGCAGCCAGGGATCCTCAACCGTCTGCTTGAGCCCGAGGGAGACGCGCTCTTTCTCGCGATCAAACTTGAGAACCTTGACGTTGATCTTGTCACCAACAGCCAGAACATCCGAAGGGTGATTGACACGTCCCCACGACATATCGGTGATATGCAGCAGGCCGTCAATGCCACCAAGGTCAATGAACGCACCGTAGTCAGTCAAGTTCTTGACCACACCTTCGACAATCTGTTCTTCAGACAGGGTTTCAAGGGTGTCGCCGCGCAGCGAATCACGTTCCTCTTCGAGCAACACGCGACGCGAAAGAACAATGTTGCCGCGACGCTTGTTCAGCTTGATGATACGGAACTCAAAGGTTTCGCCAACCAACTTATCGAGGTTGCGTACCGGGCGCAGGTCAACCTGAGAACCGGGCAGGAACGCGTTGACACCAATATCGACCGAAAGGCCGCCCTTGATACGCGAAGTGATACGCCCTTCGATCGTTGCACCCTCTTCGAGGGTTTCCCAGACCTTACGGCGATCAGCCTTCTCTTTGGAAAGCGACAACATGCCACTTTCACTTTCGGTGCCCTCAATGAGCACATCGTAGATATCACCGACATTGACGTTAATGTTACCTTCTTCGTCGGTGAATTCCTCGATCGCAATGACACCTTCAGACTTATATCCGACGTCCACAACGACGGAGTCGGGATTCACCTGCAGAATGGTTCCCTTGACCACCTGGTCACGACCTACCTGGCCGCCCTGCTCATGTTCAGCCAGCAGATCGGCAAAACTCATTTCACCTTCTGCAGTCTCAAATTCTTCGTCCAGCATTTCATCCATGTTCGGGTTTTCGATTCCGTTCTTGTCCACCATGTAAATTAAGTCCCCTTGACGATTTGCGTACCGGCCACTCCGGCACTACGGCTGAAGCCGCGAAAAGCGACCATATCACAAACGTTTTAAAAAACAAACCCTCTTTTATTGCGAAATGCCCTCGACTCTTTTGACCGCCTCATCGATGATCCACTGGGGGGTTGAAGCTCCAGCGGTGATGGCGACAGTCTGCGCCGAAGAGAACCAGTCATCATGAATTTCGTCTGCGGTTTCGATGTGATGTGTGTGCGGCTGAATCTCCTCACAGATCTCGGCGAGGCGGCGCGTATTGGCGCTATTGTAGCCACCCAGGACCAGTACAACATCACTTTTCTTCGCAATCTCCCGGGCTTCCTCCTGACGGACCTTGGTGGCGTCGCAAATCGTATTGAACACCCGCATCTCGTAGCACTTGTGCAGGCAGATATCGACAACCTCCTGCAAGTTGGAGAGTGACTGCGTGGTTTGAGCCACAATCCCGATCCTGCGGCGCCGCGGCAAAGCTTCTGCCTGGGCCAGGTCTGCAACAACGACCACATCCCCGTCACGTGCGAAGGAAAGAATCCCCTGCACCTCCGGGTGTTCTCGTTCCCCCACAATCAGGAGCGTATAGCCCTCCTTGCTCAGCTGTGCCGCGTAGTCCTGGGCGTTTTTCACAAACGGACAGGTGGCATCGATAATCTCCAACCCACAATCCGTCAGCTGCTGCAGCTCGTCAAAGGTAATACCATGCGAACGCACGATCACGGCGGCATCTTTGGGGACCCCTTCGACATCCTTGACAACCTCGACCCCGAGTTCTTCAAGTTTTTTGACCAGCTGGGGAGAATGAATAATCGGCCCCAGGGAACAGATCCTGTCATGCTCATGGGCCGACTCAAAGGCCATCTTGGTCGCGCGCTTGACCCCGAAACAAAAACCGGCGCTCTGGGCAAGCAGAACCTTCATCCCGCTGCCCCCGCTAAACGCCGAGCCTCAACAACGGTCACCATTTTCGCCAGCACCTGCTCGATCGTGAGCCCTGTCGAGTCAATCAGAACGGCATCCTCAGGCTGCATCAATGGGGAATGTTCACGCCCCTGATCCGCCACGTCGCGTGCTTCGATTTCGCCAATGGTCTGTTCAAGATCAACCTTCTGTCCGGATAGGCACAACTCCTCGTAACGGCGACGGCCTCGTTCGCGCGCAGAGGCGCTGAGATAAAACTTGACCTCGGCATCCGGGAACACCACCGAACCGATATCACGCCCTTCGAGAACCACCCCCCCTGCCCTGCCCATCTGCCTCTGCAATGTGACCATCGCTTCGCGCACCGCGGCTACCGCGGCTACTTGCGAAGTCAGCAGGCTGATATGGGGCTGGCGGATAGCCTCCGACACGTCCTCACCGTTCAGCAACACTTTCTGACCCGTTGCGTCCCGTTGGAAGGCAATCGTCAGGCCGTCGCAGAGCCGAGCAAGTTGATCCAGGTCGGCCACGTCAATCCCGTTACGCTCAACGGCGAGCGCTACGCAGCGATACATGGCACCGGTATCTATATGGGTAAAACCAAGCCGCTCCGCAAGCAGACGACTCAAAGTGCTCTTACCCGCCCCGGAAGGTCCGTCAATGGCAATAATCGGTTCACGCATCAGCGATCTCCGCACCGATCTGCGCCAGGGACTCCCAGTATCCGGGAAACGACGTCGCAGTACACCCGGTATCTGCAATCGACACCTGCGCCTCGCCTCGCAGTGCCGCCACGGCCATACTCATAGCGATGCGATGGTCCCCATGCGAAACGACCTCGCCACCGGTCAGTCGCTCGATCCCGTCAATCACCATGCCGTCCTCGCGCGGTTCCACCCGGGCGCCGAGCTTTTCGAGTTCCGAAGTCATGGCTGCGATGCGGTCGGTCTCCTTGACACGCAGCTCTCTGGCGTCACGAATAACGGTCTGCCCAGCGGCGAAACAGGCAGCAACGCTAACCACCGGGAACTCATCGATCGCGCGCGGCACGACCTCCCCTCCGATCTCGACCCCTTTCAGGTCGGCGCTACGCACCAACAGGTCGGCTACCGGTTCCCCGGAAAGCTCTCGCGGATTCAACCTTTCAATATCTGCGCCCATGGCATCGAGAATGTCGAGAATCCCACTGCGCGTCGGGTTGATACCGACATTCTTCAGCAGCAACTCGGAGCCGGGAACAATAGAAGCCGCAACCAGGTAGAAGGCCGCCGACGAAATATCTCCGGGGACATGCACCTCACGTCCCTGCAGCTTCGACTGGGGTTGAATTCTCACACCGGTTTCGAAGGTTTCGAGCTCTGCCCCAAAATAGCGCAACATCCTCTCGCTGTGGTCACGAGACAAGTGCGGCTCGGTCACTGTGGTTGGACTATCGGCGTATAACCCAGCTAACAACAGCGCCGACTTGACCTGTGCACTGGCGATCGGCGAATCGTACGTGACACCTTGCAGGCGACTACCGTTGATCGCCAATGGGGCCAGGTCGCCTCCGCCCCGGCCGAATATACTCGCCCCCATGCTGGCTAGGGGAGAAACAACCCGTTTCATCGGCCGACGCCGCAAATACTGATCACCGCTCAAAACGGAAAAGAACTTCTGGCCGGAAAGCAGACCGGTCATAAGGCGCATGGTCGTCCCGGAGTTGCCACAGTCGAGGACGTCGGTCGGTTCCTGCAGGCCATGCAGGCCCCGCCCGGAGATACGCAACACCCCACCCTGCTCTTCGGCAATCTCGATCCCCATCGCGCGAAAGGCATTCAGGGTGGCATGATTATCCTCCCCATGCAAAAAGCCATAGACGACAGTTTCACCCTCTGCGAGCGAACCGAACATGATGGAACGATGAGAAATCGACTTGTCGCCGGGGACGGTCAACTCACCACGGAGCGGCACACCACCCGATACGCGGCGTGTTTCATTGGGATGACTGGTCATGGGAAACTCCGGACTTATGAATAGAAAGACGCCCAAGAGAAAGGACGCAGCTTCATGGTAAAACAGCGACAGAAGCGTTAAAGGATCGCATCACGGCTCTGCTTGGAACGCTGAAAAAACTCAAACAGACGCGCACCGTCGCCCGACTCGACATCCGCCTTCAACTCGGCGAAGAAGCGCTCAAACTGGTCCATCATCTCGACCAGCGCGGCTCGATTCGTCTGGGCGATATCCCGCCACATGGTCGGGTCGGACGAGGCGATACGCGTAAAGTCACGAAACCCGCCGGCAGAGTAATCGAGAATGTTTTCCGGGTAGCGATCATAGGCGCCGACGGCGTTGACCAAGGAATACGCAACCATGTGTGGAAGATGGCTGATCGCGGCGAGAATCCGATCATGTTTCTCTACATCCATGACCGCAACCTCGCTTCCTGCAACCTGCCACATCCGGCTGACGGTCGCCAGCGCATCCGCATCGGTTGCATCCGTCGGGGTCAGGATACAGCGTTTTCCCCGATAGAGGGTCGGAAAGGCAGCTTCTGCACCACTCTGCTCGGTGCCGGCAATCGGATGCCCAGGGACGAAATGAACACCCTCAGGCATGAGCGGGTCGATCTCCTCGGACACCGTCCCCTTGACACTCCCCCCATCGGTAAGGATTGCCCCGGGCTTCATCACCTTGACCGCTTCGGCCGCAACTACCGGCAGCGTCCGCACCGGCGTCGCCAAAAAGACCACATCGGCATCGGCCACCCCTTCGGACAGGTTTTGGGTAAAACTGTCGACGACCCCGAGTTCCAGTGCCTTTTCCAGGTTAGGTAAGCCACGACCGACACCGACGACATGGCCGACAGCGCCGGCTTCCTTGAGCGCCAGGGCCAGGGACCCGCCAATCAAACCAACGCCGACAACGGCCAATCGCGGAATATGAAGAAGATTATTTGACATAAATAACCCGTCGATTAATCGATCAGCGCCCGCTAGGGAACGAACCGAGCACCTTGATGAATTGACAATACTGCTTTAGGTCTTCCAGAGCGGCAGAGATCGTCTCCCCCTCGACATGACCCTCCATGTCGAGAAAGAAGATGTACTCCCAGGCCTTGCGCTTCATCGGTCGACTCTCGATCTTCGAAAGGTTGATCTGACGACTGCTGAAAGGCTGCAGCATACGATAGAGGATCCCCGGCTCATCTTTGACACTGAACATGATCGAGGTTTTGTCCTTACCGGAAGACTTCGGCATGGTCCGGCCAATGACCAGGAAACGGGTAAAATTATTCGGGTGATCCTCGATCTTACTCTTGGCGACCTGTAAACCATACATATTGCCAGCCGCCTCGCTGGCGACTGCAGCCACCGTCGGATCCTCGGACGCCATCTGCGCGGCGAGCGCGGTACTGGCGACATCGACAAGCGGCAGATCGGGCAGGTTCTCCTCGAGCCAGTGACGGCACTGGCCAAGCGCCTGTGGATGTGAGCAGATCCTCTCGATCCCCTCGAGGGAGCCGCTCTGGGTCAGGAGGTCCTGGGAGATCTCGAGCAGGATCTCGGCATTGATCTTAAGCTCCGACTCCATGAACATGTCGAGGGTATGCGAGACGATACCCTCGTTAGAGTTTTCAACCGGGACCACGCCGAACTCGGCACGACCGCGGGCAACCTCCTCGAAAACCTGGGTAATCCCCTTCTGGGGAACCAGTTGCGCCGAGAGACCGAACTGCCGCATGGCCGCAACGTGCGTAAAGGTCGCCTTGGGGCCGAGAAAGGCAACCTTTAACGGTTCCTCAAGCGACAGGGACGCGGAGATAATCTCACGAAACACCTTGCGCACGGCGTCGTTCGGGAACGGACCGGGGTTGTTGGCAGAGAGCCGTTCATAGATAGCCCGCTCACGGCTCGGGACGTAGAATGTCTGGTCATGTGCAGCCTTGACCTTACCCACCTGCTGTGCGACAGCGGCACGCTGATTGAGCAGTTCGAGGATGTTATCGTCCAGAGCGTCGATCTCCTGGCGCAGTTTGTCCAGGTTTTTTTCGGCCATATCCGCCTCCGGTCTCTCTCAAAGTGAAGCGAGAATGTATCTCAGACCGACGAAAATTGCAACGCTACACAAGGCATTAGATTAGTCTTGACCCCCCCGTGAGGCGCCTTTACACTGCGAAATCCCAAACAGACGCTATTGGAGGTTTGCATGTCAATCGCCATCAAGGTTACCGCCGCCCTGGAACGCTCGTCCTGGATCCGCCGCATGTTCGAAGAAGGTGCCGAATTGCGCGAGCGCTTCGGTGCAGACAAGGTCTTCGACTTTACGCTCGGGAATCCGGATATCGAACCCCCTGAGGCGTTACGCGCCAAACTCCTGGAACTGGCGAGCAACCCGACACCCGGCATGCACCGCTACATGAACAATGCCGGCTACGACGAAACCCGCGCGGCTGTCGCCAGGCGTCTCAGCCAGGGAGCGCCCGAAGCTCTCTCGCACCGGCATGTCGTGATGACCTGTGGAGCCGGCGGCGCCCTGAACGTCGTACTCAAAACCATTCTCAACCCCGGGGAAGAAGTCATCATCCTCGCCCCGTTTTTCGTCGAGTATAAATTTTACATCGACAACCACGGCGGCAAATCGGTCGAAGTCTGGACCGACAAGAACACCTTCCTGCCCGACCTTGCGGCGCTGGAAGCGGCGATCACCCCGCAGACCAGGGCAATCATTCTCAACTCGCCCAACAACCCGACCGGAGTGATCTACCCACTGCCAGTCCTGAAACAGATCGGCAACCTGCTGGAGCGCAAAGGCGCCGAGTATGACCGCACCATCTACGCCATCTCGGATGAGCCCTACTCCCGCATCGCCTTCGACGGACTGACGGTTCCTAACGTGTTCGCGGCGATTAAAAGCAGCGTCGTCGTCACCTCGCACTCCAAGGACCTGGCCCTACCGGGAGAACGTATCGGCTTCCTCGCGGCCAACCCGCAACTCGATGGCATCGAACAGTTCATGGACGGCGCGATCTTCTGCAACCGGGTACTCGGCTTCGTCAATGCCCCGGCGCTGGCCCAGCGCCTGATTGAAGGGCTGCAGGATGAAAGCGTCGACGCTAAAATCTACGAGCGCAAGCGTGACCTGCTCTACGAAAGCCTCACCGCCCTCAGTTTCTCGATGGTCAAGCCGCAGGGGGCCTTTTATCTGTTCCCCGAAGCCCCCGGCGGAGAAGACATTGCCTTTGCACGCTTGTGCCTGAAACATAATGTGCTCATTGTTCCCGGCAGCGGCTTCGGTGCCCCCGGCTATTTCCGTCTCGCCTACTGCATTGCCGACGACATCATCGAGCGCTCTCTGCCCACCTGGCGTGCCATCGCCGCGGACGCCGGGCTGCAGGGCTGACGTATGGAGAAACGGTTCTACAACCCGGCTGAGACCATGGCCCAGATCGTCGCCAGCGGCCGCCGCGTGCTGACCCAATCACTCGGACGCACGCTGGTGCTCGCCCTGCTGGCGGGCTTCTATATCGCCTTCGGCGCTCAACTCGCCACCGTGGTAACAGCCGGCACCGCAGCACATGTCGGCAGCGGCATCAGCCGCTTTCTCGGCGGCAGCGTCTTCTCTCTTGGGCTGATGCTGGTGGTCGTCTGTGGCGCGGAGCTGTTTACCGGCAACAGCCTGCTGACCAAGGCCGCGCTGGAAAAGGAGATAAGCTGGCACAAGCTGTTCGAAAACTGGGGTGTCGTACTGCTGGGGAATTTTATCGGTTCGCTGTTGATGGCCTGGCTGATGCTCCGCACTGAGCTGTGGCAAAGCGGCGGGCTCGCCGAACATGCTGTCGCCATCGCCGCCAGAAAATGCAATCTCGACTTCGATGTCGCCCTGGTTCGTGGGCTGCTCTGCAACTGGCTGGTCTGCCTGGCAGTGGTCATGGCGACAGCGGCCCGGGACATCAGCGGCAAGATCCTCGCCTGCTACGTGCCGATCATGGCCTTTGTCGCCTCGGGCTTTGAGCACTCCATTGCCAACATGTATTTCATCCCCACCGGCCTGCTGCTGGCGGATCGAACCGGACTCGCTGCAAACGGCCTGAGCTGGAGCAACTTCTTCTGGGCCAACCTGCTACCGGTAACCCTCGGCAACATCCTCGGCGGAGT
>PKUI01000025.1 GCA_002869605.1 Desulfuromonas sp. | reverse complement strand
TTCTTTTGCCATAATCAGGTCCTCCTGAATAAACCGCTATTAGCCGTTAACCTTGGCGACGATCTCTTCTGCAATCGCCTTAGGTACCTGCTCATAGTGATCGAAGGTCATAGTGTAGGTAGCGCGACCCTGGGTCGAACTACGTAGATCAGTTGCATAACCGAACATATTAGACAGCGGAACTTCGGCGTTGATCACCTGGGCGCCACCGCGGGCATCCATACCGAGAACCTTGCCACGGCGGCTATTAAGGTCACCCATGACATCCCCCATGTACTCTTCGGGAACGACAACTTCGACGGCCATAACTGGCTCAAGCAGAACCGCACCGGCTTTTCTGGCGCCATCCTTAAAGCCCATGGAACCGGCAATCTTAAACGCCATCTCCGAGGAGTCAACATCGTGGTAGGAACCGTCGTAACAGGTGACCTTGACATCGACCAGAGGGAATCCGGCAACGACGCCGTTTTGAGCAGCCTCTTCGGCACCCTTACCAACGGCAGGGATATATTCTTTGGGGATGACGCCACCCTTGATCTCATCTACAAACACGAATCCACCACCCGGCTCGAGCGGCTCGATGCGCAGGTGACAGTCGCCGTACTGACCACGACCACCCGACTGACGCACGAACTTACCCTGTACCTCGACCGACTTGGTAATGGTCTCACGGTAGGCGACCTGAGGTGCGCCGATATTCGCCTCGACCTTGAATTCACGCTTCATGCGGTCGACGATAATCTCAAGGTGGAGCTCACCCATACCGGAAACGATGGTCTGTCCGGTTTCTTCATCGGTATGAACACGCAGCGAAGGGTCTTCCGAAACGAGCTTACCGAGAGCCTGGCCCATTTTCTCCTGGTCGGTCTTGGTTTTCGGCTCGATGGCAATACTGATAACCGGCTCGGGGAACTCCATCGCCTCAAGAACGCAGACCTTATCGGTATCACAGAGGGTATCTCCGGTGGTGGTGGTCTTGAGACCGACCGCGGCGGCAATATCACCCGCATAGACCTGCTTGATCTCTTCACGCTTATTGGCGTGCATCTTGAGGATACGCCCGAAGCGCTCCTTCTTGTCCTTGGTGGAGTTGAGGATATGCGCGCCCGACTCAGCAACCCCGGAGTAAACCCGAAAGAAGGTCAACTGACCGACAAACGGGTCGGTCATAACCTTGAAGGCGAGAGCCGCAAAAGGCCCATCATCGTCAGCGGGGCGAGTGATCTCCTCACCATTGGCCGGATCAATACCAGCAATAGCAGGAACATCAAGAGGCGACGGCATGTAATCGACCACAGCATCAAGCAGGGTCTGGACACCTTTATTCTTGAAGGCGCTGCCGCACATGACCGGGCAAAAGTCGATATTGATGGTACCGCGACGGATACCAGACTTAATTTCAGCCTCGGTAAGCTCTTCGCCGCCGAGGTATTTCTCCATCAGCTCTTCGTCACTCGAGCAGATTTCCTCAAGCAGAGCCTCGCGAGCCGCCTCGGCCTCCTCGACCATATCGGCAGGGATCTCTTCGATGTCATACTCAGCACCCATGGTCTCGTCATTCCAGACGATGGCCTTCATGGTTACCAGGTCCACAACACCCTTGAAGTAATCTTCCTTGCCGATCGGCAACTGGATGGGAATCGCATTGGCACCAAGACGGTCACGAATCATGCCGACGCCATGACTGAAGTCGGCGCCGATGCGGTCCATCTTGTTAATGAATGCAATACGGGGAACTTTGTACTTATCGGCTTGACGCCAGACAGTTTCAGATTGCGGCTCGACACCGCCAACCGAACAGAATACCGCCACGGAGCCGTCGAGCACACGCAGGGAGCGCTCAACCTCGATAGTGAAGTCAACGTGGCCCGGTGTATCAATAATATTTACGCGATGATCATCCCAGAAGCAGGTGGTTGCAGCTGAAGTGATGGTGATGCCACGCTCCTGCTCCTGCTCCATCCAGTCCATGGTTGCAGCGCCGTCGTGTACTTCACCGATTTTATGCGTGATTCCGGTATAAAAGAGAATCCGCTCAGTAGTAGTAGTTTTACCGGCGTCAATATGCGCCATAATCCCGATATTACGGGTTTTGTCGAGAGCAACCTTGCGTGCCACG
>PKUI01000177.1 GCA_002869605.1 Desulfuromonas sp. | reverse complement strand
TACGCGGCTCGATCCGCTGACCGCGGCCGTGGCCCCGTATGTCAAGAACCAGGGCTGCTCCGAGATCATCCTGCCGCTGCGCACGCAGGACGATCAAGTCGGCTACGTGGTCGTACAGGCCAACGGGCTCAACGTCTACAGCCAGGAACATATGGACCTGTTGCGCACCGTGCGCGAGCCGTTGACCATCGCCATGGCCAACGCCCTGCGCCACCAGGAGGTTCTCGGACTGAAGGATCGGCTCACCGAGGACAACCGCGAGCTGAAGCTGGAACTTTCACAGATTCTGGAATCCGACCTGGTCGGCTCCGGAGGGGGCTTGAAAAATGTCATGGAGATGGTGCAGCAGGTCGCACCGCTGCAGAGCAAGGTGCTGCTGCTCGGGGAAACCGGGACCGGCAAAGAGGTGGTGGCCAACACCCTGCATCGCCTCTCGCCGCGCCGGGAGGGGCCGTTCGTCAAGGTGAACTGCGGCGCGATCCCTGAAACGCTGATCGACAGCGAGCTGTTCGGTCACGAGAAGGGGGCGTTCAGCGGCGCCGACAAACAGAAACGGGGCCGCTTCGAGCGTGCTAACGGCGGCACCATCTTCCTCGATGAGATCGGGGAGCTGCCGCAACCGGCCCAGGTCCGCCTGCTGCGAGTACTGCAGATGCGCGAAATAGAACGGGTCGGCGGCAGTCGGCCGATACCGGTCGACATCAGGGTCATCGCCGCAACCCACCGTAACCTAGAGAAGATGGTGGCAGAGGGGCTGTTCCGCGAGGATCTGTGGTTCCGCCTGAACTCCTTCCCGATCATCATCCCGCCGCTGCGCCAACGGCGTCAGGATATCCCGGAGCTGATCAGCTACCTGCTAGCCAAGAAGGCCGGTGAGCTCGGCTTCCGCACCCCGCCGGAGATCGCCCCCGGGGCCATCGAGATGTTGCGCGACTACCCCTGGCCGGGCAACGTGCGCGAGCTCGAAAACGTCATCGAGAGGGCACTGATCCAGAACAAGGGGAGATCGCTAAACCTCGACAGCTTCTCACTGTCGCAGCATCCTAACGGCCCCCTTTCGGCCCTCGACGACAGCTGCGGCTGCGTCTTCCCCTGCCTGGCACAGAGCGAGGGGCGCACCCCCGAATCAGCGGCAAACAGCTTCGAGCCGATTACCCTCGACCAGTTGACGACGCGCCATATCCGCCAGACCCTCGAGACCACCCGAGGCAAGATCCACGGCCCGGGCGGGGCCGCAGAAATCCTTGGCGTCAACGCCAGCACCCTGCGTAACCGGATGAACAAGCTCGACATCAGCTATGGACGCAGGGCCATCGACGCAGGCTGACGCTTTTACCCCCGCACCCCGCGAACAGCTTCTTCTAACATCCTAGATCTGCTCAGGCTCCGCCGCGCCAACCCCATCAGCGGGGCTGACTTCGATTGAGGCAATCCCGAAGACCACGCTTCCGGCCACGGCGCAGCAGGTCATGGTCAGGACCATCGGCAGGGCGCTGCCGTCGTGAAACAGACCGACGCACCCCCCGGCCAGGGCACCAAGTGTGTACTGCATCGCCCCCATCAGCGCCGAAGCGCTCCCGGCCGTGGTCGGAAACGGTTCCAACGCCAACGCCATGACGTTAGGATAGGAGAGCCCGGTGGTACAGAGGCAGCCGAAGATCAGCACCACCTGGAGAGGAAAGCCGCCGATTCCGGTGAATACCGAGGCAGTCAGCAGAGATGAGGTCAGCGCCGCGAAAACCAACGCTACACCGAGGAGCCGGCGTGCCGTATAGCGCCGTAGCAACCAGCGGTTGAGCTGCGTGGCACCGATCAGGCCGCTGGCGTTGAGACCGAAGAGGATGCCGAAGGCCTGCGGCGAGATGCCGTGCAGCTCGATGAAGAGCTGCGGCGCGCCGGCGATGTAGGCGAAGTTGAGCCCTGCCACCGCCCCGAGCGCCAGGGCGTAGCAGAGGTAGCGGCGATGCCTGAGCAGACCGGCGTAGATCGCCAGCATCTCCCCCCCGCGCCGCGCCACGCGCCGCTGAGCCGGCAGCGATTCTGGGAGCCAGGCCAGCGTGCCCCATAGCGACAGCCCGCCGAACAGTGCCAAAAAGGCAAAGATCCCCCGCCAGCCGGTAAACAGCAGGAACTGCCCGCCGGCGAGAGGCGCGAGGATCGGCGCCGCCCCCATCACCAGCATCAGCAGCGAGAGCATGCGCGCCGCCTCGGTGGTGTTGTAGAGGTCTCGCACCACCGCGCGCGAGATGACGATGCTCGCCCCGCCCCCCAGCGCCATCACCACTCTCCAAAAGAGCAGCCCGGCGCCGCTGCCGGTCAAGGCACAGCCGACGCAGGCGAGGGTGTAGATCACCAACCCACAGAGCAGCGGGAGCCTGCGCCCCCAGCGGTCGGAGAGGGGGCCGTAGATCAGCTGCCCGAACGCCGAGCCGACCAGGAAGGCGGAGACCGAGAGCTGCACCGTGCCGAGCGGAACGGCGAGGTCTTCGGCCATCTGCGGGAAGGCCGGCAGGTACATGTCGATGGAGATGGCGTTGAAGGCGGTCAGGGCGCCGAGCACCAGCACCAGTTTGGCCAGCCGGGCGCTGCGCACCCCGCTGGTTTCGGCCGCAACAGCGGCGGTGTTACGTTTCATGTAGTCCATCAGCTCCAGCTAAGATTTTCGTTCAAGGTTATTCGGGGAGGCTTTGCAGGTTGGCACAGGCGCGGCGCAGGACATCCCGGCAGCGGGCTAGCTCCTCGGCGTCGATCCCGCGCTGCGCGTCCGCGAGAATCGCCGTGGCCAGCTCCGTCGCCCGATCCATCACGCGCTTGCCCGTGACAGAGAGAAACAGCAGCCGTTCACGGCCATCAAGCGGGCTCGGGCGGCGCTCGATCAGGCCGCGCTCATCGAGCGTAGCGGCGAGGCGGGCCATGGTGGTCTTGTCTCGGGCAGAGCGCTCGGCCAGAGCCCCCTGGGAGAGCCCGTTGTGCTGCCACAGCTGCACCAGCAGCGAGTAATGCTCCGCGGTGATCTCCAGCCCCTGTGCAGATAAGTCGGCATTCAGGCGCCGCAGGACGACTCGGGAGAGGCGGGTGGCGAGGTGGCCAAGAGAGGTTTCGAGAGAATAGGGCATCAGTAACTCGTACATTTCCTTGCGATCAGCTAGATATAGTTGTAGATTACAACCAATCTAAATCTGCGCGCAAGAGCAAAATCGAGCCTGCCGGGACGGCGGCGCAACGTTGTCGTCCCGGCAAGAGATGATACGCTTGGAGCGTGAATAAAATTGACCGGCACCCACGCGGTGCCCGGGATATTTGAAAGGGGAAACTTATGAGCAAGGTACTGATTGTCTATTACAGCATGTACGGACATATCTTCAGGATGGCTGAAGCCATGGCCGAGGGAGTGCGTGAGGTGGATGGATGCGAAGCGGTCCTGATGCGCGCTCCGGAAACCCTGTCCGACGAGGTTCTGGAAAAAATGGGCGCACTGCAGGCCCAGAAAAACATGTCCCACTTCCCGGAAGCCACCGCAGACGACCTCGCGGGGGCCGACGCGATCATCTTCGGCACCCCGACCCGTTTCGGCAACATGTGCGGACAGATGCGCCAGTTCCTCGACTCCACCGGCGGCCTCTGGGCGCAGGGAGCGCTGGTAGGCAAGGTCGGCAGCGTCTTCACCAGCTCGGCGACCCAGCACGGCGGCCAGGAATCAACCCTCCTCAGCTTTCACACCAACCTGCTGCACCACGGCATGGTGGTGGTCGGCCTCCCCTACGCCTTCGCCGGCCAGATGGGGATCGATGAAATCACCGGTGGCTCCCCCTATGGCGCCTCGACCATTACCGGCGGCCAAGGTGAGCGGATGCCGAGCGACATCGAACTTGCCGGTGCCCGCTTCCAAGGAAAACATGTGGCACAGATCGCCCTGAAACTTAAGTCCTAAACCAACAGCATCCCGGTGCATCGCGCAAGGGGACAGGCCTGCACATTGACAGCATTGGCCTGTACCCCTTGCGTGACCCGTTCGCCGGGATGTTGTACGTCAAACTGGATTTATAACCAAATTTGTTGCATATTGCGACCAACCTGAAACGACATGGAGGATAGCAATGGATATCACGGAAAAAGTTCTCGAGGTCATGCGCAGCGCCGGAGAGCCGCTCAACGCCGGCAAGGTCGCAGAGCTCGGTGGCATCGAACGCAAAGAGGTCGATAAGGCGATGGCCAAGCTGAAGAAGGAAGAAAAAATCGTCTCCCCGAAACGCTGCTACTGGACACCTGCCTGAAACATTGATCGAAACCCCGCAAATGCGAAAAGTCCGATCCCCCTGGGAGGATCGGACTTTTTAATGGTTTCCAAAGTACAGTATTGAAAACTTCTTAAGAGTCCCTAGATGATATAAGGACTCGTTGCAGGATGATTTAAATTAAACGACGGCTGGCTGCTGAATTCTTTCTTAAAAAACGTGATTATTGAGAAGATGTGAGCCGGAGCAGTCGACCGCCCTTTTTATCTTCAAGAACCCATATTGCCCCTCTCGGCCCTTGTTCAACTTCTCTAATCCGATTTCCCATGTTGAAACGCTCAATCTCAGCGGCCTGCTTGGCAGAAATACTTATCCGGACCAACGCTTCTGATCTGAGACCTCCGATAAAGGCATTGTTCTGCCACGCCGGAAACATGGAACCATCGTAAATAATCAAACCCGAGGGTGCAATCGTCGGAACCCAGTAGACCTCAGGAGCATGGAATTCCGGACGCGTATCATGGTCGGGGATTGGAATACCGGAGTATTGATCGCCCCAGGAGACAATCGGCCAACCGTAATTTTCTCCGCCAACGATAAGGTTGAATTCATCTCCATGCCTCGGCCCCATTTCGTGAGACCACAGATAGCCCTTTAGGTCGAAGGCAATGCCAAGCAGATTGCGATGTCCCAGAGTCCAGAAGGTTTTTGCAAGCTCCCCCTTGTCCTGGAAGGGGTTGTCAGAAGGGACGGATCCATCCGCATTTATTCGGATGATTTTCCCCAGATTCTGCGTCCAGCTTTGAGCCGGCTCCTGCTTTTGCCGTTCGCCGGAGGTGATAAAGAGTTTCCCGTCAGGACTGAATGCCAACCGGTGCGAGTAATGCCCGCTACCTGAGACCTTGGGCGTCTGACGCCAGATGACTTGAAGATTTTCCAGTTTTGGGCTGGCAGACTCGTGGTCGAATTGAGCCCGAGCTACAGCGGCGCCCCTTTTCCCTGTCGCATCCTCCTCGGCGTACGACAAATAGACCCAATGCCCCTCACTGTATTGGGGATCAAGGATAATGTCTCCCAGACCGCCTTGCCCACCATAAGCGACCTCAGGCACACCTGAAACAGGGACTCTGGAGCGACCATCCAGGCTGACCAGGAGCAGAGTTCCCGACTTTTCGGTGACCAGCAGGTTACCATCGGGCAAAAAAGTCATGGCCCAGGGTTCATTGAAACGTCCAAAACTCTCTGTGAAGAGTTTTGAACCTGCATTCCCCTCTATAACGTTGTCAACGGACTGAGCGTTGGATGTGCAGGAAATCAGAAGTAGCGGAAGGAAAAGGTAACAGAGTGATCGTATAGGCCACACGGATTATCTCCTCTGTGAAGGTGTAAATCGTCCCTTGTTTTGGCCTATATTCTATCTTGTCTCAGGTCCATTGCCAGGGTCAAACCGACCCCGGACCGACTTTCTCTCAATTCCTGCACTCCAGTAATTGCCTGGATGATTCCCGACCCCCCTGCTATTGAAATTTCCGATACCATCTAAGCAACAAATGACTATTACTAATTTTACATTTCGCACCTTCACCTTTAAGGTGTCATGGCAAATTCACAACATCAGCCTGAATCATTCACTGGAACTTACATGCCTATTCTGTCTCAAGCAACATCTGCCAGCACCTCCTTGCAGTTTGACTATCAGATCAAAACCCTTCTGCAGCAGGGCTCTGGTAAGTTCAATGAGGATGCTCTGCTGGTCGAGGATAATCTTTTTGGCGTGTTTGATGGAGCTTCTAGCCTGAAAGGAGATCTCTACCTCGGCAAAAGTGGCGCATGGTGGGCGGCGCACCTGGCATGTGCGGCTTTTTCAACGAACGACACCGATTTGGCTTCTTTGGCTGACAAAGCCAACGCGTTAATTGCCAGGGGCATGACCCTGGCCGGCGTCAATCAGGATGACCGGTTACAGCTCTGGTCAACCAGCGCTGCTGTAGTACGAGTCGCCGAGGACAAAATAGAGTTTTCACAGGTCGGCGACGCGCTAATTCTATGGATCGACACGGACGGCAGATTCCATCTTCCTGTCCCTTTCCATAACCATGACCAAGCCACGTTCGAACGCTGGGCTGAACTGGAACGCAAGGGGACAAAGGATATTCGCAGTGCTCTTACAACACAGATCGAGCAGGTACGATTGCAAAGGAACCGTGACTATGGCGTCTTGAACGGCGAAGATCAGATGCGTCAATTTTTGCGTACGGGAGTATTAGCGACTTCGCGAATCAAGCACCTGCTCTTGTTCACCGACGGAATGCACCTTTCGAATAGTCGAAGAGACCTCGTCGACTTTTCGAGCATGGTCGAGCTTTTCTTACGCACCGACCTTGATGGCCTGCATCGAGCCGTCCGCCGCCGCGAAACAGATGACCCGAACTGTTGCAAGTTTCCGCGTTTTAAAAGACACGACGATATCGCCGCGATATCCCTCGAATTTCAGGACTGATCTCAGTGTGGCTCCAGTTCGTCTCCCTGAGGAATCACCTGTCGGTACACCGATTCGATGCCGGCAAAGATGACTTGCCAACTATATCGGGACAACAGTTTTTCCGCTTCGGGGCAAGGAGACGAGCGCGGAGTATTGAGGCTGGCGTCTAGCTGTAGGCGGATCGCCGAGGCAAGACTGTCGACAAAGCTTTCTTCGGCCGCAGGCTCTGGCGTATCAATCCCCTGCATTGCGGGAAGATCAACGAGGCAGACCTCTCCCCCCTGCATCTGGGAAAACAGTTCTTCGACACCAGGAAGTCTCGTCGCCACAGGTCGACATCCGCACGCCATCGCTTCCAGCAAAACCAGCGGCACACCTTCGTAAAATGATGGCAGCACGAACAGATGGGCCTTTCTCATAATCTCAGCCAGACGACTCGGTTCGACATTGCCGTGGAAAAGAACACGCGAACCGAGCTTTTCGGCAAATGCCAAGATCTGTTTTTCTTCAGGTCCGGATCCCGAACCGCAGACATCGAGGATCACGTTGGGATCACTCAACTTGGCAAAGGCACGTAACAGCCAAGGGACACCTTTAGCGTTGGACAATTTTCCCGCGTAGGCAATACGTACTGAAGATGAAGCCTCTTTGGGCGCCCAGGAAAAGGTCCCGGAATCGAACCCTACGCCAGTGACATGGACTTTTTCCCGATCAATCCCATAGAGTTCAACAATCTCTTCACGCTGGACCCGGCTCAAAGCAAGAACGCCGTCCAATGCGTGACAATCGCGCAACACCCGACCCTGTAAATGTGGATTGGTTTGGAATTGGCGCAGGTCGGAGCCGTGACAACTGGCAACAATGGGGATTTCTGGGAACAGCCGTCGCGCCAGGGCCGACATGATCCACAAATGATTGCTGTGGATGATGTCCGGTCTGAAGTCCTGAATGGCTAAATGGAGAAGTTCTGCAAAAGACTGTTCGTAGTCTTCCAGTTGCGCCTCGCTCAGGTCACGAAATCGGGTAGACGGGTATGGCATCACGTCGCTCATACCGGTCACAGGGTGTGGCAAATCCTTGCCGAAGCGCAAGAAGAAGGTCTGACAGCGTAATGGGCCAGGCTGGTGCTGAAAGTCTTCGGGAACGCCTGCCAGCATGGCGTTTTCGTGACCACGGGCCTGCGCTTGCATGATCATCTGGTTGAGGTAGACGCCGCTGCCGGTCAACTCTGGCCGCTGACTGAGTAGATGCAGGATACGCATATTAAACCCTTTGAAAACAATGAATTACAGTATCAACCGTTAGCTCAGAGGAAAAGCTGCGGGCTCTTGGGGATAGAGCAGTTCTTAAGCAGCATCTCACGCCGCTCCTCGATCCGCGGGTGGTTGAAGGGGCGAGCGGCGACGGGGCACTCTTTCACACAGGCGCAGCACATGATGCAATTCTGTGCATGGGTGTTCACGACGTCGGTCACCGCGACGATCCCCATCGGGCAGACCTCGTCGCATCGCCCGCACAGAGTACAGCGTTGTCGATCGGTCTCCGGGGCGATCCCGCCTAAGGGAATCCGCTCCTTGTAGGGGAGGTTGCCGTCGATACCGGGGGTGCTCAGGTCACCGGTGTCGATTTTAGCAGCGAACCGCTCCCCGAACGACCTGGCCAGCTGCAGATCGTCGGCGTCCGGCCGACCGGCGGCAATGGGCCGCTCCGGAGTCGAGTAGGAGTGCTCACCGATGAAGGTGCCGGCGGCGATCACCTTAAAACCCTTGGCGGTGGCCACGTCGCGCAGCTAGACCAGGGCATCCTCGAATTCACGGTTGCCGTACAGGGCGACGATCGCGGTCGGCACACCGTCCGCGGAAAGTTTCTCCATCCTCTCCAGGCAGACCTCGGGCACCCGGCCGGCGTAGACCGGCACCCCGATCACCGCCACGCCGTCGCTAAGATGCGTACTGTTCTCTGCTGCGGACAAGGTCAGATCAAGCCCCCGGGGTGCAGCGGAGCTTACCCCTGCGGCCACCGCCGCAACCACCTTGCGGGTGGTGCCGGTGGGCGAGAAATAGATCATGTGCACGGTTTTCGTTCCCATGTGAAGCCTCCCTTTTCGGTGGTCGGTGTGACCGGGCAGCCGTTTAGATCAGGTCGAGGACGCGCAACAGGAAAACCCCCAACGTTGATGAAACGATGGCGCCCAGTGAGGTCGCGGCGATGATGGCCGCCGCCAGATGATGGTTGAGCCTGAAGGCCTGCACCATCGGGTAGCTTGCCGCCGCCGTGGGAGCGGAAGACATGAAGAACAGCACCCCCAGCTCAGGCCCGCGCAGGCCCAGCAGGATGCCGCCACCGGTGATCGCCAGCGGGACCAACAGCAGCTTTGCTGCGCTGGCCCAGTAGAGTGCCCGGGACGACTGGAACTCCTGCAGGCGGATCGTCGCGCCGGCGCATAGCAGGGCGAGCGGCAGCGTCATCTTGGCAAAATAACCGCCCGTGTTCAGCAAAATCTGCGGAATCTGCAGGCCACTCAACGAGATTGCCACCCCCAGCGCGATAGCGATGATCAGCGGGTTGGTCACGATCCCCCGGGCAACCGCAGCCAGCGCATTTTTGCCGGCGCCCTCCCCCTGGTGACGGGACAGGGTAATTACGGCCAGAACATTGTAGAGCGCCGTTATCACCGCCATGTAGACCGAGGCGGTGGCGACAGCCCCCTCGCCGAAGGCGCTCAGGCAGTAGGCGAGGCCGATGATGCCCATGTTGCCGCGAAAGGCCCCCTGCACGAACACCCCGCGATCCGATGGTTCGGTGATCATGCGCGCGACAACCCGGTCCAGCAGCAGGAAAACGGCAACGGTTGCACAGAACGCGTAGCCAACCAGCGTAACCGGCAGGGAATGCGTGAAGTCAGTCTGAACCAGCTTGACGAACAACAGGAAGGGGAGCGTAACCTTGAACACCAGCTCGGAGCCGACCCTGGCGAAATCTGCGGTGAGTAAACCGATGCGCTTGAAATATATCCCCAGACCGAGGATACAAAAAATCGGGGCGGTGACCTGAAACGCGAAATATAGATCGTTCAACATGGCGACAACCTCCGGGGCAGCTGCTTGCGCGTTACGTCGCCTGCACTTTACGTAATGTTGCTTTTTAAGCCAAGTCTTTAGAAAGAAAGCCGGCCGACTCCCCCATGGAAATCGGCCGGCTGATAGTGGATGCCCGACACAGACGCTGTCGTGGCAGGATCGGAAAGGTGCGAACACTAAACCCTACGCTGCTTTTACCTTGTGCAGCGCGGCGCCGATGGCGCCGACAATCTCCGGCTGTTCGGGGACAATCACCGGCCGGCCGAGCTTGCCGGCCAGCATGTCGACCAGGAAGCGGTTGTTGGCCACCCCGCCGCTAAACACGACATCCCCCTGCAGCCCGATGCGCTCGAGCATGCCGCTTAACCGGTCGGCGATCGCCAGGTGGATCGCCCGCGCGATATCGGCGGCGGCGTAGCCACGGTTGCGCAACGAAACCACCTCCGATTCGGCAAACACCGCGCACATGCTGTTGATCGGCAAATCCCGCTCTGAACCCTGCGCCGCGGCAGAGAACTCGGCCAGTGAATAACCGAGGGAGGCGGACATGATCTCGAGAAAACGCCCGGTGCCGGCCGCACACTTGTCGTTCATCTGAAATTGCGCCACCCGCCCGGTATCGTCGAGGGCAATGACCTTGGAGTCCTGCCCACCGACATCGAGGATGGTGCGGCAGCCCGGCACACAATAGCGGGCCCCTTGAGCATGCGCCTTGATCTCGGTGATCACCTTCTGGGCAAAGTGCTTCTGCGCCAGGTGCCGTCCGTAGCCGGTCGCGACCACCAGCGAGGGCGCATAGCGGGAGACCATGTCAGCCGCCTGTTTGTGGGGCTCGAAGGAACTCTCCACCACCGTTCTCTCGGCCAGCTCGCCGTCGCGAAAGACGGCCATCTTGATGGCCCGGGAACCGAGGTCGATGCCGATCTGCATGGGTCTTTAGTCCTGGATCTGCTCGAGGAACGCCTCGACCCTGGTCTGCAGCTGCCCGACATCCTCCGGGGAGTAGTCCGACTCAATCGCCATGAACGGGATCCCCTCCTTGGCACACGCCTCGCGGAGCTTCACCGCTTCGATGTTATAGGTGTGACAGAACTGCAGACAGTAATCGATAATCCCCTGAGCACCCGAATCGCGGTACTCTTTGATCACCTGCTCGATCCGCTCATCGTTGGGAGTAAAACAGGAGCAGTCGATTTTCATGTAGCGCTCGGTCAGTTTTTCGAGCATCTGCTCCATGGTGGCGCCGTTGGTGTCGATGGTGTCCTTGTAGTAACGGGTGCCGATGCAGCTCTCCTCGTTGACAACCACCGCCCCGGCACTCTCGATGATGTTGTGGAGTTTCCAGTTCGGCAGGGCCATCGGCGTACCGGAAACCATCACCCTCGGCGCACCCTGTGGGGCGGAGAAACTCGAACCGGCAATCCGCGTCTCCAGTTCATCGCACAGCTCATGGACTTTGCTTGTAAAGCGCTCGGGGATATCGTAGAAAGCGATCTGCTGGATCAGCAGCATGTCACGCCCACTGATGGGGCTAGGGTCGTGATGACGCAGGCTGTTCAGGCGCTGCATCGCCTCGCGCTTCCGGTTCAGCGTCTCGATGCCCGAGACAAGGTCAGTCTCTGTAATCTTCTTGCCGACACGTTCTTCGACAGACTGCTTGAAATCCTTGATTTCCTCGACCCACAAACGCTTGTCGCGCTCGCGCTTCATCTGCGGAATCTCCATGACATGGGTCGGGACATACTCGTCGAGAAGCTCCCAGGTTTTCTTCTTCGCATCACAGGTGGTTTCGCCGTAGACAAAGTCAACCGCTTGGAAGAACGGGCAGATGCGCCCTACCTTGAAGCCGAAGGCCGACTTAACCATCGGACAGATGTTACGAGGCAGGATCTTCTCGGCATCGGCAATTGACCCCTGCGAACCTCCGCACAGACCGATGCAGACCCCGTTGGCCGCCTGAACGATCTCTTCGGGGACATAGACACAGAAGGTCCCGATGACCGGGCGCCCTTCCCCCTTGGCATCGACCAACTCCTGGATGCGTCCGGTGAAAATGTTGCTCACCATGTCATCGAAATACGCCATCCCCTGCGGGCGGTTCTGTTGACTGAGGAAGATGTTCTTGAAAGCGTCGGTCAACATGGGAGGGACATTCATAAAACGCTAAACATCCATATCCAGGGACGACCAAAGCTCCGGATCGACTTTTATTTCGAAACTGCCAGACATCTGCATACTCCTGTAACGGGCTGAAGGGCTGTGCGCGAAAAGTTTCCGCGTAAACCACAGGGCTAAATGATGCGAATTTTCTAATATTGACAGCCGCGCGTCAAACGGATAATTTCGATAATACAGATGTGATTCATTCACTTTTACGATAGGAAAGATCGTGAACCTACATCATCTCAAGATTTTCGTGGCGATTGCCGACAGAGGGAGCTTTTCGGCCGCAGCAGAGGCCATCGCCCTGACCCAGTCGACGGTCAGTCAGCATATGGCGTCCCTCGAGGACAAGATCGGCATGCCGTTGTTCGAGAGGCTCGGCCGCGGCACCACCCTGACCCCGGGCGGAACGCTGTTTCTCCGCCACGCGCGGCGCATTCTCGGTGAGAGCGACGCCCTCTTGCAGGCCATGAACGGCTTCCGCGGCCTGGAGCGCGCCGACCTGGTCATAGGCGCGAGCAACATCCCCGCCAACTACCTGGTGCCGCCACTGCTCGCGACACTGGAACAGCAACACCCTGGCATCTCGTTGACCATGCTGACCGGAGATACCGCCGAGGTTTTGAAAATGCTTGAAGGGGCCGAAATCGAACTGGCGCTGGTCGGCAGCAACAGCAAGAGCAAGGAGATCACCTTCAAACCGCTGCTCGACGACCCCCTGGTGCTGGTGGTCGCCTCCTCGCACCCGCACGCCAAACAGGGTCGGCTGTCGATCGACGAGTTGTACGAGCTGCCCTTGATCATGCGGGAGACCGGTTCGGGAAGTGGCCAGTCACTGGAGCAGGCGCTACGCTCAACCCGACATGATCCGAGCGAGTTAAACATTGCGGCGCGCCTAGGCAGCAACGAGGCGGTGCTGCAGGCGGTCGCCAGCGGCTACGGCGCAGCCTTCGTTTCGGAGCTGTCGGTACAGCATTGGAAACAGGCAGACTGCT
>PKUI01000031.1 GCA_002869605.1 Desulfuromonas sp. | reverse complement strand
TTGCTGGTGTTGCGCGGCCTGACCGGCACCGGCAAGACCCGCCTGCTGCACGAGCTCCAGGCGCAGGACTACCCGGTGCTCGACCTCGAGGGGCTGGCCTGTCACCGCGGCAGCGCCTTCGGTGGGGTCGGGCTCGAGCGGCAGCCGACGCAGAAGAATTTCGAGGCGTTGCTGTGGGACGCCATGCGGCGCATTCCTGTCGATGGCTACGCCCTCAGCGAAGGGGAGAGCCGTCATATCGGGCGCTTGGCCCTGCCGAAGCAGGTCTACGATGCACTACAGGTCGAGACCTCACTCTGGATCGATACCCCGCTGGAGCAGCGCATCGATATCATCCTCGAGGATTACCCCGCACGCGAAGCCCAGGCGGCACTGTTCGAGCGCCCGATCAAGGCGCTTACCGAGCGTCTCGGTAAAAAGAAGATCGCGAGTTTCCTGGCGTACCTGGAGCGCGGGGAGTGGCGTGAGCTGGTACGTGAGCTGATGATCGACTACTACGATCCGCTCTATCAGCACACCTGTCCGGAGCGGCGGGTGGAGATCGATATGGCGTCGTGGGCAGACGGTCTGGAGCAGCTCAAGCGCGCTGTTGAGTTGCTGGTGGCGGGAAGCGAAAGCTAGCGGTTGTTACGCTTCAGTAGCTGCTGGAAGGTATGCTTGGAGAGGACGGATGAGAGCTCCTGGCGGATATCGCGCCAGGCTCCGTGCACCGGGCAGAAGGCGTCCCGCTCGCAGGTGCCCGGCTCGACCAGGCACTGGTTGAGATAGAGTGTACCTTCCTCGGCTTCGAGGATATCGAGCAGGCTGATCTCACTCGGTTTTTTGAGCAGGTAGAATCCGCCACCAACGCCGCGCTGGGAGCCGACCACGCCGGCCTTGATCAACGGCTGCAGAATCTTGGTCAGAAACGCCGGCGTGATGTCCTGCTCGCGGCAGATGTCCTTCTTGAGGACAATCTCTCCCTCGGGCTGTGCAGCAAGGTGCAGGACGGCGCGGATAGCGTATTCTGTGGCGCGGGTAATAATCACGGTTTCCTCCTAAACGAGACACAATGGGTTATAAATAACCTTAACCGCTTTGGGTGTCAATCGACAAGTGCACCCCAATTCCGATCGGTTAACTGGAATACGGATAGCATGAGACCCTCTGGGAAATCCCCAAAACCCATCGTGGGGCGGTTCGCACCGAGCCCGACCGGACCGCTCCATTTCGGCTCACTGCTTGCGGCGGTCGCCAGCTACTGCCTGGCGCGCCAGCATGGTGGGCGCTGGTTGCTGCGCATGGAAGATCTCGATACGCCGCGGGTGGTGCCCGGGGCAGCCGACGAGATCCTGCGCAGTTTGGAGCGCCTGGGGCTGGAGTGGGACGGTGAGATCGTCTGGCAGAGCCAGCGCACCGCGGCGTACCAGGCGGCCGCCGAACTGCTGCGCGAGAAGGGACTTCTGTTCGACTGTGGTTGCACACGCAAGGAGGTGCTGGCGAGTGCGCCGCACCCGGGAGAGGAGGGGCCGATTTACCCCGGGCTCTGCCGCAATGGCCTGCCTGCCGGGCGCAAGCCGCGTGCTCTCAGGATCAAGGTGCCGAACGATCCGGTCTGTTTCAGCGACGGGGTTTTCGGACGGCGCGAGCAGCACCTGCACAGCGCAGTGGGAGATTTTGTCATCAAGCGTGCCGACGGGCTGTTCGCCTACCAGCTGGCAGTGGTGGTCGACGATGCCGCCGCCGGGGTCAACCAGGTGGTACGCGGTGAGGATCTGCTCAGCTCGACGCCGCGCCAGATCTACCTGCACGCCTGCCTTGGTTTGCCGGTGCCCGACTACGTGCATATCCCGCTGGCGGTCGATACCACAGGAGAGAAACTCAGCAAGCGCCACGGCGCGGCGCTCTCGCCAGACGTTTCGCCAGGCCGGGCCATCTACGAGGCGCTGGTTTTCCTGGGCCAAAAGCTGCCCGGGGAGCTGGCCGCGGCGTCGCCGCAGGAACTGCTGGCCTGGGGGTGGGAGAATTTTACCCTTGCCGATGTGCCGGAGAAACCGGTGGTCTGGTCGGCGCAAGGGTAGCTTTTTATCGGTGGGACCATGGGCAACCGCCAGGACAAGGGGCTTGCTGAAAACGGCTTGTGGATCTCCCCATGTGGACGGACGTGCCCGGTGTTTATAACAGCTGCAGCACGTAGACCAGTGCCTTGGTGATCAGGATCATGCCGATCAGGCCTACCGGGTAGACCGTGGCGTAGGCCGAGGCGGGGTACGCTGAGCTGGTGTAGCTGTTGGCCGCCGCCAGTCCCGGGGTGCTTGTCATCCCACCGGCCAGGACCCCGAGCATTTTCAAAAACGGGATCTTCTGCACGAACCTCCCCACCACGACATAGATCACCATCGGCAAAATCGTCACGATCAGCCCCGCTACCACCAGCTTCGGTCCGACAGCGGCGAGGGTCGCGACGATGGTCGCCCCGGTCTTGGTGCCGACCGTCGATAAAAACAGCATCAGGCCGAGCTCGCGCAGGAACTCGTTGGCAGTGGTCGGCATCTCCCAGATAAACGGTCCGGTCTTGTAGAGATGCCCGAGGATCAACCCCGCTACCAGCACTCCGCCGGTGATACCGAAGGAGAAGTGTCCCACCAGCGGCAGGTCGAAAGGGATCTGACCGAAAAGGAACCCGACCACCAGGCCGATCAGAATCGGCAGCATGCTGACGCTGTAGGTCTGCTTCATGTCGTTGCCGAGGATACGGCTGACGTTCTTGAGTGCATCTTCCTCGCCGACGGCGTGAATGATGTCACCGACATGCAGCTTGGTGGTCGGCGTGGCGGGAAGGTCGATGCCGTTACGGGTGATGCGCGTCACCTGGACGCCAAAGGTCTCGCGCAGATTGAGAAAGCCGAGGGTGACCCCGGCGGCACTCTGCTTGGAGACGATGATACTCTTCTTGGTCAGCCCCTTATTGAAAGCGATCTCTCCCTCAACCGCCTTGCCGAGGAACAGCTCGATCCGTTCCAGGTCGTTTTCGCGTCCGGCGATGCGCAGCCGGTCCCCTTCCTGTAATACCGTGTCGCCGGTCACCAGCAGTGGCTCCGTTGCCCCCATACGCAGCAGGCGGGTGAGCACGATCGGCGCAATCTCCTTGAGCTTCAGCTCGACGACTCTCTTGCCGAACAGGTTGGCGTTGGTGACCTCGACGTGGTGATAGGTGAAGGGGAGACTCTCTTCGGTCCGCTCTCGGTTCATAGCGGCCTCTTCGGCGGCGATGTCGATGCGCAGCAGGCGCGGCAGGAGGTTGACGAACAGGATGACGCTGATGATGCCGCCGGCATAGGTGACCCCGTAGGCCGCCGCGGCATCTCCTCCGACCGCTTCGACGGCCACCGCCAATCCGGGTGAGCTGGTCAGGGCGCCGGCGAACAGGCCTGCGCCGGTCGCCGCGTCGAAACCGAACAGCCAGCAGCAGGCAGCAGTCATCAGCGCCGCCGCGGTAATGATGATGATCGCACCGATCGCCAGAGTGACCCCCTGGCGTCTGAATGATTTGAAGAAACCGGGGCCCGCCGAGACCGCCACAGTGTAGATGAACAGCACTAGCCCTAGGGTCTGAAACTCCGTCGGCAGGGTGTAGCCGAAGTGGCCGAAGGTCATGGCGACGAAGATGATCGCCGCCGAGCCGAAACTGAACGACTTGACGCGGATACGGCCGAGACCTTCGCCAAGGATAATGATGACGAACAGCAGAAAAACATGATTGGCGAGCAGGGTCGTCAAGAGGCCTCCGGAGAGTCGTGAGGGGTTGTACGGATGATGAATGACAGGCGGAAGGGGTGCAGAAGGCTGCCCCGCCAAAACGTTCGACCATCAGTCTATTGAAATCAGCTGTTTTAAATACATCAATTTTATACACAAAGCCAGCTGCTTACAAAAAATCCGCGTGTTCTCCAGGCAGGGAGCGCACGGCAGGGTTTTGCTGGTCGGGCCTAAATAGGCTACACTTTGAATTAGAGACTGCAGCTAGCGATAAATTCATGGGAGGTGCCAGGCCAATGAAATGTCCGTTGTGCAAAAGCAAGAAGCATGTCGAGATCGATCTGCATGCCGAGGGATTCTCGCAAGATGCGCGTGAATGCGGAGACTGTGGAGGGATTTGGACCTTTTCAGGAGAGGTGTTGAAAATCATCAAGGGACGCGTGCAAAAAAAGCAGACGGTGAGCACCGATTTCGTCTGCCCGACGTGTCGGTGCATGGTCAGCCGTGAAACCGACCTGCAGGCCTTCCAGTTTCATGAAGAACTTTACGAATGCACGATTTGCGGCACGGTCTGTTCCGTAGCGCATAATCAGGTCGAAGTCGTCAAGGATTCACAAAAGGATTCGTTCCTGGATACAAGTGGCGACATGGTTGAGGCGGACGACTTCGATACCATGTAAGCTTGAAGGCGCGGGTCTGCGCTTGGGATCCGCCTTGTGATAAAATGTCGCCCCGTTTCGATGTTCGAAACGGGCGCCGACGTTTGGAGGGGCAGGCACTCCAGCACATTCATGACACTCTCTGCCGCTGCTGGGGCAAAGGGGGCAACCCTGGTTGCGGGTGTCCAGATCGTTACGCAAGCTCAAGGTTCTGAATTCACGTGAGTTTTCTTGTCTTAACGCCATTTGGTGTGGTTTGGGTTACGGGAGGTTGAAGCGTTAGAATATGCACTTTTGTACGCATTTGCCTTAAAGAAACAGCTGGTTACGCAGGGTTCATGTGGGTGGTATGCTACTTGCTGTATCGTGAGGGGAAAAGACGGTTCCAAGTTCGAAAACATAATACGAACAAGCCCTATTTGTCCCCGGGCGTGGAGGAAGCACATGATGTTGCTCAAGGATCTGAAGGTTGGGAAAAAGCTTTTGCTGGGATTCTCTGGAGTCCTAGTATTTATGGTGATCATCAGTACCGTTGGTTTGCGCAGCGCCGATAATATCAATGCAAACCTGGACGGGATTACCGACAAACAGCTCCCGAGCCTTGAAAGGCTGCTCCAGTCAGATCGAGATCTGCATCAGCTTCTGGTCGCGGAGCGCTCATTGATATTTAGTGATGTCAACGGCTCTCGCTTCGGAGAATTTGTTGCGATGTACGAAGAGAACTTCGAGCAATCGCAGGATCGCTGGAGCCAATTTGTCGCGCTTGCGGGAGAGAACATCTCCAGTGCCGAAGTGAACGGCTACAAAAAGGCACGCGAAGAATGGGCCGCTTCGTCCAGGGACGTGATTGACGCCTTGAGGGAAGGCAGCGAGTCTGGAAAGCAAAGGGCGATGGAGCTTTCGCTGGGGGAGACCAGCGCCAAATTCGATGAGATGCGGGCCTACCTCGACCGGGCAACCGAATCGACCCTGACCATTGTGCAGGAACACGAAAAAGCCGCCGAAGCCACTTTTTCCAACGCCAAGACCCTGATCATTGCCTGCTCCGTCACCGGCTTTTTACTCGGTGGGCTGCTGGCCTGGTTTATCTCCGCGGGGATATCAAGGGCTGTATCGACCACCCTGACGGCGATCAACAATGTGGCCGCCGGCGACTTCACGAAACGCGTAGAGATCGCTAGTCGAGACGAGTTTGGCGAGTTGGCCACGGCTTTCAACGGGATGTCCGGAGCTTTGAACAGGCAGGCATTGCTGGCCGACCAGATTGCCAACGGCAACCTTGATGTTGACGTTCAACTTTCCAGCGACAGGGATCAACTTGGTCGCTCATTGAGCAACATGGTCGAAAAATTACGTGAAGTCATCGGGGAGGTCCATAACTCGGTCAAAAATGTCACCTCCGGTGCACAGGCCATGAGCGCCTCCAGTGAGGAGATGTCTCAAGGGGCCACGGAGCAGGCGGCATCGGCCGAGGAAGCCTCTTCCAGCGTGGAGGAAATGACGGCGAACATCCGGCAGAACGCCGATAACGCGGCCTTGACGGAAAAGATCGCCGTGCAGGCTGCCGGAGAAGCCCAAAGCAGCGGTAAGGCTGTGGATGCAACCGTTCAGGCGATGCGGGCGATCGCCGAGAAAATCACCATCGTCGAAGAGATTGCACGTCAGACGAATCTGTTGGCACTTAACGCGGCGATCGAGGCGGCGCGTGCCGGTGAGCAGGGTAAGGGGTTTGCCGTGGTCGCGGCAGAGGTACGTAAGCTGGCTGAACGGAGCCAGCAGTCGGCTGCCGAAATCAACGAATTGTCCATTTCCAGTGTTGGTGCGGCGGAAGAGGCAGGGTCGATGTTGGGTGCCCTGGTCCCCAATATTCAGCGTACCGCCGAGCTTGTGCAGGAGATCAGCGCCGCGAGCCGGGAGCAGGATGCCGGTGCCGAGCAGATATCGCGGGCGATTCAGCAGCTGGATTCGGTTATTCAGCAAAATGCCTCTTCTTCCGAAGAGATGGCCAGCACCTCCGAAGAGCTTTCCAGTCAATCAGATCAATTGGCATCAATGATTTCTTACTTTTCAATCGGAGCGGGGGGCGGCGTCGGTTCCGGTCAGGCGGGTTCCGGGGGGTACGCGGTGCGGAGTCACAAGGCTTCCGCAGCCCAGGACTCGTCACAAAAAAGGATCGAGGGGGCACGCCAGGATCATCTCGACAGTGACTTCGAAAAGTTCTAGGTGGGCTAACGGGTTACTGGTGCGAAGAGCGTGTTAGGCGCTTCGGTGTCAGTAAGGGTGCTTCAAAAAAATAGCCAAAGATCTGGATCTCTGAGAACGTGATCAGGTTGCAAACTGCAAAAGCCCCGCTTCGCTAGACGAAGCGGGGCTTTTGCGATTCTTCGGGGATGATTATCCCATGCGCAGCTGGATGAAGTTCTCCAGATCAGGGCAGCGCAAATATTCGTTGTGTTCCAGCTCGTAGCCGATGGTCGAGTTCGGCTGTGGGCCGTAGTCGTGTCCGGGGTAGACCCTGGTCTCCGGAGGGTAGCCGGCGAGACGCTGCAGACTGTGATAGAGCGCAATCGGGTCGCTGCCAGGGAAGTCGGCCCGGCCACAGCGGGTGACGAACAGGGTGTCGCCGGTGATCAGTGCGCCGGGCGGGTTGAGGGTGAGCGAGCCGGGGGTGTGTCCCGGAGTGTGCAGCACCTTGACCTTTCCTTGGCCGACCTGGAGCACGCTCCCTTCGTCCAGCTCGATGTCGGCCTTGGTTTCGAGGGGATGCGCTGCGAGTCGGGCCCCGGTCGCCTTGAGGATGGCGTCGTTACCGGCGATGTGGTCGTTGTGTCCATGGGTATTGACCAGCAGCTTGAGCGTGACCTGATGTTCGCGGCAGGCCTCGAGCAGATGGTCTGGTTCCAATGAGGGGTCGACACCTATGCCCTCGCCTGTTTCCGGGCAGTAGACCAGGTAGGAGAAGTTATTCATCTTCCCTGCCGCGATCTGTATGATGGTCAGTGAGGGGTTCACAGCCACTCCGGCTTGTGCACTTCGCGTTTTTCGATCAGTACGATTTCGCCGTCGATAATCCTGAACACGTCACCGGTCTTGAGCACCAGCCACTCGTCCCCCTCTTCGGGAGGTTGGGGGAACTCGCGGCTGCCGAGGTAGACATCGTCGTCGCCGATCATGCCCCACCAGTCGAGGGCTCCGGTCTGCCAGATCTTGGTTTTAAGATTGTAAGCCATCTGTGCTATTCCTTTCGCGGGCTACTTCTTTTTGCCCTTGTTTTTATTGCTCTTGTTGTTTTTGTTCTGGTTCTTGTTGTTGTGTTTGTTTTTGTGCTGTTGCTTGAACTTTTCCGTATTCTTGAGCTCATGGAAGGCCTTGGAGCCCGGTTTGATGCCGAGGTTTTTGGCGATTACCCCCCAGCCCTGGCCGCGGTGGGCCTGGAATTCATGCTGGACCCGTTCGATGGAGTGCCCGCTGAGTCGGCCGAGCTTGAGGCAGAAGTAGGCGTCGGCGGGCGAACCGAGCGCAACGACCAGCTTTTCGATGCGCGGTACCGGAACCCCGAAACTGCTCGAGAGCGTCGCCTTGAAGCCTGGCAGGTCGGCGTGCGCGGTGACATTCAGGTCCTGCACCCGCGGTGCGAAGTCGTCGAGACTGACGGCGCCCGCGGTGACGCACAGGCTCAGAAGCAGGGCGAGGGCGGATAGGGCACAGCGTAGCATGAAAGCCTCCTGGAGTTGAGATGTTGAGCGGGCTGCATTTTTGCCTGCAGCGAAAAGGGTGTCAAGTTCCAATCGCTCCTCTTGTGAAGGGGGGACGATGTACCTATAATACCCTGATAACAACGCGAACGTGGAGTGGTTATGAAATTTACCAAAATGCACGGCGCCGGCAACGACTATGTGTACGTCAACGGTTTCGAGGAGCAGGTCGACGATCCGGCGACACTGGCGCGGAAGATCAGCGATCGTCATTTCGGCGTCGGCTCGGACGGTTTGATCCTGATCCTTCCCAGCGAGAGCGCCGATGTGCGCATGCGGATGTTCAATGCCGATGGCAGCGAGGCGGAGATGTGCGGCAACGGCGTGCGTTGCGTGGCCAAGTATGCCTACGACCACGGCTTGGTCGCCGAAACCGCCATCCTCGTGGAGACCGGTGCCGGGGTGCTGTCGCTCAAACTGAGCCTCAACGATGACGGCCGGGTCGACAAGGTGCGTGTCGATATGGGGCGTCCGCGTCTCGATGCCCATGAAATCCCGGTGGTGACCATGGGCGAGGGGGAGGTCGTCGAACAGCGACTGCAGGTGCTCGATCGCATCTTCGCGGTGACCTGCGTGTCGATGGGAAACCCGCACTGCGTGATCTTCGTCGACGATGTCGCGAACTTCCCGGTGGCGACCTATGGTCCTGCCATTGAAAACCACCCGGCTTTTCCGCAGCGGATCAACGTCGAGTTTGTCGAAGTGCTCTCCAGTCGCGAGGTACGCCAGCGTACCTGGGAGCGGGGCGCGGGGGAAACCCTTGCCTGCGGCACCGGGGCCTCGGCGGTGACCGTGGCCGGGGTGCTGACCGGGCGCACCGAGGGGCAGCTCGTCAACCACCTGCTCGGTGGCGACCTGGAGATGGAATGGTGCGGTGACGGCGAGGTCTTCATGACCTGACCTGCCGTCGAGGTTTTTTCCGGGGAGTACAGTCCACAATGAGTTGCGTGATGTGCAGTCGCTGGGAGGATGATGCCGACCTGCAAATCTGGGAAGGCAAATATTCACGCCTGGTCCTCAACCGCGACCAGTATTTTCGTGGTTACTGCCTGTTGTTCACCCGTGAGCATGTCACCGAGCTTTTTCACCTCGAGCCCGAGGTTCGTCAGGGGGTGATGGAGGAGATGGTGCGGGTCGCCGCAGCGCTCGCCGAACTGTTCCAGCCGGCCAAGATGAACTACGAGCTGCTCGGCAACATGGTGCCGCACATCCACTGGCACCTGGTGCCACGTTTCACCGACGATCCGTTATGGCCCCGGCCGATCTGGAGCGAAGCGCACGCGGAGCTGCACCTGAGCAGCAACGAGAACGCCGCCCGGATCAAGGCGATCCGCAAGGCACTGGGGGCGGGTTAGTGGAAGCCGTCCTGTTCGATCTCGATAACACCCTCTACGACCCGAAGCACGACCTGTTTTCGCTTATCGACGTGCGTATCAATCGCTTCATGGTCGAGGAGGTGGCGATCCCCGTACCCGAGGTCGACGGCTTACGGCGTCGCTACTGGAGGGACTACGGCGCCACCCTGCAGGGGCTGATCCGGCATCACCGGGTCGACCCCGAGGCTTACCTTGACTACGTGCACGATGTCGATATCGCCTCGCGCATTATCCCCGATGAGCGGTTGCAAGGCAGCCTCGCGGCGCTCGATGCGCCGTGTCACGTGTTTACCAACGGCTCTCGCGAGCATGCCACGCGGGTGCTCGATGCTCTCGGCGTCGGACACCATTTTACCCAGATCTTCGATGTCCGCATCGCTGCGTACATGCCGAAGCCGAACCCCGAGCCGTACCGCAGGGTGCTCGAGACCCTGGCGGCGGACCCCCGGCGCTGCGTGATGGTTGAAGATTCGGCGGCCAATCTTGTCCGGGCGCGCGAACTCGGCATGAAGACCGTGCTGGTTTATGGCGGCACGCAGGAGAGCGGCTTCGACCTGCAGGTCGCCGATGCGGCGGCTGCCGCCGAAGCGATCACTCAACATTTTATTCTTCCACGGGAGCAAGCACTATGAGTCAACCGATCGGTGCGCATATGTCGATCTCCGGCGGACTGCACCTCGCCTTTGCACGCGGTGAAGAGGTCGGTTGCACCGCGATGCAGGTTTTTACCAAGAACGCCAGCCAGTGGCGTGCCAAGCCGATCAGTGACGAAGACGCCAGGCTGTTTCGCGAAGCCTGGGAAAGGAGCCCGATCGGTCCGGTGATTGCCCATGACACCTACCTGATTAACCTCGCTGCGACCGACGACGAGAAGTGGGCGAAGTCGAAGGCGGCCTTCGCCAATGAGTTGGTGCGCTGTTCCCAGCTCGGCATCCCGGGGCTGGTGATGCATCCCGGCTCGCATCTCGGCGCAGGGGAAGAGGCCGGCATCGCCAAGGTGGCCGAGTCGTTCCGGGAGATCTTTGCCGAGGCCCCGGACGATGTCACGGTGTTGATCGAAAATACCGCCGGACAGGGGACCAACCTCGGGTGGCGCTTCGAACATCTCGCCGAGATCATGGAGCAGGTGTCGGGTGGTCGTTTCGGAGTCTGCTTCGATACCTGCCATGCGCTGGCTTCCGGGTATGACCTGACCAGCGCCGAAGCGTACGCTGCCACCATGGAGGAGTTCGAGCGGTTGATTGGGGTCGACCGAATCCAGGCCTTTCATGTCAACGACAGCAAGAAGGGGCTTTCATCGAGAGTCGACCGGCACGAGCAGCTTGGCGAAGGTGCGGTCGGACTCGAAGGTTTCCGGGCTTTGATGCAGGACCAGCGTTTCGTAGAGGTGCCGAAGATCCTCGAAACCCCCAAGGGGGAGGACAGCGCGTGGGACCTGCGCAACCTGGCGTTGCTGCGTGAACTGGCGGGTGAAGCCTAGATGCGTGCGGTTATCCAGCGTGTCTCCGCGGCGCACGTCGAGGTCGCCGGTAACGTGGTCGGCAGGATCGAGAGGGGGCTGTTGGTGCTGCTCGGGGTTGAGCAGGGCGATAGTGAAGCCGACCTCGCCTACCTGGTCGAAAAAACCGCAGGTCTGCGCATCTTCGAGGATGAGGCGGGGAAGATGAATCTCGACCTTGCCCAGGTGGGTGGCAGCGTACTGGCGGTTTCGCAGTTCACCCTGCTTGCGGACTGCCGCAAGGGACGGCGTCCGGGTTTTAGCGATGCGGCGCCGCCGCAGCAGGCTAACGACATCTATCAACAGTATATGACCGCCCTGAAGGAACGCGGCCTGCAGGTCGCCAGCGGGGTGTTTCAGGCCGATATGCAGGTGCATCTGGTCAACGACGGGCCGGTGACGATCCTGCTCGATAGCCGCAAGAGGATCTGATGGACGAAGAGTACGATCGTTTTAAGGACGAGGAAGAGAAAAGCGAGGGGCGTGGACGCACCGCAGCCAAGCGGGCGGCCAAGGCGGTCGAGGAGACCGCGCGCCAGCTGGTGGAGCTGCCCGAGGCACAGCTCGACAAGCTGCCGCTGGATGCCGAACTGCGCCGTGAACTCGAGGCTGCACGTGGCACCAAGGGGCGGGGTGGGGCCAAACGTCAGCTCAAGCATTTTGCCGGGCTGTTGCGGCGATACGAGGATGAACGGCTCGAGCTCGAGGTCTGGCTGGCAGGGTACCACGCCGACCAGTACCGGGAGGTCCGCGCGTTCCACGACCTCGAAGAGCTGCGCGAGCGGTTGTGCGATTTTCAGCAGGGTGACCAGGCTCTCAGCGAGGTGCAGGAACGGTTTCCAGCCCTTAACCTGCGCAAGCTAGGCGGGTTGATCCGTTCGGTGCACGCTTCGAAGGATAAGAAGGCTTACCGGGACATCTTCCGCATGCTGAAGGAGGCCGCGGAGTAGGGTTTTTGAGTCAACATACGTTTTGTGCACCGCTGTAAAAAAAACCATAAAAAAGGCCCGGCAATCTGCCGGGCCTTTTTGGGTGCTCATGGTGCGAACCAGCTCTATAGTGCCTTGTTCAGCAGTCCTTCGAGCTGGTTCTTGGGCGCCGCGCCGACCACCTGGTCGACCACCTGGCCATCCTTGAACAGGATCAGGGTCGGGATGCCGCGCACGCCGTACTGGCCAGGGGTGGCCGGGTTTTCGTCGACGTTCAGCTTGGCGATTTTGACCTTGCCGTCATACTGGTCGGCGAGGGCATCGACCGTCGGTGCGATCGCCTTGCACGGTGCACACCACGAAGCCCAGAAGTCAACCAGCACTGGCAGGTCCGATTGCAGTACGTCTTTTTCGAAGCCGTCATCCGACAGCTCAATAACTTTGTCACTAGCCATTATAAAATCTCCTTTGGTGATATCACTCGAACGGGTGTCTCAATGACTACAAATGATAGTTGACGTGTCGAAAAAATCAAGGGTTACTTTGTGACACAGCGTCTTCGTTACTTGACAGCGTGAGGGGTGGTTTCTATCATGCGCCTACCTTATTTAAACAGAGGGTGAAGGAGAGACATATGGCATCAGACAAGCTCGAACGGGCGGCCGAGGCCACGGCTGCAAGCTGTCGCCAGCTGGTCGATGAGTGTGGCGACGACCTCGAGAGCTTTGCCCACCTGCTGGTGGAAAAATTTCATGCCGGTCAGCGCCTGTTCATCATCGGCAGCGGACCGCTCGCGGCATTGGCTTCCCTGGCCGCCAATCGCTTTGTCTACCGGCTCGACCTCGAGCGTCCGGCGCTGCCGGCCATGGCCTTGACCAGCGACACAGTTCTTTGCACTGCTTTGGGCCGTGACGGCCAGATCGAGCAACTCTTCGCCCGCCAGCTGCGGACCATCGCTTCGGCGGACGACGTGGTTCTTGCCCTGGCCGGCGACGAACAGGATAATGTGCTGAGTGCCGGCCTGCAGGCGGCGAGCGAGATCGGTTGTCGCACGGCGTTGCTGGCCTCGGCCCGGAGTCCGTTGCTGGGAGAGCAGGTTGATGCCGTTTTTACCTGTGATGCCGACTCGAGCGCACGCCGCGACGAGGCAATGCTCTTCGCCTGCCACCTGCTCTGTCAGCTGGTCGAGGCCGAACTTTTCGGCATCTAAAAGGAGTCTATGCGCGCCTATCCTGTGCAACTCAACTTGAAGGAGCGTCTCTGCGTGGTGGTCGGTGGCGGATGCGTCGGTCTGCGCAAGGCTCAGGGGCTGTTGGCGTCCTCCGCCAGGGTACGACTGGTCGAGCCGCGGGATGCGGCACCGGCCTGTGCTCTGGAGGGTGTCGAGCGCTTGGCACGGCGCTTCGTGCCGGATGACCTCGAAGGCGCGTTGCTCGCCTTTGCTGCGAGTGATGATCCGGAGGTGAACCGGCAGGTTGCGGCGGCGGCCAGCCAGCGTGGCGTGTTGTGCAATCGGGCCGATGATGCCACGGGGGGGGATTTTTCCCTGCCGGCTCAGCTGCGCCGTGGTGAACTGCTGATGACCGTGTCGAGCGGCGGCTCCCATCCCGGCCTGGCTGCGGCACTGCGTGACCGGTTGGCCGGAGAGTTTGATGACAGCTGGGCGTTTATCGCTGATCTGGCGCAGGCGTTGAGGCGTCGACGGTTGACACCCGATGAGGCGAAAACGTATAATCCTGCGGTTATGCATCTATTGATGGACGCGCGCTTACCAGACTTGGTCGCGAAGCATGATCGGGACGGGATCGAGCGTCTGATAAACGAAACTCTGGGGAGTAACCTGTCCCTAGACAAACTTAAGCTTTCCTTTCCCACGGAATCGTCATGAGCATCATTTTTCTTCTGTTCAAACTGACATTGCTCGGATATGTGGTGGCTACGGTGCTTTACCTGGTCGATGTCGTCAAGCACAAGGAGCGGGCTGGTCAAATGGCCCTGCTGGTGCTGCGCAGCACCTTTGTCGTTCACTTGGCCACGATGCTGGTGCATTACTTCAAGATCGGCTACCCGCCTTTGACCAATCTGCAGGAGTCGCTGTCGTTTTTTGCCTGGACGGTTGTCGCCGTCTTCCTGCTTTTCGACCTGCGCTACCGCAGCACGGTACTCGGTGCGTTCCTGGTCCCTCTGGCCCTGGCGCTGATGCTTTTCAGCGGCATAGCGCCCAAGGGTGGCGAAGGACTCAACCCGGTGCTGCAGCACTGGTGGCTGCAGATCCACGTGGTGTTGGCTTTCTTCGGCTATGCCATGTTCGCCATGGCGTTCGGCGCGGGCGTGATGTACCTGCTGCAGGAACGGATGCTCAAGAGTAAGAAATTTTCGGCACTTTATTATCGGCTCCCGTCTCTCGGGACGCTCGATGCGATTAATTACCGCTGCCTGACGTTCGGTTTTCCACTGTTGACCATGGCGATCATTTCCGGTGCGGTCTGGGCCAACTCGGCCTGGGGGGGATACTGGCGCTGGGACCCCAAAGAGACCTGGGCGCTGATCACCTGGTTCGTTTATGCGGCACTGCTGCATGGACGGCTTACGGTTGGTTGGCGGGGAAGACGGGCGGCTATCTTCGCCATTATCGGCTTCGGTTGTGTGCTGTTCACCTTCCTCGGCGTCAGCCTGATGCTTGCAGGTGAGCATACCTTCAAGGCCTTTGGCGGTTAGTAACCGGCGTTGTTACGGAAGAATAGGTTGATTCAATGAATGTCGTTGTCGTAGGGCTGAGTCACAAGACCGCGCCCGTCGAAATCCGTGAAAAGGTTGCGTTCCCCCCCACCGCCATGGAGAAGCCCCTGCATGCGCTGCTGGAGCTGCCGGACATCAACGAAGGGGTGATCGTTTCCACCTGCAACCGCGTGGAGTTCTACGCGGTGTCGCGCAACCCGGAAGCCGCCGAGCAGCAGCTGCGCAGGTTTTTCGCCAGCTGGCACCAGCTCGATCTCGAGGATCTTGAGAAACACCTCTACGCCTACCAGGGACAGGAGGCGATTCACCATATCTACCGGGTCTCGGCGAGTCTCGATTCGATGGTGATCGGTGAACCGCAGATCCTCGGTCAGATCAAGACCGCCTACGGCTACGCCAGCGAGTTCAAGACTGTCGGTATCATCCTCAACCGCCTGTTGCACAAGGCTTTTTCGGTCGCCAAGCGGGTGCGCAACGAGACCGAGATTGCCAGCAACGCGGTGTCGGTGTCGTTTGCCGCGGTCGAACTGGCGCGCAAGATCTTCGATACCCTCGAGGACAAGACGGTCTTGCTGGTCGGTGCCGGCGAGATGTGCGAACTGGCGGCGCGCCACTTCGTAAACTCCGGGGTGTCGCGGGTGCTGGTCACCAATCGGACCCTGGAGCGGGCCGAGAAGCTCGCCGCGGAGTTCGAGGGGCGCGCTATCCCCTTCGAACAGTTTGCCGAGCAACTCGACCAGGCCGATATCGTGCTTGCCTCGACCGGTGCTCCCGACTACATCCTGCACCGCAATCAGGTCGAGGAGACCCTGAAGAAACGGCGCAACCGCCCGATGTTTTTCATCGACATCGCGGTGCCGCGCGATATCGAACCGGCGATCAACGATGTCGCTAACGTCTATCTTTACGACGTCGACGACCTGCAGGGGGTGGTGCAGGCCAACCTCAAGCAGCGCCACAAGGAGGCCAAGAAGGCCGAGGCGATCATCGACGAGGAGATCGTACAGTTTGACAAGTGGCTTTCGCAGCTCGATATCGTGCCGACCATCGTCGCCCTGCGCAAGCAGTTCGACGAGATCCGGCGCCAGGAGCTGGAAAAGACCCTGAGTAAGAACAGCAGCTTTGGTGGTAGCGAACGCAAGGCGCTCGAGGCACTGACCAACGCGATCATCAACAAGCTGTTGCATGCACCGATTGCCAACCTCAAGCGCGCCCAGGACGATCCGTCTGGAGATACCTACATCGACGCGGTACGGACCCTGTTCGAGCTTCCTGCGCCTGGTGGCGATCAGGACCAAGAGGGTGATGAAAAACTTTAGCGTGGGCATGTTCCCGCTCTTTCAAGGAGATAGATAGTCGACATGGCGAAAAAGATTCTGCGCATCGGTACCCGGGCCAGCGCGCTAGCACTGTGGCAGGCCAACTGGGTCAAGTCGGAGCTCGAAAAACGCTATCCCGACCTCGAGGTGACGCTGACCAAGATCAAGACGCAAGGGGACAAGATCCTCGACGTACCGCTGGCGATGGTTGGTGGCAAGGGGCTGTTCACCAAGGAGTTGCAGGAGGCGATGCTGCGCGGTGAGACCGACATCTCGGTGCACTCGATGAAGGATGTGCCGACCTACTTCCCCGAGGGGTTGGGGCTGCGTTGCATCACCGAGCGCGAGGACTGCCGCGATATCGTGATCCTGCGTCCCGGGGTGACGAGCTGGAAGGACCTTCCCCAGGGGGCACGTATCGGTACCAGTGCCCTGCGACGCAAGGCTCAGCTGCTGCATCACCGTCCCGACCTGCAGATGGTCGATATCCGTGGCAACGTCGAAACCCGTATCCGCAAGCTGACCGAGGACAACCTCGACGCGGTCATCCTGGCGTCGGCCGGCATGAAGCGCCTTGGCTTCGAGAGCCAGATCAGCGAGTACCTGCCGGTCGATCTCTCGATTCCGGCCATCGGCCAGGGAGCTCTTGGGCTTGAGAGCCGCATCGACGACGAAGAGATCAACAGCCTTATCGATTTCTTCAACCACCCCGAGACCGACTGGGCGGTGCGCGGCGAGCGCGCCTTCCTCAAGCGGCTCGAGGGGGGGTGCCAGGTGCCGATCGCCTGCCACGGCGTGGTCAGCGGCGACCAGCTGGCCCTGACCGGCTTCGTTTCCGACGTCAACGGCGTCAAGTGCCTGAAGAAGACGGTTTCCGGGTCTGTCGATGAGTGCGAGCACCTCGGCACCTCGCTGGCCGACGACCTGCTGATCCAGGGGGCCGGCAAGATCCTTAACGAGGTGTATGAGAGCGAGACGTTCAACGTCGAAAAGGAAGACGTCTAGGCGGTCGATGAAAAGCCACCATCTGTGACGCTGCGACGTAGCTTTCGCTACGCCTCACTCCTTATCTCGCGGGCGCCTTGCATCTGAACGCTTTTGATCGCCCCGTGGTAAAAAAAATGATCATTATTACGGGGCAGGTTCATCCTGCCCCGTCTCACCTTAAACACCAGGAACGGACCATGGCGCAGAAGCCGGGGAAAGTCTATCTGATCGGTGCGGGTCCGGGCGACCCGGGACTGATGACCCTCAAGGGGCTTGAATGCCTGCGTCAGGCCGACGTGGTGGTCTATGACTACCTCGCCAATCCGGCGTTTCTCGAGGAAGCTCCCGCCGCCGAAAAGGTTTATGTCGGCAAGCGCAAGGGGCTGCATCACCATCCCCAGGAGAAGATCAACGAGCTGCTCATCGAACACGCTCGCCAGGGCAAGGTCGTGGCGCGCCTCAAGGGGGGCGACCCGTTCGTCTTCGGCCGTGGTGGTGAGGAGGCTCTTGAGCTGGTTGAGGCGGGCATCGATTTCGAGGTCGTGCCGGGGGTGACCTCGGCGGTGGCGGCCGCGGCCTACGCCGGCATCCCGATGACCCACCGTGACCACACCACTACCCTCGGCTTTATCACGGGCCACGAAGACCCGGCCAAGAAGCTCTCACGCCTCGACTGGGAGAAGCTTTCGACCTCCATGGGGACGTTGGTCTTCTACATGGGGATGGCCAATCTCGAGAATATCTGCGAGCAGCTGGTTGCTCATGGGCGCGATCCGCAGACTCCGGTGGCGGTGGTGCGTTGGGCGACCACGCCGCGGCAGGAGACCCTGGTCGGTGACCTCTCCAACATTGTGCGCAAGGTGCGCGGTGAAGGATTCAAGCCGCCGGCGCTGATCTTTATCGGCGAAGTGGTCGGCCTGCGCAAATCGCTGCGTTGGTTCGACAACCGACCGCTGTTCGGCAAGCGCGTGCTGGTGACCCGCACTGCCGCCCAGGCCGGGGTCTTTGGCAGCTTGTTGCAGGCCGCAGGGGCCGAGCCGATCGCCTGCCCGGTGATCGAGATTATTCCGCCAAAGAGTTACGCGGAACTCGATGCGGCGCTACAGCAGCTGACCGAGATCGACGTGCTGATTTTGACCTCGGTCAACGCCGTGGAGGCGTTCTTCCAGCGCCTCTCCACGTTTGGCCTCGACGTGCGTGCTCTGTTCGGCACGCAGGTGGCGGTGGTCGGCCCCAAGACCGCCGAGGCGCTGCAGCAGCATGGTCTGCGTCCCGACGTGATGGCCGACGACTACCGTGCCGAGGGGGTGATCTCCAAGCTCAAGGAGCGGGGTGTC
>PKUI01000213.1 GCA_002869605.1 Desulfuromonas sp. | reverse complement strand
GCCTTGCGGTAGTCGTGTTCGCCACGCGCAGCCCTGGCCGCCTTGAGCAGGCCGCTCAAGCGGTTCTCGACGGCCGACTCGAAGGCCAGGTATTCATTGCGCAACGGCGGTGTATCAAGTTGTTGCAGAACGTTGAGAAAATGCTCGCGCGCGGCCGAGTAATCCCCTTCGCTGAAAGCCCTGCGCGCCCATTGCAGCTCATCACCGATCATCGCCGTGCGCAAGGCTTCGATTCTTTGCATCCCATCCAGGGCTTGCGACTGTCCGGGGCGCTGCTGCAAAACCAACCCGAACGCAGCGGCGGCGCTATCGAGGTCACCGTTCTCCAGAGCCTCCGCGCCCGCAGCGAGGCGTTGTTCCTGCTGCTGCTCGATACCCCGACGGGACTGTTCGTAGCCCCGGAGCGCATCCTCATGCTCAGGGTCGACCTCAAGCAGCATCGCGAAGGCTTCGAGCGCACGAGGGTACTCCTGCATGGCCAACAGCGATTGCGCCTCGAGCAGCTGACGCGCCAATTCGAGGTCAAGCCCCTCCAGCAGACGCTGTTCAAGTTCTCCCCCGCGAGTGGCATCAGGCCAGAGCTCACGTCCCTGCCGTACAAGTTTGAGCGCCCGGATGCTGTCTCCGGACGTTTCCGCCTCGACGGCCCGATCAAACGCCTGCTCGGCCGCCGTGCTGAGCTTGCGCTTGGTCTCCTTCAGGTAGGCCACGAGTTTCGGATCCAGCGGATCGAGTTTACTCGCTTCGACAAACAGCTGATAGGCTTCAAGCAGCTTGCCCTGGCGATACTGAGCCTGTCCTTCCGCAGTACGCTGTCGGGCCAACCCCTTTTCAGCCAGAGCCAGGGAGGGCAACGCCTCGGCGTGAGCAGGATCGCCCTTCAAAACCTGGCGGTAGTAGTCGCGCGCAGCGACAAAGTCATTCTGTTTCAGGGCCACCTGCCCGGCCAGACTCAAGTATTTGAGCTCCGCTTCAGGTCTCTCGACGATGGGCGCGAGCGCCTGGGAGGCCAACGCATATTGCTGGGCCGTAAGCAGACGGCTCGCCGCATTGAAAAGCAACGGAAAGCTACTGCGCTGGATATCCTCGGGAAAGGTCGCCACGTACTCGGCGAGATAGTCCACCACCTCTTCCGAACTTCCCTGCAGATAGGCCAGATAGGCCAGGTAATAGCGCGCCATCGGGCTCTGCGGCGCCACTTCCAGAGCGCGGAAAAACGCTTTTTGTGCCGCGGGGTTCTGTTTACCCTCAAGGAGTTCAAGGCCACGATTGTAGTGTAGGGCAAACAGGGTCTCGCGCACCCGGCTGTCATCCGGGTAGATCTCAAGGTAGCGCAACAGCTGTTCCTGGGCCTCAGCCGTACGCCCGGCCTGAAACAGCACCTCACCGTAGAGGCGCATCAGGTCGCGCCGTTCGGGGGCCAGTGACACCACGTGCCGCAGCACCTCAATCGCAGCGTCCCGCTCGCCGTTATCGAGGTAAACCAGGGCTACGTTGTACAGCGCACTGGCCAAGGGATAGATTTCCCGCTGCTGGAGGGCTCCGCTCGCCTCGGCCTGCTCCAGGTAGAGCTGGGCACTGTCTGGCTCGCGCAGACGCGTATAAGCCAGACCGAGATTGAAGTTGATACCAACCGACTGCGAGAGGCTGGGATAAGCGAGATGCATTTCCTTGATCGCCGCGGCATTGTCCCCCGCCGCCAGCAGGGCCAGGCCGAGCTGGTAACGCAGAGCCGCGTTGTCGGGGTCGATTTCCAGGGCGCGACGATAACGCTCGACCCAGGGGAGTTCCTCCGTCGTGGTGAGGGAAGAGCTCTCGGCACTGTCGTTTGCGCACGCGGCAAAGGGGATCAGGGTCAGGATAACCAGCAGCAAGAAGGAGGCAAGGCGGGAAAGAAAAGAACCGGTCGTCATCATTCGGCAGCCGGGTCCTGGGCACCGAGGACCACATTACGCCGACATTTACCACGATACATGGCCTGGTCGGCCATATCCATCAGTTCTTCCTTGGTTTTTGCATCATCCGGGTAGGTGGAAAAACCGATAGTTGCCGTCAGATTGAAGGTCACATCCTTGGCATGCTCGAACTGATACTGTTCGAGGGTTCTGCGTACACGTTCGCAGACAATCCGTGCGCCCACGGCATCAGTATCGAGCAACATGGCGCTGAATTCATCGCCGCCGTAACGGAACAGCAG
>PKUI01000059.1 GCA_002869605.1 Desulfuromonas sp. | reverse complement strand
CTGGTCGGTATTCTGCCGTTGGTCAGTGGTCGCAATGCGGAATTTCTGCACAACGAGGTGCCGGGGATCGTGTTGCCTGACGAGGTGCGCAAGCGCATGGCTGCCACCTCCGGTGCGGCCGGGGCAAGGCAGGGGCTGGCTATTGCTCGTGAACTGGTTGAAGCGCTCTCCGGTGAGGTCGCGGGTTTCTACCTGATGCCGCCCTTCGGCAAGGTCGAGCCTGCCCTGGAGCTGTTGGAAGTGATCCGCGGGCTGCGTTAGCGGTCGGTGATGGAATGTGAGCCTTTTGCTGAAGGGGGAGTGAAGATGGTTCTTCGGGCGGCCGTAGCGGGGACGCTGTTTTTGACACTGTTGGCAGGATGTGCTTCGACGCCGATACCGACGTCGAATCTGCTCAAGATGACCAGGTCCTTTGCGGAGCGTCTGCGCTGGCAGGATATCGATGTGGTGGCTGCGTACGTGGTTGCGGAGGAGCGCGAAGCTTTCAGGGCGAACTGGAAAGGGGTCGAGGATCTGCATGTGGTTGAGACGCGTGTCACCGGCTTCAAAATGGTCGACGAAGAGACTGCCGAGGTGACGATGGACATTGATTACTACCTGTTGCCTTCGGCCACCGTCAAGCGGATTGATTCGCAGCAGGTCTGGGAATATCGTGCCGGAGACCGTTTGCAGGTTGGCAGTTGGGAGCTGGCTTCCGGGATGCCGATGCTCCCTGGAAAACCGGATTCACCACAAAAAGATGAGTAATTACCAAGACCTGTTCGAGGTCCGAAAAAACAGCTGATTCTGCACCTTTGAGCTTTGAGTCGCCGGCGGAGAAAGGGAATTTTCCCCTTGATTCGCTGTTCGCTGTTGTGCTATTAATCTGCATACTGTATACAAAATATCTAGTCGTTCCATGAGCGATGCCGGCGCTGTGCGCCCGGCGTCGCGTTTGTTTGCGTCCAGTCCCGCGGGTCGTTTCCCGATAGGAGGTCGGTTTTGGCACAGGTGGTTTTTTCCAGCTGGGGTAGAAATATTGTCGATGGTCGTAAGGAAGAGATCGCTCTCGACACCTTGAAGCTGAAGCTCCCCCAGAAGTATCTTGATGAAGGCAATGTTGGTGCATTGATCGGTTGGGACGGGGTGATCGTCATTGATCCCGAAACCGACGTGGTTGCACTGGCGGCCGAGTACATGAAAGAGGTGCAGGAGAAATACTGCTGCGCCAAGTGTTCTCCCGGCAAGAAGGGGACGCGAGTGATGATGGATACCCTCGGTCGGATTCTCAATGGCCAGGGGAAAGAGGAGGACCTCGACACCCTCGAGGGACTCTCCACGCTGCTCGAGAGTTGCAAGTGCACCCTGTGCATGACCTCGGCAATCCCGGTCCTCGATACGGTCAAACACTTCCGCGACGACTATCTCGCCTTCATCCGTGGCGAGCGCAAGCCGAAGGCAGCCAAGGCGTATCACTCCAAGCTGACCGCGCCCTGCATCGATCGTTGCCCGGCACATATTGATATTCCGACCTACATCGAAGAGATCAAGGATCGCCGCCACGACGAGTCGCTGGCGACCATCCGTAACTACATGCCGATCCCTGCGGTCTGTGGTCGCGTCTGTCCGCATCCCTGCGAGGCGGGCTGCCGCCGCGCCCTGGTCGATGAGCCGGTGAGCATCATGGTCATGAAGCGTGTCGCTTCCGACCACGAATGGATGCATCACAAGCAGCCGCCGATGATTCCGAAGGCGTCGACCGGCAAGAAGGTCATCGTCGTCGGCGCCGGTCCGGCCGGCCTGACCTGCGCCTATTACCTGGCACTCGAAGGGCACAAGGTCAAGATCATCGACATGCTCTCCGAGCCGGGCGGCACCGTTGCTGTCGGTATCCCCGACTACCGCATGCCGCGTCCGCTGCTGCAGCGCGAGGCCGATGTCATCGCCGCTCTCGGGGTGGAAATCGAGTACGGTGTCAAGCTTGGCCGCGATGTGTCGCTGCGTGAACTCAAGGATCAGTACGACGCGGTCTTCCTCGGCACCGGCGCCTTCAAGTCTAAGCCGATGGGCGTCGAAGGGGAAGACCAGGGCTACGAAGGTTTCTCCGAAGGTGGTATCCACTACCTGCGCGCCGTAGCTCTCGGCGAGGATATCGAGACCCCCAAACGGGTGGTTGTGGTCGGCGGCGGTAACACCGCCATTGACTGCGTGCGTGTTGCCCTGCGCGAGGGCTGCGAGGAATCGACCCTGCTCTACCGCCGGACCCGCAAGGAGATGCCGGCCGAGCCGTACGAGGTCGACGATGCCGAGGAAGAAAATGTCAAGTTCGAGTTCCTCGCCCTGCCGACCAAGCTGATCACCGAGAATAACAAGATCACCGGTGTCGAGGTCCAGAAGATGGAGCTCGGCGAGCCGGACGATTCGGGACGTCGCCGTCCCGAACCGGTCCCCGGCAGCGAGTACGTGATCGGCTGTGATCTGGTGATCCCGGCGATCGGCCAGGATCCGGACCTCTCCTACCTCGAGGATGGCGATTACGGCATCGAGCAGACCCGCTGGCGCAGTATCGTTACCCACGGTGGGACCATGATGACCGACAACGCCGGCGTCTTCGCTGGTGGCGACTGCGAGTACGGTGCCATGACCGTGGTGCTGGCGGTCAGTCATGGCCGTCGTGCCGCGAGCGTTATGAACCGCTACCTCGCCGAGGGGAAGGCCTCCCTCAACGATGAAGAGGCGATGGAAGATATCCTCAACACCCTCGGCGTGTTCGACAAGAACGAGGAGATCGGTATTTGCGGTGGACTGCACCGCGAACACCAGCCGAAGGTCGACGGTGCCGAGCGTGCCCAGAACTACGATGAGATAGAACTGGCCATGCCTGAGAGTCAGGCTGCACGCGAAGCTGAACGCTGCCTGCGCTGCTATCGTGTGGCGATGCTGGCCGTCAGCTAAACAACGACGAGACTGCTTTCCCGGTCCCGTGGGACCGGCAACGGAGAGCCCGTGCTCTCACGCTACCAAGTCAAAGGTGAAGATTCGATGGTCAATCTCAAGATCGACGGTAAGGACGTACAGATCAAGTCGGGTGCGACGATCCTGGAAGCTGCCGAGCAAGTTGGCGTCCAGATTCCCACGCTGTGCTTCCTGAAGAAGATTTCCCCGACCGGCGCATGCCGTATCTGCGTGGTCGAAATCGAAGGCGCTGACAAGCCGATGACGGCCTGCAACACGGTCGCTATCGACGGCATGAACGTTACCACCCAGTCCGACAAGCTGAAAGCCATTCGCCGCCAGGTGGTCGAACTGTTGCTGGTCAACCATCCTCTCGATTGCCCGGTGTGCGACGCCGGCGGTGAGTGCGATCTTCAGAACATCTGCTACGAGCTCGACGTCGATAAGCAGCCGTTTGCGGCCGAAGATGTCAATCCGCCGGCCATCGATCGCTGGCCCCTGATCCAGCAGGTCCCATCCCGCTGCGTGATGTGCGAAAAGTGCGTCAAGGTCTGCCACGAGACAGTCGGCTCGAGTGCCCTGTATGTCAACGACAAGGGGGACAAGGCGTTCATCGATAAGCACCTTGAGCTATGCGAATTCTGCGGCAACTGCGTGCAGGTTTGCCCGACCGGTACCATGATCTCCAAGGCGTTTAAGTTCCGCGCCCGTCCCTGGCAGATGAAGGCCAACCGCTCGGTCTGTACCGGCTGTGCCAGCCAGTGCGAGATCGACGTGCACGTCAAGGACAATGAGATCTTCCGCGTCACCTCCGAGGGTGGCAACCGCAATGACGGCAATCTGTGTGTCGGTGGCTTCTTCGGTTATGACTATGTCCACTCCGACAAACGCCTCAGCACGCCGCTGCTCATGGAGCAGGGTGTACAGCGCGAAGTGGACTGGGACATGGCCATCAAGGTGGCGGCCGACAAGGCCGAAGAGGTACGCGACCAGATTGGTGGCAAAGCGATTGCCGGTTTCGCTTCGGCGCACCTGACCAACGAAGAAAACTACCTGTTTCAGAAGTTGATGCGCGTCGCCATGGGGAGCAACAACATCGACTCCGAGGCGCGCTTTGGAACCCTGCCGGTGCAGCAGGCATTGGTCGACAGCCTCGGCCTGCGTGGCTCCAGCAACCCCATTGATCGCATCGCCAAGAGCGGCGCGGTGCTGGTGCTCGGTAGCGACGTGACCGCCGAAGCTCCGGCCATCGACTGGCAGATCGAAGCGGCGTGCCGCAAGAACGACGGCAAGCTTGTGGTTGCCAACATGCGCAAGGTCAAGCTGACCCGCCATTCCAATGTGCACCTGGCGTATCGCCCCGGCACCGAGGTCGCCGTGGCCAACGCCCTCTCCAAGCTGATCCTCGACAAGGGCCTGGCCGACAACGACTATCTGCAGCGCTTTGTCGCCAACCTCGATGAACTCAATCAGCATCTTGGTGCTCTCGATGTCACCAAGCTCGCAGCCGAAGCCGGTGTCGATGTGGCCCTGCTCGAAGAAGCTGCCGCCCTTATCGGTGAAGCCTCCTCGGTTGCCATTGTCTTTGGTAACGATGTGACCAAGAGCGCCGATGCCGCCGATAAGGCCCAGGCCATTGGTAACCTCGCCCTGGTCAGTGGTGCCTTGCATGGTGATCTGGGGGGACTGTTCCCGGTTGCCGAGAAGGGCAACACCATCGGTGTGCTGGATATGGGTTGCTACTCCGAAGCGCTCCCTGGACACCAGCCTTATGCTGATAGCCGCAAGGCGTTCGAAGAAGCCTGGAAGGTTGAGCTGCCTATCGATGGGCTTAACGCCGAAGGGATTCTCAAGGGGATCGAGGCGGGGGACATCCGCTACCTCTATCTGGCCGGCACCAATCCGCTGGTCAGCTTCCCGGAAGCCGCCCGCTGGCGCAAGGCGCTTGAGAAGGTCGAGTTCCTGGTGGTCCAGGACGTACTTGCCAGCGAACTGACGGCCCTGGCCGATGTTGTGCTCCCTGGCACCACCCCGTTTGAGAAGCAGGGCAGCGTCACCTCGCTAGATAACCGCGTCAGCTGTCTTGCAAAAGCCCTCGAGCCTGCGGCTCGCAGCGAATGGGACGTCCTCGTAGCACTCTACAAGCGTCTCCGTCCAGGGCATGGTTCGATTTCCGCTACGGACATCGCGGACGAGATGAAGAAGCTGGTGCCACTTTACACCGAGGTCTGCAGTGTTGAAGGGGAGTACCGCTCCTGCGTCAAGGAAGCCTATCGTCCCGCGGATAAAAGCCTCAACTACGTGAAGGTCGAAAGTAAGGGCTTATCGGACGACGGCCTGCAATTGCTGGTTGGCAAGTCGATGTTCCAGTTCGGCACCTCGACGGTGGCAGGGGTCAACTGCTCGCAGGCCGAAGGCGAGGCCTACGTGGCGATCAACGACGCCGACGCCGAAAAACTTGGTGTGCAAGACGGCAACATGGTGGAACTCAAGACCGCCAGCGCGTCGCTCACGGTCAAGGCACGTGTTGGCAGCGGGGTTCCCGCCGGTCTGTTGTTCGCACCGGCACAGTACGCGACGGCACCTGTGAATACGCTGGTGGCCGCCGGTAACCTGACCCAGGTCAGCGTCGCCAAGGCTTGAGCCTAAGCGACAAGCTGTTTATACTTGCAGGCGGCGCCCATCTCGGGTGCCGCCTTTTCATTTCAGGAGGTAGCGCATGAGTGCCATGCAGTGGGATTACCAGGAGAAGATCAGCTATTCGCGCGATAAGGCGAACAAGGTGGTGCTGAATGAAACCGAGCACAGCCGCTCCACGCTCTGGTGCCTGCTACCGGGGCAGCACATCCACCCGCATGTACATGCCGGGGATCATATCTGGGTGGTGTTCGAAGGTGAGGGGAATTATCTCTCCGAGGGGAAGGCACCGCAGGCCGTTGCTCCCGGGTCCGTACTGGTTGCACCTGCAGGAGAGTCGCACGGAGTGGAGAACACCGGGGATGAAGGTCTGGTGTTTTTGAGCGTGTCGGCAGGAGCGGAATAAACTGTTATAGACGTCTCTCCTTTGAGTGGGTAGGGTCGGTATATCAATGGAACAACTGCTTAGACTGCAGATAAAAAGCGTCCCAACCACCAAGGTGGCTGGGACGCTTTGTTTTGGTATTAGGGTACGGTTTGTGCGGACCGCTAATCGTGTATTCTATAAACGCTGATGAGCGAGACCATATCCTTTAACTGAACATCTTGCGGAACAGGCCCTTCTTGTCGGCTTCCCGTTTTTCCTGGATCTGGCGCAGGCCACGGCGTGCAAGAGTACTGCGGGCATTGATCTTGAGGGCCTTGTTGAACTCCGCTTCGGCGATGGCATCCTGACCATTTTCGAACAGCATCCACCCCTTGTAGGCAAAACCGTCGGCGGTTTTTTGCAGTGCCAGCGACTTGTTGAGCATCTGGCGGGACTTGTCCATGGCGGCACGACTCTGCTGGTTGCGTGGGTTGCGGTAGATCGACCAGGCCAGGTTGGCGAGGTACTCGCCGTTTTGCGGGTCGGCGCTGTGGGCATCGGTGAGGGCTTTTTCGGCGCTGTCCCATTCCTCCATGTCGAGGAATACCTTGCCCGACTGGAACTGGACCTGGGCTTGAAAGACGTCGTCCCCTTCGCGGCCGAGGCCGATATTCTCTGAGCCGAGCATCTCGTCGTAGCGCTCTTTTTTAACCACGTCGGAGAGGGTGTTGTAGGCGTTGGTAACGGTGGAGAGAATCTCCTGAACCAGCGAGGATTCCTCGCCATACAGCTGCATCAGTACCTCGGGGCCGAACTGCTTGGTGAGCTCGAAATAACGTTCCTTGAGCCTGTCGATGGAGAAGTCGCCGGACTTCATGCCGAAGACCGCATAGTAGTCCTTGCCTTTGAGTTCGCCATGGGTACGGCGTACCTTGGCAGCCAGGTCTTCTTCGCCAGCGGCGCTGGACGTTGCGGTTTGAGGAGCGCTCTCCTGCCCGGTAGGTGCATCGGGGCGCAGGTCGAGGTCAAAATCCGCGTCGCCGACCAGGTCGTCGAAGTTGACCGTGGTGTCGGAATCGAGAAGATCATCCTCTTCGTAGTCGGCAAACAGGACGCGTAGTGGCATGTCACCGGGCTCGGCCGGTGTAAGTGGCTGTGTCGCGAGTTGAACCATGTTCAGCGCGCGCAGTGTCTGCAGGATCGCGCCGACGTATTCCCCTTCGGGGATGCACTCCTTGACGGTGCGCTGCCCGTTGATCGACTTGAGGAAATCCTTTTCACCCAGGTTCGGCGCAAAGAAGTTGATAAAGCGGAAGTAATCGGTGTTAGGCGCGATGTACTGATCAAGCAGCGGTGTCGGGATCTCTTTGCGGGATTGCTGGTGAAAGCCGTGCAGGATGAGCTGTGGGACGTTGACCAGTGACGGCTGCATCAACGGCAGTCTCGACAGCGACTGCATCTCGGCCTGGAAATCGCCGAGGGTAAAAGCGTGGCTGAGTTGCTCGGTCAGAAACACGAGTTTCTCCTGGAGCAGCTGCGGGTAGTCGAAGCAGCCCATGCGCACCAGCAGATCGTGGCGGTCGTCACCATGGTTACGGTAGTAGTCGTATTCTTCCTTGGTGACGAGGCCCTTCTTGTGCAGGTGCTCGCCCAGGTCGCTGCGGGTAAAGCCTGGTTGCAGGGCCAGCGGTATCCCCTGGAGGAACAGCAGGCGATGGGACCGGTCCTGTTGTTTGAGCGTCATCAGGCCGGAAAAGGGGGCCAGAAAGGCCTGCTGCAACCAGGACACGAAGGGGCGAGGTTTGGATGCGGTGGGCGTAACGGCGGCTGATACTGGGGTGCCTAGCGAGGCTTGAATGGCACCCAGAAGCTGTTCAGAACTCGAGGGCTTTTCGAGAAAGTGATGAACGCCGAGACGCTTGGCCCCTTGCGCATATTTTTCACCCTTGAAGGCCCCGGTGAGAATGACGACCGGAAGTTGGCGGGTCTTGTCGGAAGCACGAAGCTTTTTGAGCAGGTCGATGCCGGAAAGCTTGGGCAAGCGCAGGTCGAGCAGCAGTAGATCCGGAGGTGACGTCGCGATGGCGGTCAGGGCAGAGACCCCGTCGGGGGCATGACTGGTCTCGTAGCCGTGACGGGACAGCAGCTTGATCAGCAGCTTGGCGAACGGCTCGTGGTCTTCAGCGATGAGGATTCGCGCCATGCATTCTCCGTAGTAAGTTGATCGTCCGGTCTATCGTTTCAACTGGTAGCGGCGAACCGCAGCATTGTGGTCACGCAGGTTGGTCGAATAAGCATGACTGCCGTCACCGCGCGCCACGAAGTAGAGATACTTGACCTCGGCCGGATTGGCCGCCGCAGCCAGAGCATTGGTGCCCGGGTTGCTGATCGGCCCGGGCGGTAATCCCCCGAAACGATAAGTGTTGTAGGAGGTGTAGGTCTCAAGGTGTTTGCGCGTGAGGTTGCCGTCAAACTCGTCAAGACCATAAATCACTGTCGGGCACGATTGCAGACGCATACCGATGCGCAGGCGGTTGTGAAAAACCGCGGAAACGAGGGGCATCTCGTCGATGCGGGCGACCTCCTTCTGGATGATCGAAGCAAGCGTAACCAGCTCGTGCAAAGTCATATTGTACTTTTTCGCCGCCTCAGCAAAGTCTGCGGGGAGACGCTTACGGAATTCGGCCACCATGCGCCGTACCAGGCGTTTTTCTCCGTACCCCTTGGGGATCAGGTAGGTTTCGGGGAACAGGTAGCCTTCCGCCGAGCCGTCCTCGATCCCCAGCGCCTTGAGCAGTTCCGGGTTATGTGCTGCAGCGAGAAAACGCTCGGCGTTACCGAGTTGCTTCGCTTCGATCCGCGCCGCGATTTCCTCGAGGGTCAGCCCTTCGGGGATTGTCAGTGGATACTGGTAAACATCTCCCTTGACCAGGCGGTCGAGGATCTCACCGGGAGTGGCGGCGCTGCGGAACATATAGTCGCCGCTGCGAATACGTCCGGCAGCCTCTTTCCACCTGGCGAGCCAGCCGAAATAGCGCGTATCGGTCACCACGCCGGCTGCACGAAGCTGCTTTGACACCGTGGCAAACGACGAGCCTGGAGCGACGATAACGAGCTGCTCCTGTGGCGGTGTGACGGCGGACGAAACAAAAGTTACGTAGGGTGCGGCCAGGGTTGCCGCAACAAGTAGACCGGCAATCGTCAGCAGGAGCGCAAGCCGCCACCAAGGTTTGAATAAAGACATGATGAGTCGCTGTAAGGGGTTAAAATACCGGTAATTTTAGGAGGATTGAGGAGCTCTGTCAAGGTCCATCAGAGTTTGAAGCGGTTCTCGGTTCCGTTGATCAGGCGCTGGATGTTGCTGCGGTGGCGCCAGATGACCATGCCGGCTATCAGCAGGGAGGCCAGAGTCAGGGGGAGCTGGCGCTCGAAAGCATAGACCAGAAAAGGAATCGAAGCTGCGGCGCTGACAGAACCGAAAGAGATGTAACGGAATTTCCAGACCAGCAGGACGAACAGGGCCGCGGCGAGAACAACCCCCTGCGGCGAGAGCACCATAAAGATGCCGAGGGCCGTAGCCACTCCTTTGCCACCGCGAAACCCGAGGTAAACCGGATAGCAATGACCGAGGAACGCGATAATGGCGATGCTGGCGATCTGGGTGGGCGAGCCGTTCAGCTTGGTGGCGACGATCACTGGCAACACCCCCTTGAGGATGTCACAGAGCAGCGTGGCGACCCCTACTGCACGACCTGCGACGCGGTAGACGTTGGTTGCGCCGATGTTGCCGCTGCCGCTCTTGCGGACATCGTCGGCGCCGATCAACCGGGTCAGGACCACACCGGTAGGGATCGCGCCGACCAGGTAGGCGGCGCATAAAAGAAGCACGAAATGTAAATTCGTCATGATAGAAGTTCCGAATACGTAATGATGTAGTGCCCTGAAGGCCACTAAAAATGCCACGTATCAAGATGGAAATCAAGAGCGCTTGCACAGGAAAAGGGGCTGTCAGGTGGCACCGAACTTCAAACTTTGTTTGAACTCAAGCTCTTCTTCGTGCTCTCTGTGGTAAGACAAAGTGCTAAGATTACCGTGTAGTCTACAGGTCTTGGGCTAGTTGCCGAAAATGATTTCGTATTGGGCCAGCCCGCCCTCATCGTCCAGACGCCACTCGGCAAAGACCTCCTCATCGCCGCTCTCCCAGTCGTGACGGTAAACCTTGAGTTCAAGCTTGTTCATCCATGAATCTGGCAGTGCCTTGTAGTTAACGTCAAAGCGGTTGCTGCCGGGAACCAGGTCGATGGTGCCTGAGTAGTTGTAGTTCATGTCCTGTTCGCCCTTTATCGGGTAAAGTTCCGAGCCGTTGAACTTTACGGCACCGAGGTAGTTGATGGCGTAGATGTAGACCATCAGCTGCTCCGGGTTCTCGCCGGTGCGTGGTACCAGGACCGTGGATGGGTACAGTTTGTTCTCCACACTGGAGTTTTCTGGAGTGAAACTACGTGGTTCTGGGGGCTCGGAACCGATGGAGAACATGGCACTGCGGGCGACATCCTGGTAGTCGCCGTCCGGCCAGTTAAGAAACATGCGGAATTCGTACTCTCCGGGTTGCTCGGGGGCGGTGAACTTCAGGGTGCCACTGGACTGACCCTGGAGATAAAAGTACTGGCCGTAGTTGCGGTTGTCGTCGCCGACCCTGTAGATGCTGATCCAGTCCTGATTGGCGGGCGAGGTGATGCCGGAGAAATAGAGCGGGATGGTGTCCCCCGCCTGGAAGTAGCTACGGTCGATGGAGAGGTGTTCCGGGCCATCAGCACCAAGACTCTGTTGCGGCGAGGATGCGCCAACGGTGAAGGTGACAGAGGCGATTTCACGGCCCGAACTGTCGGTGTCGTGCATGCGCAGGTCGTATTGACCGGAAGAGTTGGGTGCCGTGAACGTCAGGGTGCCGGTCGTCTGGCCGTTGAGGTACTGATAGCTGAGGTCGTACTGATCGTTGAGGGCTTCATCGCCGTGGGCAATCTGGGTCGGGACGATACCGACCCAGGCATCTGTCTGCAGATCCTCAGGAGCGGTGAAGATTACCACGACCTTAGCTCCGGGAACGAAACTGGTTCGCGCGAGGATGAGTTGAGCACTGGTGGCTGCTGGGGAATTGTCGTCGTAAGGCAGGACAACGGTAAAGGTAGTCGAGGTGAGTTCCCGGCCGTTGTTGTCGCTATCGTTCAGACGTAGGTCATAGTCGCCAGGGACCGCGGGGGCGTAAAATTGCATCGAGGTCAGAATTTCCCCGTTGAGGTACTGATAGCTCAGGTTGTGCTGGTCGTTGCGGACTTCGTCTCCATGGGGGACATAGGAAGGAACGATACCGACCCAGGCATCCGCAGGAAGGTTGGCGGGGGCTACGACGTTGACGGTAATCGGTTCGTGGGTCACGTACTGCGTTTTCGGTAGGTCGAGGTAGGCGTCACTGCTTAACCAGCCCTCGCCGGGGGCTGAGGTTTCCTGCTCAAAAGGATTCAAATCGTGAGCGCCGAAGGTTGCAAGCCCCTGCAGTAAAGCAGGTCCGAGCAGTAGGATGCCACCGAGGAGCACAATCAGGTAGCCCGACGCGCCGGCGAGCAGCCATTTTGATTTTTCCTTGCGCGAGGAGGTGTAGGAAACCTGCTGCTTGATTGCAACCAGGTCGCAGTAGACTTCGTGGTAGTAAATGAGGGTGAATGGTCCGGCGAACAGGGCGAACAGGATCCCGAGCAGGGGGATCGAGGTGAGCAGGCCGCTGGCGACAGCGATGACTGCGAGGCGTCCTAAAATACCCCAGAAGTGCCCCTCGACATAGGAGCGGCTTTTGAGCAGCGCCTCCATGCCGCGAAGATCCTCTTCGGCAAGGATGAACTGCGCAAAAATGAACCAGACGGTGAAGACAACGCCCGGGATGAAGAACGCCAGGTAGCCGCCACTGATGATGAACCCGAGTAGCACAAAGACCCATAAAAAAGAGGCGAAGCGCTGAATGCCGAGACCCAGGGCCGGGCGGACTCCGAGGTCCTCGTCAACAATCGCCATGGTGATTGCGCCGCCAAGGGCAGTCAGCATCAGCAGCGACAGGCCAATCGAAACCGCCGATGCGAGGGTCAGAACCACGGGGTTTTGTCCGAACATGTTTTGCAGCGCATCGATGGCCGCGCCGAGTAGGAAATAGGCGGCGAAGGTCAGCACCATGGCGAGCAGGTTGATGCCGATCAGGGTCAGGATGCGGCGCTTGAAGACGGCGAAACTGCGCGAAAAGAGCTCCGGAATGTCGGATAGATGGGTCCGCGCCGTTTCGGCAGGTGCTTCAGGTTGAGCAGATGCGGGTTTTTCCGCCGGGGTTGGTTGCGTTGGAGGAGTGGGGGGCAACATCTCCGGATTGGTCGTTTGTGCTGGTAAAGCGGATGGCTGTGGCGCAGTTGTTCGGATGTCGAAGTCGAAGCGCTGCTGGCACTGGTGGCATTGCAGGGTCACTGGGCGTGCCGGGATTTTGTCTCTGTTAACGCTGCGGGATACCTTGCAGTGAGGACATGTGATGGTGATAAGCCGCTGTTTGCTGACCGGCTGTGGTTCTGCTTGAACTGAAGCTGCAGTGGTTGAAGGAGGTTTATCTGTAGGAAGTGGTGCTCTCTGCTGTAAAGCCGCTGAGGGAGGCACAGCCGGTTGCGGTTGAGACGCGGGTTCACTCTGAGCGGGGAGGGCGAAGGCCTGCTTGCATTTCGGGCACTTAACCCGTTTTATCCCTGCAGGGATTTTATCTGTCGGAACTTGTTTACTGAGACCGCAATGAGGACATGAGAGCTGGAGCACAGAAGATGACATGACAGACCTTCACAGGTTGGGCGTTAATCGGTTGTGTAGGATTGTGAGCAATTGTCGTGCCATGAAGATGAGTTGTATCTGTTCGTTTTAGATTGAGCGATCCAGCTTTACGCCGCAGCTTTCATCACATAGCGGTTGCGTGTTCGATTTGCCACAGCTGCACAAGTAGACTTTTTGGCGTTTTTTAAGCGTGAAGAGCAGTGGAGGAGTGTCTCCACTGCGATGACTTCCGTCACAAAAGGGAAGGTTTTCGGAGCGTCCGCAGGTACAGCGGAAGTAGGTTCCGGGGTCAAGTGTTATGGCGATCGGCATGCAGGCACTGGTGTTGGTTTTGTCGCTCATGTCAGACTCCGTATGCTTGGAGGGATTGATAGAGACGATTTTAGCAGATATTCGAACGCTTCGCGTTAAGGTCTGCTGACTACGTGGCTAATTGGAGAATATTTCGAAGCTGACGACCCAGATGTTATAGGGGAGCGGTACAGGGGGAAGGTAGAGAGGCTGGAAAGTATGCCGAAAAAAGGCCGCCCGAAGCGGGCGGCCTTTACATAATAGATGAAATTTTTGAGCAGTGAAGTACTCCAAGTATTTTCATGACAAGATATTGTCGCAGATGGTTGGCCCTGCATGGGTTTCTGATGCGAAACGGTTAATAAATTACTCTTTGCCCAGCATCTCAAGAATCCGGTTGCTGCGTTCCAGGAAGGCTTCCATCTGTTCGCGGTCGAAGCCGCGGTGGGCGAGCAGCGCCAGATCGTAGACCTGT
>PKUI01000054.1 GCA_002869605.1 Desulfuromonas sp. | reverse complement strand
GGCTGTCAACTTAGGAGAAATGTTTTGGATAAGAGAAGGGATATAAATGACCGCCTGTGGGACTTCCTTTGTTCCCTGAAGCTTGCGGTCATCACATTGATCTTGCTCGCGCTGACCTCGATTATCGGGACCATCATCGAGCAGAACAAGTCGCCCCAGGAGTACATCCAGAAATGGGGTGAAGGGATGTACAACCTCTTCGAGGCGCTGAACTTCACCAACATGTACCAGGCGTGGTGGTTCATCGGCCTAATGTGGCTGTTCTCGCTCAACCTCACCTGCTGCTCTATCAAGCGCTTCCCGCGAGTATGGAAGTCGGTGCGTGAGCCGCTGCTGGTTCCGGGCGAAAACCACTATCGCACACTGTCTAACCGTGAGGAGGTGCTCACCTCCCTTGAGCCGAAGCAGGTGGTCGAGCGCCTGAGCGCTTTCCTGGAAAAGAAGTTCACTGCGCCCAAGGCAGTGAGTGAAGAGGGTGATCGTATTCACATTTACGCAGAGAAGATGCCATGGGCCCGCTTCGGGGTCTACGTTACCCATGCCTCGATTCTGATCATCTTCCTCGGTGCGATCATCGGCAACGTGTTCGGCTACAAGGCCTACGTCAATATCATGGAAGGGACTGCGGTCAACCAGGTATGGCCGCGTGGTAGCCAGCAGCCCCTCGATCTCGATTTCTCGGTGCGTTGCGACAACTTCGACGTCGAGTTCTACGAGGGCGGCGGTCGCCCCAAGGAGTTCAGCAGTGACCTGGTGGTGCTCGAAGGTGGACGCGAAGTCTACAAGAAGAGAATAGAGGTCAATGACCCGTTGACATGGCGCGGAATCACTTTTTACCAGTCGAGCTACGGCCCTGCTGGTCAAGCACAGTTCCGCATGAAAGTAACTCCAAGAGGGGGCACTCCCTTTGAAGTGAACGCCACCGAGGGAGATCGTGTGTCTCTGCCAAACGGCGGCTCGTTTGCGGTGACCGCCTATGCCGAGTCTTATCAGAATTTTGGCCCGGCTATCCAGATGAACGTCAACACCCCGGACGGACAACAAGGCAACCCGTTCGTGGTGCTGCAGAACTTTCAGGGCTTTGACGCCAAGCGTGACGGCGACTACGCTTTCGACCTTCTCGGGCACAACCAGACATATTACACCGGTCTGCAGGTTGCAAAAGACCCTGGGGTTGAAATCGTCTGGCTTGGATGCACTCTGATGGTGCTTGGTACCATGGCGGCATTCTTCCTCTCGCATCGTCGCATCTGGATCACCATCTCGCCGCTCAAGGGGAAAACCGAGGTGGTCGTCGGTGGCAGCGCTCATAGGAATCAGCCAGCTTTCGAGCTTTATTTCGACCAGATTCGTAAAGAACTCAGGCAAGAGCTTGAGTCCTGATCATCGCTTCTGTACAGGAGTTAATTCATGACGAGTTCCGCACTTTTCAATATTGTGACCTTTGGTTATTTCATCTCCATGGTCCTGTTCCTGGTCTATCTGGCTACCCGCTCCAAGCAGGTGGCCCTGATTGCCAACATCGTCACTTGGGCCGGCTTGGTGGTGCATACCGCGGCCTTCGGTTACCGCTGGGTCGAGTCATACCAGATGGGTTACGGGCGTATCCCGCTGACCAACCTCTATGAGTCGGCAGTCTTTTTCGCCTGGTCGGTGGTGTTGTTCTACGTACTGATCGACCTGAAGTACAAGCAGCCCTCCGTCGGGGCCTTCGTTATCCCGTTTGCGTTTCTGACCATGAACTGGGCACAGCTCGGTTACCTGCCGCTGTCGATCCGCGCTACCCTCGAATCGATGGCGCGTGGCGTTGGTGACTCCTGGTATGCCGGTTTCGCGCGCACCATGTTGCTTGGGCCGGGCGATACCATCGAGCCGCTGGTGCCGGCGCTGCAGAGTAACTGGCTGACCTACCACGTCATCACCTGCTTCATCGGTTACGGTGCCTTCGCCGTGGCCTGCGCCGTCTCTATCATGTACCTGCTCAAGGTGCGCAAGGAAGAACGCGCCGAAGAGGGTACCGTCGGTGGCCTGCTCGGTCTCTTCCCGTCGACCAAGATCCTCGATGACATCAACTACAAGGCGATCTTGGTCGGTTTCCCGCTGCTGACTCTCGGCATCATCACCGGAGCCGCCTGGGCTAATTATGCCTGGGGTACCTACTGGAGCTGGGACCCGAAGGAGACCTGGAGCCTGATCGTCTGGTTCATTTATGCTGCCTTCCTGCACGCCCGC
>PKUI01000007.1 GCA_002869605.1 Desulfuromonas sp. | reverse complement strand
TTGGCGATAAAATCGTTCCCTCCGACCGCAAAGGCCATTTCGCGATCCTTTTCCTGAACCTTGGCGGTAATAAAAACGATCGGACAGTCGACGGTCACGGCGCTATCACGCATGCGCCGCGCCACCTCGAACCCATCGATACCACCAGGCATCATCACATCCAACAGCACCAGGTCCGGTTTTTCCCGCTCAGCAACCTGCAGCGCCTGCTCGCCACTGAACGCGTGCAGCAGTAAACGTTGCTTGCTTTCAAGCACCAGCGACAGCAGCCGCTGGACATCCTCCTGATCATCAACCAACAAAATTTTTTTCACTGACAAACTCCATAACAGGGTTCCCCCATTTCAATCAAACCGGCATACATTATACAGGGCAAATTGGAGATTGCAGCAGACAAGCAGGTTATTCTTAATCTTCTACCAGGTGAAACCGCTCCGGACATTGAATCGTTCTTCAGCAAAACCGCTGTGGTGATCCAAAATGGACAGCCCCGCAGATCTTGGATCGGCGGGGCTGGAATTACGCCAAGCATGATGCTCGCGGGGAAGCGACGCCCCATCTCCGGGGAGTCCGTTACCCCCTATAAACCCTAGACCTCTCCCGAAAAAAACTTCAAACCAACCAGTGAAGCGATCAAAATCGACAAAAAAAACAGCCGCCAGAAATTAACCAGGTCGTCAAACAGCAGTATCCCCAAAATGACGGTCCCTACACAACCGATTCCGGTCCAGACCGCATAGGCGGTGCCGAGCGGAATGGTTTGCATCGCTCTGGAGAGAAAGTAGAGGCTCCCGACCACACCGAGAACAAATCCCAACACCGGCCAGAAACGGGAAAAATTGTCCGCGCTCTTCAGGCAGTAGGCAAAAAAGACTTCAAACAGCCCGGCAATAATCACGTAGGTCCAGCCCATGTATCCCGCCTTCAGCCCTGGCGCTCTGCCAGATAGTTGCGCCACCCCCCGTAGTGGGTGATATCCGCCGCCGCTTCGAGTGCCCACGGTTCGCAGATGAAGCCCTTGACCACCGAACCATCCGCGAGCGTCAGCGAACCGATCCCTAGCGGAGCCGGGACCTCGGCGGTAAAAGCGCCAAAGGCCTCCGCCGTGAGAGCCCAGACCTCGACCTCGAGCCCTTCCCCCTGGTGACCTGAGACCTTCAGCAGTCCTGGCTTGAGCGGCTCGGTTCCTGTCAAGGCATAAAGCTGATAGTCACTGGCGGTGCGCGTCGTTGTCAGCAGGCTTGCACCACGCTCGGTGAGCTGGAAATTCAGCGGCTGCCCACTAAGGTGAGCCCCGACCACAGCGAGCTGTACCAGCGGCTCCGCTTCCCTCCCCTGCAGCGTTGAAGACTCCGACAGGTGATAGGGAGTCCCGCCGGAACGCAAAGGGTCACCTCCCGCGCGGTGCAAGCGGTCGGCCAGACAAGCGAGGGTGTCGTCACAAAATGCCGGTGCCACCAGGGTGACCCCGAAAGGGAGTCCGTTTCCAGGACGGAACCCTGCCGGGATGGCAACCGCGCAGCAATCCAGCAGGTTGACGAAATTGGTGTAGGTACCGAGCCGACTGTTCAGTTCCAGCGGATTGTCCTCCACCTCTGCGACCCGGTAAATCGTCGGTGCCGTGGGAAGCAGCAGAACGTCGACTTTGGCCCACTCAAGCGCGGTCCGCTGCTGCAGCTCATGCAGTCGATAGGCGCCTTTAAACACCTCGACGGCAGACAGGTTGCGCCCCGCTTCGATAATGCCACGCACGGTCGGATCGAACGCCTCAGGGTGTTCCCCGAGAAACGTCTCGACCGCAGCGGTACGTTCAGCGACCCATGGCCCGCCATACAGCAGCTCGGCGCTCTGCTTGAATGGCCGATAATCGATAGTCACCGCCTCGCCACCCAGATCCTGCAGACGTGCAATGCTTTGCAGATAAAGTTGCTGTGCCTCGTGGTCGCCAAAAAACTCCTGCTGCTCCGGAGGCAACACCCCGAAGCAGAAACCTTCCAGCGGCAGGTGCCTGGCGTCCATCTTCCGGGTATAGGGATCGCCGGCATCGTAGCCCTGCATAATTCGACGCACCAGGTCTGCCTCGCCACAGCTGGCGGCAAAAACCGTTACACAGTCGAGAGAGCGGCACGCCGGGACCACCCCACGGGCACTCACCAACCCCTTGCTCGGTTTAACCCCAACCAGGTTGTTGAAGGATGCGGGGACCCGCCCCGAACCTGCGGTATCGGTACCGAGAGCAAAACTCACCAGTCCGGCCGCCACCGCGACCGCCGAACCGGAACTTGAGCCCCCCGAGATATGCTCCTGTGAAAAAACCGAGCGCGGCGCACCGTAGGGCGATCGGGTCCCGACAAGTCCGGTGGCAAATTGGTCGAGGTTGGTCTTGCCGACCAGAATCGCACCGGCATCGAGCAGACGACGTACAGCCGTGGCATCCTCTTGCGGCAGGTAAGCATAGTCGGGGCAGCCGGCCGTGGTCGCGAAATCCGCGGCGTCAATATTGTCCTTGATCGCAAACGGGATACCGTAAAGGGGAAACTCCTTCCCGTCGACGAGCGACTCCAACTCCCTGGCCCTCTCGAGCAACTTGTCGCGCTCCGCCAAGGAAATCCAGACCGCCGGGTCGGGGTAGGCATCGATGCGCGCCAGGATCTCGTTGACCACCTGCGAAGGGGTCAGGTCAGCGTTAAGGTAGGCGGCCTGTAAAACCGATATTTCCAGACTGGTCACCATCTCACTCTCCCTGCAGCACCAGCATCGGCTGGCCACTCTTGACAGCGTTCCCGGGAGCACAGAGAACCTCGTCCACCACTCCACCCTTGTGGGCCTTGACTTCAAGCTCCATCTTCATCGACTCGATCACCACCAGAGTATCCCCCGCCTCGACCCGTTGACCCGGTTCGGCATGGATTTTCCAGATATTGCCCGGCACCGACGCCTCGACGGCGAACGCACCCTGCGGCAAGCTCAGAGCCTCCGGTTCAGGGGTTACCACCTCACTCTCGAACATCTTCTCTGCCAGCCCCGCCTCGTTCCAGCGTTGCCGCTCGGCATCGAATGCTTCCTGCTGCCCCTTCTTGAATGCGGCGATAGAACTGCGATTTTCATCCAGGAAGGCCTGGTGCTCAGCGAGCCGGAAGCACGTCTCCTCGACCTTGATTGGGTACTGGCCGTGCGGGAAGGCTTCGCGGGCCTCCAGCAATTCCTCGGCCGTCACCGGGAAGAACTTGATTTGATCGAAAAAGCGCAACAACCAGGGCTTGCCCGGTGCGAAACTCTCGGTCTCGCGGTGTGTGTTCCAGACCTGTACCGTACGTCCGACAAACTGGTAGCCTCCCGGCCCCTCCATACCGTAGATACACATGTAGGCACCGCCGATGCCGACCGCGTTCTCCGGGGTCCAGGTACGTGCCGGGTTGTACTTGGTGGTCACCAGCCGGTGCCGCGGATCGACCGGGGTCGCCACCGGCGCCCCGAGATAGACGTCGCCGAGCCCAAGGACCATGTAGTTGGCCCCAAACACCACATCCTTGACCGCCTGTTCATCCGCGAGTCCGTTGATGCGGCAAATGAACTCGATGTTTGAGGGGCACCAGGGCGCCTCCGGGTAGACCAGATCCTGGTACTTGCGGATCGCGAGCTGTGTCTGCTCGTCATCCCAGGAGAGCGGCAGGTGCACGATACGGCTCGGCACCTCGATATCATCGATCGCCGGCAGCTCCTGCTCGGCCTGCTGCAGTATATCGAGCAGCTTCACCAACGGCAGGCGGCGGCTGTCGTAGTGGACCTGCAGTGAACGGATCCCCGGGGTCAGATCGATGATCCCCTGCGGACGCGCCTCGCGCAACCAGTCCATCAAGGTATGCACACGAAAACGGAGGCTCAACTCGAGGTGCGGGTCGCCGAACTCAATCAGCAGGTAGTCATCACCCGACCTCCGGTAGCAGACCGGCGTACCGCCGGCCAACCCCTCACGCACGATGGCACGGTTGAGCTGCGCCGCCGGAGTCGGTACCAGGCGGGGTGCATCTGCGAGCTTGGCCAGCGCCGCGTCTTGGCGCATGCGCGCCTGGTGTGCATCCTCCTCCGTCCAGCAGACGAAGCGCACCTTGTCGCCAGGGCTGAGCTGCCCGATCTTCCACAGCTCAGCCTGAACAATGGTTGCAGGACAGACAAACCCGCCGAGGCTCGGGCCATCGGGACCGAGGATAATCGGCATGTCACCGGTGAAGTCGATGGTCCCCACCGCGTAGGCGTTATCATGAATATTCGAGGGATGCAGGCCGGCCTCTCCGCCATCGGCACGTGCCCATACCGGCTTGGGGCCGATCAGCCGCACCCCGGTACGAGCGCTGTTGAAATGAACCTCGTAGTCACTTGCAAACAGGGTCTCGATATCCGCGGGGGTAAAAAAGTCCGGAGCACCGTGGGGGCCGTAAAGAACCCCGATGGTCCAGGTGCGGGTGAGCTCCGGGAGCAACACCTCGGGAACCTGATCGCAGGGTGCATCGCTGGCCCCCGAGGGGCTAATCCGCAGCACATCCCCGGTGCGCAGCACTCCCGCGGCATGCCCCCCAAACTTGCCGAGGCTGAAAGTCGAACAACTGCCGAGATACTCCGGCACATCGAAGCCGTTGCGCACCGCCAGGTAACAGCGGTTCCCGGATTCCAGCGTCCCGCCGACCTCGAGAACCTGGCCGGCCTTGACCGGCACCGGTTTCCAGTAGGGAAGCGGGGCACCGTCGAGGGTCGCCACCATCGGCGCCCCCCCCAAGGCGATCAGGCTGTCGCAGTTGAAGGCAAGGGTCGGCCCGCTAAGGGTGATCTCCAGTGCCGGCGCACCCTCGGGGTTGCCGACAATGCGATTGACAAGGCGAAAGGAGTAATGATCCATCGGCCCGCTAGGCGGCACTCCGACGTCCCAGTAACCGAGGCGTCCCGGAAAATCCTGGACACTGCTCTGCGCCCCCGGGACAAGTACTTCGAGGGTTGATGCCCGGTAGGGGAGTTCGGCCAAGGCACCGGTCGAAACCATACCGGTTGCGAACATGTCGCTAGCCACGATCTGCTGTAGGTAAGCGAGGTTGGTTTCGATCCCGTAGATGACGCTTTCGCCCAGGGCTTCGCGCAGCTTGGCCAGCGCCCCGTCACGATACTTGCCGGTGACGATCAGCTTGGCCAGCAGGGGATCGTAGAAAGGCGAAATCTCGCTGCCGGTCTCAATCCAGCCATCGAGACGGCAGGTCTGCGGAAAACGGACATGGGTCAACAGGCCGGAGCTGGGCTGAAAGTTTTTCCCCGGGTCCTCGGCGTAAATCCGCACCTGAATCGATGCGCCGTACGGTTCCGGAAGCAATCCCTCAAGTGGCGGCAGCTCCCCGGCGGCGAGATTGACCATCCACTCGACCAGATCGACGCCGTAGACCTGCTCGGTCACGCCGTGCTCGACTTGCAGCCTGGTATTGACCTCCAGAAAATAAAAGCGCTGCTCCCGGACATCGAAAATAAACTCAACGGTCCCTGCCGAGGCGTAGTGGATATGCCGTCCCAGGCTCAGGGCCGCCTGGTGCAGTTCGTGGCGCACCGGCTCCGCGAGGTTCGGTGCCGGGGTTTCCTCGATGACCTTCTGGTTGCGGCGTTGAATCGAGCAGTCCCGCTCGCCGAGCGCCACTACCTCGCCCTGGCCATCACCGAAAATCTGCACCTCGATATGGCGGGCGGTCTCGATATACTTCTCGAGGAACAGCCCGTCGGTGCTGAAATTATTGCGACTCAGGCGCTGTACCGAGGCAAACTTTTCGCTCAGCTCGGCGCGATCGCGGCAAAGCTGCAGGCCGATCCCGCCGCCCCCCGCGGTGCTCTTGAGCATGACCGGGAAGCCGATCTGCTCGGCAGCAACAAGCGCTTCCTCGACACTCTCCAGCAAGCCGGTGCCCGGCAGCAGCGGCACTCCGCATGCCTCGGCGAGCGAGCGAGCGGTGTGCTTGAGCCCGAACTGGCGCATATGCTCCGGCCGTGGCCCGATGAAGCGCACCCCGGCCGCCTCCAGGGCTTCGGCAAACTCGGGGTTCTCGCTCAGAAAACCGTAGCCCGGATGAACGGCATCAACCTGCTGTTCACGACACAGGCGAAGGATCGCGGAAACGTTCAGATAACTTTCGGCAGCTGCGGCCGCTCCGACACAAAAAGCCGCGTCAGCGAGACTCACATGCCGGGCATGTCGGTCCGCCTCGGAATAGATGGCCAGGGCGCGGATCCCCATCCGTTTCAGGGTACGGATGATCCGGCAGGCAATTTCGCCACGATTGGCGACCAGTACCGTTTTCAACATGGTTCTCCCCTGTAGGCAATATGGAATCAGGCGTCCCAGACGATGACTTCGACCGGGGTCGGATTGTAGGCGTTGCACGGATTGTTAAGCTGCGGGCAGTTGGCGATCAGTACGATCACATCCATGGCTGCACAGAGCTCGACGTACTTGCCGGCCTCGCTGATTCCGTCCTCAAAGGTCAGTCCGCCTTCGGGGGTAATCGGTACGTTCATGAAAAAATTGATATTGTGGGTCAGGTCGCGCTTGCTCATGCCGTACTCCGGGTGCTCGGTCACCGCCAGCAACCAGGCGTCACGGCAGGCGTGCATGGTCTTTTTCTCCAGCGCGTAGCGCACGGTGTTCGATTCAGTAGCGCAGGCTCCGCCCAACGTGTCATGCCGCCCGCAGGTGTCGGCGACGATTTCGAGCATCACGTTCCCCTCGCTGGAGAGCAGCTTCGAACCGGCGCCGAGATAGACGTTCCCCTGGGCGCGGATGGTGTCGACGGCGCTGTAGCGCTCGCTCGGGTCCGTGGCACTGTAAAAGAGCGTATCCGCCGCCTGGTTGCCATCGAGGTCAAGAATCCGCATGGTCTGCCCCTGCTTGACCACCTGCATCCAGTAGTCCCCGGCAGGCACGACTTCGCGGTAGCTGGCATCTTCAGTCTTCAGTTTGCTTACATTGATCATGATATCCGCCTCCCCGTTACCCTTGCAGGTGATAAAGTTCGTTGTTTTTGAAGCCCCGTTGATTCTCCGCACAGAATGTCCGACACACGTCATCGGCGGCCGGCTGAGCTGAACGGCGAAACTGGTAGACCACCGGGCACTTCGGATACTCGGCAGCAGGGTTCAAGGGGTGCGGGCAGGTATGCAGCAGCACCAGGGTCTCCATCTCGAAACGCAAATCGACATAGGAACCAGCCGCTGAGTTGTCCGGATCAAATTGCATCGTACCGTCACTATCGACGGCAACCTTGCTGAACCAGTTGACGTTGGCGGCCATGTCGCGCTTGCCGAGGCCGTACTTGGCCGCCTCGATCAGGAAGCTGTCGCGACCGTTGAGGGTCCAGTCATTGCGATGTTCCTGGTAGCTGCGCGTGCCCCACTTCGACTCGACCAGGGCCTTGTCACAGGTCCCGGAGGCGGTATCGTGCCAGCCGACGCTGTCTTCGACCACCGAACAGAAGATCCGCCCCATGTCGGAGTAAAGGCAGTTGCCACGGGTCAGCTTAAAAACGTGTTGGCATTTAAGGGTGTCCGGCGCGTTGTAGCGCTCGAGCAGGTTGGCAGGGTTATAGAAAAGCATGCCGACATTGGCGCCCCCCTGTTGATCGATCAGGCGCAGGGTCATCCCCCGCTTCATAGTAAACGACCAGTGCGTCCCACCCGGCAGGACATCTTCATACAGCACGGTGTTGGCTAGATCTGTCATTTCACCTCTCCAAAGTTTTTGAAGTGGTCGGGTCGTCCCGTCCTGGTCTCCTAGCGAGCGCTCGGCGCATCCACCACCGGGTCGTCCCGGCGAGACAGTTCCTGCGGAAACGCATACGAAGCGTCCCCGATTTCTTCCATGACCTCCTCGAGACCTTCAGCCACCTTGGCACCCTGCAAAGGCAGGTCGTAGGTGATCGTCGCCCCGTAGTAGCCAGCCTCTTCGCTGTTCTTGCGCACGCGATCAAAGGTAATCAGGCGCGTACCGAGCAAAAAGGCCTCGCGTAAATCGTGGGTGACCAGGAAAACCGTCATCCGACTCTCCTGCCACAACCGTTTCATCAATTCGTGCATGTCGGCCCGGATCCCCGGATCGAGGGCACCGAACGGTTCATCGAGCAGCAGGATACGCGGCTTCTTGATCAGCGCCTGGGCAATCGCCAGGCGTTGCTGCATCCCTCCGGAGAGCGCACTCGGGTACTTGTCCCGGGCACTCTCGAGACCCACCGCCTCGAGAAAATGTCCCGCCTCGTCGAGGGCCCGGCGCTTTTTAGCGCCGTAAAGCTTGCCCCACCAGGGCGACTGCTCGAACTCGATGCCGAGGGCGACGTTTTCGGCGACCGTCAGGTGCGGGAACACCGAGTAGCGTTGAAAGACCACCCCTCGTTCCGAAGAGGGTTCGTCACCGAGCGGCTCCCCGTCGATGAGGATCTCGCCACGGCTCGGCTGCTCCTGGCTGAGCAGCATGCGCAGAAAGGTCGACTTTCCGCATCCGGAGGGGCCAACGATCGAAACGAAAGCGTGCTCCTCGACCTCGAGACTGACCCGCTCGATGACCAACTGCCCTGCATACTCTTTCCAGACATTACGAATGCTTACACAACTCATCAGCGGCCCCTTTCCACGGCAAACCAGGGGAACATTTTCCCCTGCATCCGCCGCAACGCCAGATCCAGCAGATAGGCGAGCAGCGTAATCCAGGCGACATAGGGGAGAATCGCGTCCATCGCGAGGTAGCGCCGTAACAGGAAGATCCGGTAGCCAAGACCGCTCTGCGAAGCGACCGCTTCAGCAGCGATCAGAAACAGCCAGGCCGGCCCCAGGGAGAGCCGCACGCTGTCGATCAGTCGCGGCCAGGTCTGGGGAAGCACGACCCGCAGTGCCAGCTGCCAGGAATTGGCTCCCAGGGTCTGGGCCTTGATCAGCTGCTCGCTCGGCAGCTCTTCGACACGTAGTGCCACGTCACGCACCAGAAAAGGTGCGATACCAATAACAATCAGGACCACCTTGGAGAACTCTCCAAGGCCGAAAACGATAAACAGAATCGGCAGCAACGCCAGTGGCGGGGTCATGGAGACCACCGCCACCAGCGGTGCAAAACCGGCGCGCATGTACGGGATCAGGCCGATGGTGACCCCACCCAATGCGCCGATCAGTGTCGCAACCAGCATCCCCCCACCCAGTCGACCAAGACTGGCAAGGGTATCGGTCCACAGCAGGTAATCACCGGTGCGCTTGTCAGCCTGAAAGGCGAGACGCTGGATGGCATCCATGAAGCTCTGTAGACCTGGTAGCAGCTTGTCGTTGGGGTTATCGGTCAAGCGGATATCCGACCCGACGACATACGCCAGCACCAGCAGCGCAAACGGCAGCAGCGCTAGAAACATGCTCATGTGGCGATCTGGTTTGCGGTTGATCAAGCGTCGCATAGCGCGCCTTTCTTGTTGCTCGGGTTGAATTACAGCTCATCCTTGGCGGCAAGGTCCATGTAACTGGTATCAAAACGGAATTTGACATTCCCCTTGTCACCGAGAATCTTCCCGTCCGGGAAAGCAATCCCCACCACGTCAGCGGAAGGTGCACCTTCACCGAGCAGGCCGTGATCAAAAAGGAAGCCTCGCACCATGTCCATGGTCTTGGGAAGTTCGGCGCTGACGGCCAGGGCAGACGCATCCTTGGCGGCATAGAACATCTTGGTGGCAGCCAGCTGCGCCTCGTAACCGGCAAGGTCGGTACCGGAAGCGCTACCCATGGCAGCTCGTGCAGCCTTACCGGCCGGGGTATCCGAGGACATGATCTGCATGGTCTCGTACCAGGCACCGGTCAGCGCCTTGCCGAAGGCAGGGTTGGCGGCGAGGGTATCGGTGTTGACCACCGTCAGGTCGATAATTTCACCCGGAATATCGCTCGAATCGAACACCTTGTTAGCTCCGGGCATCCCCATGATCTCGGCCACCAACGGGTTCCAGGTCACCAGCGCGGTCACGTCCGGGGTGCTGTAGGCTGCCACCAGGTCGGCATCCGAGGTGTTGATGACCTGCACGTCCCGCTCACTCATGCCGAGCGAGCCAAGGCCGCGGGCCAACAGGTAATGGGAGACCGAGAGTTCAACCAGGTTCACCGGCTGTCCCTTGATGTCTGCGAGCTTGGTCTTGTCCTTGAGGATGATTGCGTCGTTGCCATTGGAGAAGTCGCCGACAATCAGGGCCGTGGTGTCGATGCCGCCGACGGAAGGGATGGCCAGGGTGTCCATGTTGGTGGCGGTGACACCATCAAAGGCACCTGCCGTGTACTGGTTAATCGACTCGATGTAGTCGTTAAACTGCACGACCTCGATTTCGATGCCGTACTTGTCGGCCCATTTTTTGACGATCCCCTGGTCAGAAGCCCAGCCCCAGGGCATCCAGCCGACATAGATCGACCAGGCTAGTTTGAATTGCTTTTTTTCTTGAGCGAAGGCAGGTGCCGATACCGCAGCCATCAGAAACGCGGCTATCAGCAGGATGGAAAGAAGCTTGGTGAACGGTTTCATGGTCAGTCCTCCTAGAAATTTTAGGGAGAGCTGACACATGGGAGGCAACAGATGCTGGCCAGCGCCAACTCTCGGTTAATTCTCCCGGGCTTTTATCCCGCCGTGTACCCCACTGCTGTTGACCAGAGGGGCTGCAGCTCTCGGACCAGTCACGCATCAGCGCCGGAACCCTAGCTGCATTGCTTATCCAGCGTATAAAGCAGCATCTGTGCCAAGCGTAAATGGCCGCAATAAAAGGGCGTGCCGTTACGGCGGAGGACAAGGCTGCCTAAATTTCAGGTATCGATGCCCATATATTAAACACCACTCGCAAAGGTCCACCGCTGCGGGATAATGTTCCCCCTGGATTTATTACTCATGCGGTTATATATTGACAACATCAATTCAACAAAGGAGAGTTCCATGGATATGACAGACAAGGTTCTCGAAGTCATGCGTAGCGCCGAAGAGCCACTCAACGCCGGCAAAATCGCGGAGCTCGGTGGACTCGAGCGCAAAGAGGTCGACAAGGCAATGGCCAAGCTAAAGAAGGAAGAGCGCATCGTCTCACCCAAGCGTTGTTACTGGACGCAGGCCTAAGACATCGAACGAAGTTCCGCAACGAAAAAGGCCGATTCCCTCGGGAGGATCGGCCTTTTCATGTTCAACAGCCCCTGGCGCTGGTCACCCCTCGACGGGAGCAGGAAGAAACAGGCAGAGCACGATGGCCACGAAAGTCAGCCCCCCCGAAACGAGATAACTCCCGGTGAAGGTTCCGCTCGACTCCGCGACCACCCCGGCCACCGCCGGACCGAGGGTCTGGCCGATGGCAAAACAGAAGGTAATGATCGAAAAACCGGCAGCGGCGCGGGCCTTGCCGAGGTAATCGCCGATGGCGGCGGCCATGATGGCGGGGATCGCAAAGGCCGCCACCCCGTAGAGGGCCACCGACACGAAGATGATTTTCTCCCCGAGGCTCGAGCCCGCCAGCATATACGCGGCCGTCTGCACGGCAAACACCGCGATCAGCCCCCCCTTGCGCCCAATGCGGTCGGAGAGGGTTCCGAACACCACCCCCGAGAAGAGGCTGAAGAAGCCGACCCACGACCAGAGGTTACCGGCCACCGACTCGGCGAAGCCGTACTCCTCGACCATGGTGGTGACGATAAAGGTGCCGTAAATCACGTAGGTGGCCCCGAACACGAAATAGAGCGCGCCGAGGTAGGAAAGAATCTGAATGGTCGAAAAACGCCCCTTGGTCTCCGCGGGGTCGTACTCCACGCCACCGGCCTTCCCCAGCGGTTCCAGTCCTTTCTCCTCAGGGGTGTTGCGGATCAGGCTTGCGGCAATAACGGCGATCAACAGCACGATACTACCGATGACGCCCCAGCTAACCCGCCAGCCGGCGGCACCGTACTGTGCATTGAGGTAGGGGATCAAAAAGCCGGAGAAGATGATCGCGAAACCGCTGCCTATGACGATAAAGCCGGCGGCACGGCCGCGACGCTCGCGCCGAAACCAGTAGGAGACCAGCACCATCAGGGGGATGTTGGCCAGCCCGCTGCCGACTCCGACCACGGTGTAAAGCACCAGCACCGTGCCATAGTGTCCGCTGGCGCTGATGCCAAACATGCACGCGGCGATCAGCAGCAGCGCCACGGCAATGAGCAGCCGCGGGGTCAGACGCCGCAGTAAAAATGGCGTCAATCCGACGGCCGCCAGGTAGCCGGCAAAGTTGGCGGTACCGAGCAGCCCCATCTGGTCGTAGGTCATGCCCAGCGCGTCGCGCATCGACGGCAACAACATGCCGAAGGCGAAACGGGCCAGGCCGAGACAGGCGATAATCGTCAGGGTTCCGGAAAAGACGATCACCCAGCCGTAATGAAAGCGGCTGGCCGGTTGTGTCTGCGTTTCGTGAGTCTCCATGGGACGCAATTTTACTCATCTCCCCCGTGGCCACAACCTTTAATTGCATGATCGCACAGACAAAGGGCCCGCAGTCAAAACACTGCGGGCCCTGGTTGTTGCGAAGCGTTGGCGCCGGGGTCATATCAAGCGCTGTACACGGATCAGATCAGTACGCTCGCCAGGCCGTAGCCGACCAGCGTGGCGCACAGGACCCCGACCAGACCGGGCATCATAAAGCTGTGATTGAAGTACCACTTGCCGATCTTGGTGGTACCGGTGGAGTCGAAAGCCACCGTGGCGATATCGGACGGGTAGTTGGGAATGAAGAAGTAACCGTAGCAGGAGGGCATGATGCCGATCAGCAACGCCGGCGACAGCCCGAGCCCGAGTCCAACCGGCAGCATCATGCGACAGGTGGCGGCCTGGCTGTTGATCACGATCGAGACCACGAACATCGCCAGGGCGAAGGTCCAGGGATAGGCGGTAACCATCTCGGTGATGCCACCCTTGAACGCCGGCATGGCGAAATTGAAATAGGTGTCACTCATCCAGGCGATACCGAAGATGGCGATGGCTGCGACCATCCCCGACTTGAAGACCACCCCTTCGGGGACCTTGGAGGCCTTGGTCTTGGTCACCAACAGGATCACACCACCAAAAGCGAGCATCATCATCTGAATAATCACCGACATCTTCAGCGGCTTGTCACCTTCGGCCAGGGTACGGATTTCCGGAACCATGGCAATGATAACGATCACGACCAGAGCCAGCAGGAACAGCAACACCGAGTTACGCGCCGCCGGAGGAAGTTTCTCATCCAGGGTGGTGGCGGTGGTTTCTTCGATCCGCTCTTTCCAGACCGGGTCCTGTAGACGCTTCTGATATTCGGGATCGTCCTCCAGCTCGACGCCGCGACGCATGCTGTAGAGCGACATGGCGATCACGCCGATCAGGGTGGCCGGGATGGTCACACAAAGGATCGAAACCAGGGTGATATTCGAGTTGAGGCCGGAGAGTTGCGACAGGTAATAAACCACCGCCGCCGAAATCGGGCTTGCGGTGATCCCCATCTGCGCCGCCACCGACGATGCGGCCATCGGCCGTTCCGGACGGATACCGTTTTTCAGCGCCACGTCACCGATGATCGGCATGATCGAGTAGACTGCGTGGCCGGTACCGAGCATGAAGGTCATGGTGTAGGTAACCAACGGTCCAAGAATGGTGACCATCTTCGGCTTCGAGCGGAGCAGCCGCTCGGCGACCTGCAGCATGTACTTGAGACCACCGGCCGCTTCGAGAATCGAGGCACAGGTGACCACCGCCAGGATGATCAGCATCACGGTGATCGGCGGACTGGTCGGCGGCATCTTGAACACGAACACTTCGATGGCCAGGCCGATACCGGAAACAACCCCGAGACCGATGCCG
>PKUI01000169.1 GCA_002869605.1 Desulfuromonas sp. | reverse complement strand
GCAGGACTTCACTTTTTACAATCCTACAAGAATAGAATTCGGCAAGAACAAGGAAGCCAACATCGGGCAATACGTCACGGAGTTCGGCGTCGGCAGCGTTCTGGTCTTGTACGGTTCTGAACGGATCAAGAAGGATGGGCTCTTCGAGCGCGTTACCGCATCCCTCGAAGATCAAGGGATCAGCTACCAAGCGCTGGGTGGCGTCATCAGCAACCCGGTAATCAGCAAGGTGCGCGAGGCGGTCAAGCTCGTCAAGGAGCACAACCTGCAGGGGATCGTTGCCGTCGGTGGCGGTTCGGTGGCCGACTCCGCCAAAGCGATTGCCGCTGGCGCACAGTATGACGGTGACGCCTGGGACTTTTTCATCGGCAAGGCCGCCGTCGCAGACGCCATCCCGGTTTTCACCATCATGACCCTGGCAGCTACCGGCAGCGAGATGAACCCCTTCGGCGTGGTGACCAACGAGGAGACTCAGCAGAAGTACAATCTTGGTGGGCCTTCGCTTTACCCGAAGGTGTCGGTGATCAACCCCGAGCTGATGGCCACCGTCACCCCGGACTACCTGGCCTACTCTGCGGTCGACATTTTCTCCCACTGTCTCTACCTCTACTTCACCGCCAAGGTATTCCCGGAATTTACCGCTGCCCTGATCGAAAACATCCTGGCAACCGTGATGCGCACCACCGACGTGCTGATGAAAAACCCCACCGATCATGATGCGCGGGGAGAGTTTGCCTGGGCCTCAACCATGGCCTTAAACGGCAACACCTTCGCCGGCGTTGCCGGTAACTCGTTTGACACCCACATGATCGAGCATGCCATGGGTGGACTCTACAACGTGCCCCATGGTGCCGGCCTCGCCGTCGTCCTCCCCGCCTGGATGTCATCGATCAAAAACCAGAACCCGCAACGGTTTGAGCGCTTCGCACAGAAGATGTTCGGAGTAGCTGATGCCGATGCTGGCATTACCAAGCTGACCGAATGGTTCAGCGCCATCGGGGCCCCGGTGACCTTCGCCCAGGCAGGCCTTTCCGATGACGCCGTAGACCCCATCGCCGAAAATGCCTTCGGTATTGCCAAGCTCTGGGGCATGGACCAACTCTACCCCCAGCAGAGAATTGCCGACATCCTCAAGCTGGCCGTCAAGTAAACAACTGAAAGGAATTTTTAAGATGAACAGATATTTCACAAAAGCACTCACGGCATCGCTGCTGTGCCTGGCCCTGGCCATCCCCGTCGTGTCTTTCGCGGCCAAAAGCCCGAAATGGGACAAGACCTTTGCCAAGAGCGATAAAGTGGCTCACGAAAAGGTCTCCTATAAAAACCGCTTCGGGATCAGCGTATCGGCTGACAAGTACCTGCCCAAAGGGCTCGACACCTCCAGGAAACATCCCGCCATCGTTATTGGCACACCCTACGGTGGAGTCAAGGAACAGGGTGCAGGCATTTACGCCCAGACCCTGGCCGAGCGCGGCTTTGTCACCATCGCTTTCGACGAATCCTACAATGGCGAGAGCGGCGGTCAACCGAGGCGGGTTTCGTCGCCCGACATCTTCGTCGAAGACTTCAGCGCCGGCGTTGATTACCTGGGCACGCTCCCGTTCGTCGACCGCAACCGGATCGGCGCGATCGGTCTGTGTGGCAGCGGGGCCTTCGCCGTTACCGCAGCCCAGGTTGACCACCGCATCAAAGCGGTTGCCACCGCCAGCATGTACGACATGAGTCGCTTCATGAGTAAGGGGTGGAAAGACTCGATGACCGATGAGCAGCGCAACCAGACCCTCGACCAGCTCGCCGAGCAGCGCTGGAAAGACGTAGATAACGGCACTCCAGAATTGACCCCGGCCTTCCCCGGTGAACCGGCTGCAACCATTCCGGAGGGGCTCGACCCGATCACCAGCGAGTTCTTCGAGTACTACGCCATGCAGCGCGGCCACCACCCGAATTCCATCGCCGCCTTCACCAAAACCAGCGCCATGTCGTTCATGAACTTCCCTTTGATGGACCAGATCAAGTCGATCTCGCCACGCCCGATCCTGTTCATCATGGGCGAAAAGGCACATTCCCGCTACTTCACCGAAGATGCGTATGAAGAGGCCGCAGAACCCAAGGAACTCGTTATCGTCCCGGGAGCACGACATATCGATCTGTATGATAGAGTCGATATAATCCCGTTCAACAAGCTGACGTCCTTCTTTAGCGAAGCCTTGAAATAACAACCTCCAGAGGAGATCAAAATGGCAGAAGACCTGAAGAACAGCGTGATTTTTGAGCGGGG